>JBKBLL010000233.1:0-5938 GCA_046296375.1 Alphaproteobacteria bacterium | reverse complement strand
CCTCGAAGCGGCACCCATCGAGCCTCGCATTCGCCAGGATCGCCCGATCGAAGTCGCAGTCCCTGAACGTCGCCTGCCGCGCATCGAGCCCGCTCAAACCGGCCCAGGCAAAATTCACCCGAGCGACCCTGGCACCACTGTCGATCCTATAGCCACGAAGATCGAAGTCCGCGAGGTTGGCACCAGGAACGAAGGGGTCCATACCGCTGCGCCGAAGCATGTCGAACGCGAGGCGCCGTGTCGGCATCTCCGCGTTCGAGCGCAGGATGTCTTTCCAGCGCGCAACCAACTCGGCCTCGCGCCCGTCCCGGACCGCGATCGCCTCGATGAAGGCCATGGTTTCCCGGCTGATCGGCCGGGCGCAGAAGGCAGCCAGCGATTCGCCCGTCCCGGCCGAGAACAGAACAGAGAATAGAGCGAGGGCCAGGAAGTATTCGTAATATGAGGTATGCGCAAAGCTGAACCGGTCGCCGCCGCCGCGGACGAGAAGGCTGGCATTCTCCAGTTCGGTGTGCAGAAGGCCGCGCGTATCCGCGGTGCCCGACCGAAGCGTCAGCATGATGCCGGAATGGGATGCCGCAAAACCGTCGAACCATCTTTCCAGATCGTCTGCCGACCGCGCCGACACGCCTTCGCAATGGAAATGCGTCGCCAGAGCGCAGAGCATGTCGCGCCGGTCTGCAGCCGACATGAGCGGCCGTTTCTCCGCATCGCGTTCGAGGGTCAGCTGGAACAGCTCTTCGTAGATCGTCGCGATATTGATCGGCCGGCCGGCCGTGTGCCGGTCGATAAGCTGACCTGCAACCTCGGAGATGAAACGCGCCATGATCGGCCGCGCGGCCAGCCCGGGCAGGTCGTGGATGCCCCGGATGAGGCCGAACGTGCTCCGGCCGAGCTCTTTCCCAAGATGCCGTTCGAACAGTTCGGCGATCTGTTCGAGGGTCAGCGGCGCCATGTAGTAAGTGTCGATGCCGGGCAGCTTCGTACCGCGACCGTCCAGAGCTATTTGCGGGGAGCGGCGATGCGCCCCCGACAGGAGCGAGTTCTGTTGTCGCAGCGTCCGGAAGAAATGCGTCCGGCATGTCAGGATCAGCCGAGTCTGGCATGCGTTCCAGTCCGCCTTGCCCTTGCGGGCCTCCGCGGCCTGGACATCAGCCGGGATCAGTTCGAGGAACTGGCGGAAGAGCTGGATAGCATATTCCCGGCCGATACGGTTTCCGACCTCGTCGAGGCCGTCGAAAATGACGACGCATCTGTCGGACCGGATCAGATCGATCACCTTGTCGCCGGAGATTATGTTGCGCGCATCGGCGTGGAGGGATGAGGCGACCAGATCGGCCAGTGTGGCCTTGATCGCCTTCCCCGGTTCGGTCGCCGGAATCAGTCGGCGGAAATCGAGGTAGACGGGTGTCGGAACCTCCCGTCCCTTTTCCAGATCGTCACGAAGGCGCTCGTGCAGAAGCTGGACCGTGGTCGTCTTGCCCATGCCGAATCCGCCGAGCAACACGAGCATGCGGCTTTCCGCGTCGGGATTCGTCGCCCATCCATAGAGTGTATCGACCGCCAGCAGCCGCCCTTCGGTGGGCGCCGCACGGTCGTCGCCCTCGTCGGCGGTCAGGTGAGCCCGGATCCGCTTACCGGTCGCGACGTCCGGCGCGTGATGAGACCGCGCGAGCCAGTCCTTCAGCTTCTGCGCCTCGTTCGGCGACGTCGACCCCTCCGGCGATTCGGGCGGCCCGGGGAGGGTAAGGAGAAATTCGCAGATCTGATCGCGGATTGCCGCAACGAAGCGGTCGCGTATGTGCGCCGGCGCCACCCACAGCTCCAGCAGATTGCTGTAATCGCCGAACTCACTCGCCACCGAAGGATAGATCGGGATTTGCAGGTATTCTTCGGGAAGACCGCTTCTATCGTCGCAAAGCTGGACATGGACGAAGGGATTGTCCTTGCCGTCTTCGCAGCGACGCTTGAAATGCCGGGCCTCGCGCTGACAGGCTGGGCTTCCGATCCAGCCGTTGCTGGTCATGAAAACGGCCATCGCCGCGCGCGTGCAAAGCCGATCGATCTGCTCGTAGAACATTGCGCGACCGTGCATGTCGCCGTTGCGGTCGTAAAGCAACTTGGCGGTGAATTTTCCCGCGTACTTGGCAGGCAGATTCGCAAGCTTCGCCTGAAGATCCTTCACGAAGTCGTCAAGGATCTCGTTGATCTGCCGGTTCTCCCATTTGTGGCTGAGCAGAATTTCATGGGCGGAAACCGCAAGATTTGCCGTGACCGGCTCCATCTGGCCCATATTGATCCGGTAATCGTCATGGCCAGACTGGATCACAGCCTCGCGCGTCTTCGCCAGACCCAGCTTTTCCCGTGCGCCCTCCGCCCAGGTGACGAGGAAGGCGTATTTGCTGGACTTGACGGTCAGGCAAGGCTGGCCGTTCACCCTGAATGCCGTATCGGTTTTCAGAAGTGTGCGGATCGTCTGCAGCCTCTGCCTCACGGCGCCGTCATCCGGGCGACTTCCCTCCTCGCGCGCGAGTTCAGTCAAGACCATGTCCTTGTTCGCGGACATCTCCAGCGGGTTGGCCGCGCTCACGATGGCGGAGCGGAGAATGATCTCCAGCAACCGACAGGCGGCGGGCGGCAGGTGGTCACCGAGCCGAGCCCGCATCTCGCTGGGAAGTTCCATCGCGCGCTCCTTTTGACATCACGATAAATCACATATCTTAATTTTCGTGATCACGCAAGGCGCTCTTTAGGCCGAGCCCGCCCTCCATCGCCCAGAACCGCCGGCTTTGCCCTCGGCGGCGCATGCCCCTATCCTCGCAGCCTGACTTCGAAGCAGGGAGTTGAGCCCATGGCCGGCCGCATTGATGCGCGTCTGAAGGAACTGGGACTGGAACTGCCGGCGCCGAACGCGCCGGTGGCGAACTACGTGCCCTATGTCGTGACGGGCAATCTCGTGTTCATTTCGGGGCAGGTGTCGATGGCGGGATCGGAGAAGATCACCGGCACGGTCGGCCAGGATCTGAGCGTCGAGCAGGGTCAGGCCGCGGCACGGCTCTGCGCCCTCACGATCCTCGCCCAGGCGAAGGCGGCGTGCGGCGGCGACCTGGACCGGGTGAAGCGCTGCGTGAAGCTGGGCGGCTTCGTCGCCAGCGGGCCGGACTTCAAGGATCATCCGAAGGTCATCAACGGCGCGTCCGACCTGCTGGTCGAGGTGCTGGGCGATGCCGGCCGGCATGCGCGCTTCGCCGTCGGCGTGCCCGCCCTGCCGCTGGGCTTCGCGGTCGAGATCGACGCGGTGTTCGAAATCGCGTGATCGCGCCGGCCGGGCCTTGGCTGCCGGCCGCCGCGCGCCAGATGGACGTTCCGCGATGCCCGACGCACAGGAACAGATCACGGTCCGGACGGCCGCCGCCATCGCCGAGGTCCCGGCCACGGCCTGGGACGCCTGCGCCGGCACGGACAACCCGTTCGTCAGCCACGCCTTCCTCGCAGCGCTGGAGGAGAGCGGCTCGGCGGCGCCTGAGGCGGGCTGGCTGCCGCGCCACATCCTGGTCGAGGATGCCGTCGGAACTCTGCTCGGCTGCGCCCCCGCCTATCTGAAGACGCATTCCTATGGCGAGTACGTCTTCGACCACGGCTGGGCGGACGCCTGGGAGCGGGCCGGGGGCAGCTACTACCCCAAGCTCCTCTGCGGCGTGCCGTTCACGCCCGTGCCGGGACCGCGCCTGCTCGTACGGCCGGACGCCCAGTCCGAGCGGGTGGAAACGGCACTGGCCGCCGGCATGGTGGAGATCGCGCGCCAGCTCGACCTCTCCTCCGTCCACATCAACTTCCTGCCCGAACGGCAGTGGCGGAAGCTGGGCGAGATGGGCCTGCTGCAGCGCACGGGCCAGCAGTTCCACTGGGAGAATCGCGGCTACGACAGTTTCGACGCCTTCCTGGACAGCCTGAACGCCCGCAAGCGCAAGGCGATCCGAAAGGAGCGCCGGGAGGTGGCGGAGGCCGGCGTCACCCTCAGGCGGCTGCGCGGCGGCGAGGTCGAGCAGCGCCACTGGGACGCCTTCTGGCGCTTCTACCGCAACACGACGGACCGCAAGTGGGGCGAGGCGTACCTGACGCGCGACTTCTTCGACCGCATCGGCACCAGCATGGCGGACCGGATCGTGCTGGTCGTCGCCGAGGCCGGCAACCAGATCGTCGCGGGCGCCCTGAACCTGGCGGGGTCCGACACGCTCTACGGCCGCAACTGGGGGTGCAGCGCACACTTTCCGTTTCTGCATTTCGAGGCCTGCTACTACCAGGCGATCGAGCATGCCATCGTCCACGGGCTGAAGCGCGTCGAGGCCGGCGCCCAGGGCCAGCACAAGATCCAGCGCGGCTATCTGCCGGTGCCGACCTACAGCGCCCACTGGATCGCCGACGCCCGCTTCCGCGGCGCCGTCGCCGACTTCCTGGCGCGCGAGCGCGCAGCGGTTGCGGCGGGGATCGAGGAACTGACGGAGTTCTCGCCCTTCCGCCGCGAGGACGGCTCAGGCGGTTGATGCGGCTAGCCGGTCGGCGGCGGCGAGGTCTTCCGGCCCGTTGACGTTGAAGAACGGATCGAGCGGATCGCAGGCGAAGTCGACGGCGGCGGTGCGATACCGGCGCGCCCAGGCGCCGACCCTGCGCACCCCCTCGGCGCCGAGCGCACGCTCCAGATCGTCGGCGAGGCGAACCGGCCAGAGCGCGACCGTGTGATGGATCCGGCCGGCGCTCGCGGCCACGGCGATGTCGGCGCCGGCGCGGGCCGCAGAGAGACGCTCCACCAGGTCCGCCGGCACGAACGGGGTGTCGCCCGGGACCGTGACGATGTCCGCGGCCGCGTGCGCGATCGCCCACCGCATGCCCGCGAGCAGTCCGGCGAGCGGCCCGGCGAGGGGCTGGGGCCGGCCGGGGCGCCCGTCCGCGACGACGGGCAGGCCGTAGCCGGCGAAACGGGCCGGATCGCCGTTGACGTTGAGCACGACCCGGCGGTCCGGACGCGCGAGGCGATCGAGAATGCGGCGCAGGATGGGCGTCCCGCCGACGGACAGCAGGCACTTGTCGCCGCCTCCCATCCGCCGTGCGCCGCCGCCGGCGAGGATGACGACGACAGGGCCGGCCACGACCGAAGCCCTAGCCGCCCGCCACGTCCCTGAACCGGCGCAGCAGTTCGATCTGGTCGTCGAAGTCCGGGATGCGCCACATCGGATAGAGCGTGACCGTCTCCGCGCCGTGCGCCCGCCAGCCGTCGGCAGCGGCAGCCCAACGCTGCGGATCGGCCTCGTGCATGCGCAGCCAGGCGCCGACCCCGAAGGATGCGGGATCGCGCCCTGCCGCCCGCAGATGGCGGCGCAGCGCCTCGAGCTTCGGCTCCGCCTCGTCCGCCGGCATGATGGGGATCCAGCCGTCGCCGAGCCGCGCCGCCCGCTTCACCACCGCGTCGGACGACCCGCCGAACCAGATCGGGATCGGGCGCTGGACCGGCAGCGGGTTCAGTCCCGCATCGGCGATCCGGTCCCACCGTCCCTCGAAGGTGACCAGTTCTTCGGTCCACAGCCGGCGCAACAGGCCCACCTGCTCGGCCTGACGCGCACCGCGGCTGTGCCAGTCGGTGCCGAGCGCCTCGTACTCCACCGGGTTCCAGCCGACGCCGATGGAGAGGCGCAGCCGGCCGCCCGACAGCACGTCGACCTCCGCCGCCTGCTTGGCGACGAGGGCCGTCTGGCGCTGGGGCGCGATCAGCACGCCGCTCGCCAGTCCGATCCGCCGGGTGCAGGCGGCGAGGAAGCCCAGCGTGACGAAGGTCTCGTGAAACGGGTCGGTATAGGCGTAGAGTGGCTTCCAGCCGGGTCGCGTGGAGGTGCCGGCGCCCAGCACATGGTCCGGCACCTCGATTCGCACATAGCCGAGATCC
>JBKBLL010000232.1:0-5962 GCA_046296375.1 Alphaproteobacteria bacterium | reverse complement strand
CTGCCCGAGGCCCTGCACCCGCCCCTCACCCGCGAGGAAAAGGACATCGACCGCGAGATCCAGGAAAAGCAGGGCGGCAACCGCGGCCAGGGCGGGGGTGGCCGGGGCGCCCAGGGGGGCGGCCCGCGCCCGGCGCAGGGCATGCGGGTTGCGCTGTAGATGCCGTCGGCCCCGGACGCCCGGTGTCGCTGGCATCGACGGAAGCGCCCAATGCGGACTGCCCAGACGACTTTCGGAACCACCTTCACCGGCCGCGCCGCGGCGCGCACGGACGCCGCCAAGCGCGCGTTCGACATCGTCGCGGCATCGCTGATCCTGCTCGTAGCGGCACCGGTCCTGGCGGTCATCTGGCTGACGATCCGCCTGACCTCGCAGGGCCCGGTACTGTTCGTGCAGGAGCGTCTGGGCCGCGGCGGCGCGCGTTTCGGGGCCCTCAAGTTCCGTACGATGATCGTGGACGCCGAGGCCCGCCTGGACGCCCTGCTCGCATCGGATCCGCAAGCCGCCGAGGAGTATCGCGTCTACAAGAAGCTGCGCCGCGATCCGCGCGTCACCGCCGTCGGCAAGGTGCTACGCCGCCTCAGCCTCGACGAGCTGCCGCAGCTGTTCAACGTCCTCAGGGGCGAGATGAGCCTGGTCGGCCCGCGCTGCTACCTGCCGCGCGAACTGCCGGAGATGGGCGCGGCCGCGACGGAAATCCTGTCGGTCACTCCCGGCATCACCGGCTTGTGGCAGGTGTCCGGCCGCAACGGCACCACCTTCGCCGAGCGGGTGCGGATCGACCAGGCCTATGCGCGCACCGCCGGTCTGCTGCTCGACCTCAAGATTCTGGCGAAGACGGTGCGGGTCGTGGCGACCGGGCACGGCGCCTGCTGAAGATCGGCCGGCGCGCCGCGTTTGCGGCGGCATTGCCGGACTGCTATCTGGGAGGCTCCCCGGAAGCGAGGTAGCCGCCCGTGAACGACGCCAGTCCCGCCATGCCGCTGAAGGCGGCCATCGTCCCGGTAACGCCGTTCCAGCAGAACTGCACGATCTTCTGGTGCGAGGCGACCAAGCGCGGCGCCGTGGTCGACCCGGGTGGCGACCTGCCGCGCATCCGCGAGGCGATCGCCCGGGTCGGCATCGCGATCGACAAGATTCTGCTGACCCACGCCCATGTCGACCACGCCGCCGGAGCCGGCGAACTGGCCGAGACCCTCGGCGTGCCGATCGAAGGACCGCATCGCGACGACCTGTTCCTGATCGAATCGCTGCCGGCGCAGGCGGCGCGCTACGGCTTCCCGCCGGCCCGGGTGTTCGAGCCGGCGCGCTGGCTCGACCAGGGCGACACGGTGACGGTCGGCGACCTGACGCTGGCCGTCAGCCACTGTCCCGGCCACTCGCCGGGCAGCGTCGTCTTCTTCCACGCACCGTCGCGCCTCGCGATCAGCGGCGACGTGCTGTTCCAGGGCTCGGTGGGCCGCACCGACCTGCCGCGCGGCGACTTCGACACGCTGGCCCGGTCGATCCGCGAGCGCATGTGGCCGCTCGGCGACGACGTCGCCTTCATCCCCGGCCACGGCCCGATGTCCACCATCGGCGACGAACGCCGGACCAACCCGTTCGTCGGGGAGAACGCGACGGCGCGGCCGTAGGCGGGATCGGTTGCCGGCCTAGGGTCCTTCACCTGAGGGGCCGGCGGGCGGCCATTGCCGACGTCCGTGAAGGACACGCAGGATTTCGACGTAAGTCGCGGTGACCCGATAGACGAGCAGGTAAGGCGTACCCGTCACGACGAGTTCGCGGGTCCCGGCTACCCTGCCCGGACGGCCCTGGGACGGGTTGGTGGCGAGGTCGACAGCGCGCACGAGAAGACGCGCGACGATCCGTTCGCCGGCATAAGGGTTCCTGTCGGCGAGATAGCGTGAGATTTCGAGCAGGCCGGCGCGCGCTGATGCCGACCACCGGACCTGCGGCACGCGCCGCTCACGCCCCGTCGCCGCGCGCCGCCCTCGCGGCAGCGAAGATAGCCGCAACCTCGTTCATCACGGTCTCGTTGCCGAACCAGACGGCGGCGGGATCGTCGGCCTCGCGAAGCGCCTGTTCGATGTCGGTCCGCACCCAGTCGTCAAGATCGGCGGTCGCCGATGACGGCCTCCCGGAAACGGCGGGGAGGTGCGAGCCGGTATCCACGTCGAAGCGCGAAAGGCCGAGTTCCGAACGAACATAGCCCGCGACGGTATCCAGGCCGCGCCAGACCCGAACCTGCTTCGCGCGGCGGGTCCCCACCAGCCCTTCCTCACTCCCATAGCGGACGAGGACGCTCCAGCCGTCGGCCTGCCCGATCACCGTCGCAGCATGGATCCGCCGAGCCTGCGCCAGCCCCCGGATCACATCCTCGTCGATCAGTGCAGGGCGGGATCCCATAACGGCACCTTCTCATGAGCGTCGCCGAATTATCTGGTGAGCGCCCTGCTCCGTCCAACACTTCGCAGCGACGCTCTCACGCCCCCTTCATCGCCGCCCAGTCGATCGGCTTCGTCCGGTCGAGGGCGCGGTCGGCTGCCGGCATCGGGTATTTCAGGCCGGTGGCGCAGTTGAAGAGGACGGCGCGTTCGTCCTTGACGACCCGGCCGTCGGCCAGCGCCGCCTTCCAGGCGGCGTAGGTGGCGGCACCCTCGGGGCAGAGCAGCAGGCCCTCCTCCTTCGCCATCTCGACCTGGGCCGCCTCGATGGCGTCGTCGTCGACGGCGATGGCGAAGCCGCCGCTGTTGCGCACGGCGCGCAGAATCAAAAAGTCGCCGACCGCCTGGGGCACGCGGATGCCCATGGCGACGGTCCGGGCGTTCTCCCAGCGGGTCGCATGTTCCTCGCCGGCCTCATAGGCGCGGACCATCGGGGCGCAGCCGGTCGCCTGGACGGCGACCATGCGCGGCCGCTTCGAGCCGATCAGGCCGATCGCCTCCATCTCGTCGAAGGCCTTCCACATGCCGATCAGGCCGGTGCCGCCGCCCGTCGGATAGAAGATCACGTCGGGCAGATCCCAGCCGAGCTGTTCGGCGAGTTCCAGGCCCATCGTCTTCTTGCCCTCGATCCGGTAGGGCTCCTTCAGGGTGGAGGTGTCGAACCAGCCCATCTCGGCCACGCCCTGGCCGACGATCTTGCCGCAATCGTCGATATAGCCG
Organism: Alphaproteobacteria bacterium; assembly: GCA_046296375.1. Lineage (GTDB taxonomy): Bacteria > Pseudomonadota > Alphaproteobacteria > JAJUGE01 > JAJUGE01 > Constrictibacter. Next base: position 2,798 of record JBKBLL010000232.1, on the reverse strand, counting down.
TTGACGCGCCAGACCTTCGCACCCTGCAGCGCGATCTCGCGGACGTTCACCTCCGGCGTGTCCTCGGGACAGAAGACATAGGTCTCGATGCCGGCGCGGCCTGCATAGGCGGCGAGTGCGGCACCCGCATTGCCGTTGGTCGGCATCGCCATGCGGGTCACACCCAGTTCCTTCGCCATGCAGACGGCCATGACGAGGCCGCGCGCCTTGAACGAGCCGGTCGGCAATCGGCCCTCGTCCTTGACCAGCAGGCCGGCGGCGCCGGTACTCTTCTCGATGCGCGGGCAGCCGAGGAGCGGCGTCTCCCACTCGCCGAGCGTCACGACGTTCTCGACATTGCGCACCGGCAGGAGTTCGCGCCATTTCCACATGGTCGGCGCGCGACGGGCGAGGACGTCCCTGGTCAAGGTGCGGCCGACCGCATCCAGGTCGTACCGCACGAGGAGCGGCTTGCCCGCCGCGGACAGGTTGTGCAGCCGGTCGGCCTCGTAGCGTTCGCGGGTATAGCTGCATTCCAGATGCGTGACGAAGGTGCGCGTCTCGGGAACGCCGTGCAGTGTCTCGTACATTGAAAGCCTCGCCCCGTTGAAAGCCTCGCCCCGTTCATCGGGTCCGCGCATTCTGCGGCGCGCCCGACCGCAGCCTAACCGGTTGTCCGGCCGCTCGCGAGGGCGCTTCTATGCTCAGGTTCTCAGCAACCGTGCGCGGACCTAGACTGCCTCCCCTCGCCCTCGACCGGAGCTACTCATGCGCCTCGCCCTTGCCCATTTCGAACTCGAATCGGTCACCTTCCTGCCCGACGCGACGGACGTCGCGGATTTCGAGCACTCGGCGCGGCGCGGCGACGCCATGCTCTCCGGCCTGCGCGGCACGAACACGGTGGTCGGCGGCTTCCTCGCCGCCTGCGAGCGGGAAGGGGTCGAGACGGTACCGCTCTTCTCGACCAGCGCCGGCGCCGCCGCCGCCGCGACCGACGCGGCATGGGAAAAGTACGCCGGCGAACTGGTCTCGGAGCTGCGGCGGCTGGGCGACGGCGTGGACGGGCTTCTGCTCTGCCTGCACGGTGCACTCGCCACCCCGACGCGGCTGCGCGCCGACATCGCCGTCCTGGAGGCCGTGCGTGCCGCGGTCGGGCCCGACTTTCCCATCGGCCTCGCGCTGGACCTGCACGGCAATCTGGGCAGGGAGGTCGTCGACCTCGTGCAGGTCGTCTGCGGGTACCACTACAGCCCGCATACGGACATGGGCCGCACGGGCGAGCGGACGGCGGACCTGCTCATACGCGCGCTGCGCGGCGAGATCAGGCCCGTCGCGGGTTTCGCACGGCCCGACATCGTCATCCCCTCCATCTTCAGCGCCACCGTGCTGGAGCCGCTCGCGGGGATCATGCGCCAGGCCCGCGCCTGGGAGGCACGTGAGGGGGACATCCTGGATGTCTCTGTCTTCTGCGGCTTCGCCTATGCCGACGTGCCGGACTGCGGCATGTCGGTGATCGTGATGGCGGACGGCGATGCGGCACTGGCCCAGCGCGCGGCCGACGATCTTTCCGGACAGTGCCGCCTGCTGCGCCACCAGCTCTACAAGCGCGAACTCGTCCACGGCGTCGGGGACGGCGTCGCCCGCGCGGCCGCCACAGCCGAACGCACCGACCGCCCGGTGGTGATCCTGGAGCATGCGGACCGCCTGAACGACAGCACCTACTGCCTGCACGAACTGATCCGCCACGGGATAGGGCCCGCCATGGTGCCCTATATATGGGACCCCACCGCAGCGCGCGCCTGCGTGGAGGCCGGCGAGGGCGCGGTCCTGCGGCTCGCGATCGGCGGCCGAAGCTCCGACAAGGCAGGCCCGCCGGTAGAGGTGGACGCCAAGGTGCTCTGGGCCGGCCACAAGACCTACCGGATCACCGGACCGCTGCGGACGGGCATGCTGAACGACCTGGGCTCGACCGCGCTGGTCGAGCTGCAGGGCGTCGCCGCGCGCATCGTGGTGAGCCTGATCTCGGTCCAGTACTCGGCGATCGACCGCGATCCGTTCGACCAGTTCGGCCTGAAACCGGACGACTTCCGCATCGTCCTGCTGCGGTCCAAGACGCATTTCCGCGAAGTATGGGAGACGCTGGCCGCCGAGATCGTCATCGTCGACACGCCGGACTGGGGCCCGGCGGACCTGACCACCCTGCCCTACCGCCACATCCCGGACGGAGTGTTTCCGATCACGCGGCCGGACTGACCGACCCGCCGGAAAAATCGCCCGCGCATGTCACGTGGCGCCACCCTGCCTCGTCCTGTCCGCGAGTCCGCAAGACCGCGGACAAGCGGAGGACGAGATGACGCCACGGTTCGACATCCAGAGGGCCGCGCCGGCCGGATACGAGGCGATGCTGGGGCTCGAGGCCTATGTGCGGAGCTGCGGGCTCGAGATGTCGCTGGTGGAGTTGGTGAAGATGCGCGCTTCGCAGATCAACGGCTGCGCCTTCTGCCTGGACATGCACGCCAGGGACGCGCGGCGCCTGGGCGAGACGGAGCAGCGCCTCTACGTGCTGGCCGGCTGGCGCGAGTCGCCCGCCTTCAGCCCGCGGGAGCGGGCCGCGCTCGCCTGGACCGAAGCGCTGACACTGGTGGCACAGACACACGCGCCGGACGACGTCTACGATGACTCGCGCGCGCACTTCTCGGAAGCCGAGTTGATGAACCTCTCGCTGCTGATCGTCGCGATCAACGGCTGGAACCGCCTCGCGATCGGCGCGCGCACCGTCCATCCGGTCGACCGGCCGGTGGCCGCATGACATCGGCGGA
>JBKBLL010000231.1:0-5965 GCA_046296375.1 Alphaproteobacteria bacterium | reverse complement strand
CTTGTGGCGATCAGGCGGCGCGGTGGGCCCCGGATCTTCGCTTCGCTCGTCCGGGGAAGCTGGGAAAGGGCCGTCCCGTCCGGGATGCGGGCGTGGGGCGGCCAACTTCACCCGCTTCCCCGGACGCGCAGCGATCCGGGGTCCATGCCGGGGGAACGGCTTGTGGCGATCAGGCGGCGCGGTGGGCCCCGGATCTTCGCTCCGCTCCGTCCGAGGAAGCTGGGAAAGGGCCGTCCCGTCCGGGATGCGGACAAAGGGGAGCGTCGTCCGGGAGGCCGAGAAGGGGAGCGCCTTCCGGGACGCAGGCAGGGCGGCGGCGCCGAGATGCTTGACTTCGGGATCGGCCCGGCTATCCGTCCGTCACCGCGAGGGGGGGCAGCATGGACGGCGCACTGTCGTTGGCGACGACCAATCTGGTCTCGCCGATCATCCTGAGTTTCGTCCTCGGGCTTCTCGCCGCCCTCGCGCGTTCGGACCTGAGCTTTCCGGAGGCGATCGCCAAGGGGCTGTCGCTCTATCTGCTGTTCGCGATCGGCTTCAAGGGCGGCGCCAGCGTGGCCGCCCACGGCGCCGACGCGCAGCTCGCCTCGGCCCTGCTCGCGGGGGCGGTGCTCTCGCTTCTGCTTCCCTTCGTCGCGTTCGCCCTCCTGCGCTCGATGGCGACGGTGTCGGTCGTCGACGCGGCTGCCGTAGCCGGGCATTACGGGTCGATCTCGATCGTGACCTTCGTGGCGGCGAGCTCGCTTCTCGCGGGTCTCGGGATCGCGGCCGAGGGCTACATGGTCGCCGTGGCGGCGGTCATGGAGGCTCCTGCGATCGTCTCGGCCCTGTGGCTCGCCGCCCGGCGGGGAGGTGGTGGAGGACGATTGGGCGGCGAACTCTGGCGGGAGATCCTGCTCAACGGCTCCATCGTCCTGCTTCTCGGCGCCTTTGCGATCGGCCTGATCACGGGCGACGGCGGGATGGCCACGATCAGCGGATTTTTCGTCGCGCCGTTCAACGGCGTGCTCTGTCTGTTCCTGCTCGACATGGGGCTGGTCGCGGGTCGCGGCCTGCGTGGCGGTCGTGGCCTGCTGTCGCCCGGACTGCTCGCCTTCGGATTGGTGATGCCACTCGTCGGCAGCGCATGCGGCCTCGCCGTCGGACTCCTCCTCGAGCTTTCGCTGGGCGGCCTGGTGCTGCTGATGGTGCTGGGAGCGTCGGCGTCCTACATCGCGGTTCCGGCGGCGATGCGGGTGGCCTTGCCGGAGGCCAATCCCGCACTGTCCCTGACATTGTCGCTGGGCGTGACATTCACGTTCAATCTCACGCTCGGGATTCCGCTTTACCTGATGCTGGCCACGGCCGTGACGGGGAGTTGAGAGCGATGGAGATGCACAAGGCCAAGCGCATCGAGATCATCATCGAAGCGGTGATGGAGCGCCAACTCACGAATGCCCTGAACGAAGCCGGTGTGACCGGCTACACCGTGCTGCCCGTGAGCGGTGGATCGGGACGATCCGGCCAGTGGACCCGCGAGGGGCAGGTGGGCCGTGCCGGCGGTATGGTCGCCGTCGTCTGCCTCGTCCGGCCGGAAAGGCTGGAGCCGCTGCTCGAGGCCGCGTTTGCGGTCGTGGAGCGCCATATCGGCGTCGTCAGCGTCGCCGACGCCCATGTGCTTCGGGCCGAGCGCTTCTGATTTTTCTCGCGCGGCGACTTTGGGCAGTCGCGGCGCGATCCTGCCGCGCTTTCTCGTGCGTGCCCGGAGGAGGGGGAGGGGCCCATCAACCACTCCGGCGCGCGGCTTCGCCGAGCGCCGTTTCGCGCTTCGCCCTTGCGGAGGACGGGCGGCGGGCATATTTTGCGGCTGTCGGTGGTTGCGGACGTCGACTCCGATGCCTCCGAACACGGCCGGTGTGACGAGGGTGGGCCCCGGCCCACCTTTTTTCGTTTGTAGCGACCTTTGGTTTGTAGCGACTGGATCGGGCGGACGACCATCGTCCATGACTGAAATCGAGCGCGCCACGGCGCTGATCGGGCCGGTGATCCGGGCCATGGGATTCGACGTCGTCCGCGTGGCGATGATCGGCAAGTCGCGTCCGACGCTGCAGGTCATGATCGAGCCGGAGGGCGGAGGCGGCCTGACCGTCGACGACTGCGCCGCGGTCAGCCGGGCCCTGTCCGAGCTGCTCGACACGGAAGACCCGATCGGCGGCGCCTACCTGCTGGAGGTGTCGTCGCCGGGCATCGACCGGCCGCTGACCCGGATGAAGGATTTCGACCGCTTCGCCGGGCACGAGGCGCGGGTCGACCTGGAACGGCCGCTGGAGAACGGCCGCAAGCGTCTGCAGGGCAGGCTGGCCGGGACCGAGGGCGATCTCGTCCGCCTGCGCGTGGGCGAGGACGAAGTGCGGGTGGCGTTCGGCGACATCCGTCGCGCCAAGCTGGTGCTGACCGACGAACTGCTCGCCGCCGCCGAGAAAGGACAAGGTTGAGATGCTTCAGATGCTGGGCCCGGAACTGATCCAGGTCGCCGATGCGGTCGCCCGCGAGAAGGGCATCGACCGGGACGAGGTCCTGGAGGCGATGGAACAGGCGATCCAGAAGGCCGGCCGGTCGAAATACGGCCATGAGCACGACATCCGCGCCGAGATCAACCGGCGCACCGGTGAGGTCCACCTCGCCCGCTTCCGCGAGGTGGTGGCCGACGCAGAGGCGGTGGAGAACGACCTGGTGCAGCTGCCGCTGGCCGCGGCGCGCCGCTTCAAGCCGGACGCCGCGGTGGGCGAGTTCCTGGTCGACGAGCTGCCGCCGATCGACTTCGGCCGCATCGCCGCCCAGACGGCCAAGCAGGTAATCGTGCAGAAGGTGCGCGAGGCCGAGCGCCTGCGCCAGTATCGCGAGTACAAGGACCGCGTCGGCGAGATCGTGAACGGTCTGGTCAAGCGGCACGAGTTCGGCAACGTCATCGTCGATCTGGGCCGGGCCGAGGCGGTGCTGCGCAAGGACGAGATGCTGCCGCGCGAGCACTATCGCCGCAACGACCGGGTGCGCGCGATGATCTTCGACGTGCGCGAGGAGGCGCGCGGGCCGCAGATCTTCCTGACGCGCGCCCAGCCGGCGTTCCTGGCCAAGCTGTTCGCCCAGGAGGTGCCGGAGATCTATGACGGCATCATCGAGATCAAGGCGGCGGCGCGCGACCCGGGCAGTCGCTCCAAGATCGCGGTCCTCAGCCGCGACTCCGGCATCGACCCGGTCGGCGCCTGCGTCGGCATGCGCGGCAGCCGCGTCCAGGCCGTCGTCGCCGAACTGCAGGGCGAGAAGATCGACATCATCCCCTGGTCCGAGGATCCGGCGACCTTCGTCGTCAACGCCCTCGCCCCGGCCGAGGTGGCCAAGGTCGTCATCGATGAGGACGACCACCGCATCGACGTGGTGGTGCCCGACGACCAGCTGAGCCTCGCGATCGGCCGGCGTGGCCAGAACGTGCGCCTCGCGACCCAGCTCACCGGCTGGTCGATCGACATCATGACCGAGGCGGAGGAGTCGGAGCGGCGCCAGGAGGAGATGCGCCAGCGCTCGCAGAGCTTCATCGAGGCCCTGGACGTGGACGAGGTCATCGCCCACCTGCTGGTGGCGGAGGGCTTCTCGTCGGTCGAGGAAATCGCCTATGTTCCGCCCGAGGAACTGCTGTCGATCGAGGGCTTCGACGACGATTTGGCCGAGGAACTGCGCCGGCGCGCCCAGGACGCGCTCAGCCGCGAGGCGGAGCGCCTGGAGCAGCGACGGGCCGAACTCGGCATCGCCGACGATCTGGCCGAGTTCGAGGGCCTGAGCGCGGCGATGGTCGTGGCCCTGGGCGAGAGCGGCGTCAAGACGCTGGACGACCTGGCCGACCTCTCGGCTTCGGAACTGCGCTACATCGTCAGTGCCGGGGCGGAGGTGAAGAGCCTGGACGCGATCGCCGAACTGGACGAGGAGCGCCTGGAGAAGGTGCTCGCAGCCAGCCAGCTCGACGCGGACGAGGCGAACGAGATGATCATGCGCGCACGCGCCCACTGGTTCGAGGACGAGGACCAGCCGGACGCGGCGGAGACGGAGCGGACCGGGGAGGGTATCGCCGCGGGTGCCGACTGACGCTAGGATGGACGAGCGCCCGGGCGGGGCGCCGGCAGAGGCCGACCCGACGGTGACGGACCGAGGAGCGGCGGAGGACGACCGTCGGGAACCGACGCGGCGGTGCGTCGTGACGCGCGCGGTTCGTCCGAAGGCCGAACTGCTGCGCTTCGTGGTCGCACTTGACGGCACGGTCGTGCCGGACCTGGGCGGCGACCTGCCGGGGCGCGGCGTGTGGGTGTCGGCCCGCCGGGCGGAACTCGAGCGGGCCTGCAAGGCGAACATGTTCGCCCGTGCCGCGCGGCGTGCCGCCACCGTTCCGGAGGGTCTTCCGGATCGGGTCGAGCAGTTGCTGGCCCGCCGGTGCGTCGACCTGCTGGGTTTGGCGCGCCGCGCCGGGCAGGCGGTGAGCGGATACGAGAAGGTGCGGGACTGGCTCGCCAGGGACCGCGCCGGGCTGTTGATCGAGGCGGCCGACGGTGCAGCCGACGGACGGGGAAAAGTGACGGGTGCCGCGCGCACCCTTCCCGTACGCGACCGGCTGACGGCGGCCGAAATCGGGGCTGCGTTCGGCCGCGACCGCGCGGTCCACGTCGCCGTGGCGCCGGGCGGATTCGCCCGGCGGCTGCAGGACGAGATGCACCGCCTCGCCGGCTTCCGGCCGGGCGGTGAGGGGAAGTAGAGGGATCATGACGGATACGACCGAGCGCGAACCGACGAAGCTGAGCCTCCGGCCGGGAAAGCTCGAACTGAAGAAGACCGTCGAGACCGGCAAGGTCCGGCAGAGCTTCAGTCACGGCCGCTCGAAGACCGTGACCGTCGAGGTGAAGCGCAAGCGCACCTTTACGCCCGATCCAGGCGGGCAGCTGCGGCCGTCGACGGCCGTCGGCGACGCCGCCGACCGGATGGTGCGCGGCCTGAGCGAGCAGGAGCGCCAGGCGCGCCAGCGCGCGCTTCAGGCGCGCCAGCGGGACGAGACCCTGGCCCCGGCGCATCCGCCGGCATCCGAGCCGGTTCCGGCCGAGGCGGTCGAGCCGCCCGTCCTGGTGCCCGAGCCGGAGCCCGAGCCCGAGCCGGAACGCATCCTGACGCCGGAGGAACTGGCGCTGCTCGCGGCCGAGCGCGAACTCCAGGCGCTACGCGACGCGGAAGCCGAAGAGTCCCGCAAGGCCGAGGCCGACGCACTGCGGCGTGACGCCGAGATCGCGCGGATCGCCGCCGAGGAGGCGGTGCGCAAGGCCGAGGAAGCTAAGCGCAAGCCGGCCGAGGATCCGGCGCGGCGTCCCGCGACCGACCGGACGCCGGCCGTGGCGCGGCCCGGCGCTCCGGCGCCCGCGGAGGAAGAGAGCGAGGCGGCGAAGGGCCGGCGCAAGCTGGAGGCGCGCAAGCCGGCCGCCGCCCCGAAGCGCCCGGGCGAACCCCGCCGCCGTTCGGGCAAGCTCACCATCACCCAGGCGCTGGGCGCCGAGGAAGGCCAGGAGCGGGTGCGCAGCCTCGCCTCCGTCCGCCGGGCCCGCGAGCGCGAGCGCCAGAGGCTGCGTGAGACCGGCGGCCAGCCGCAGAAGATCTACCGCGACGTCGTCGTTCCGGAGACGATCACGGTCCAGGAACTCGCCAACCGCATGGCCGAGCGCAGCGTCGACGTCGTGCGCGCCCTGATGAAGATGGGCGTCATGGCGTCCGGCAGTTCGGTGATCGACGCGGACACGGCCGAACTGGTCGTGACCGAGTTCGGGCACCGCCTGCGGCGCGTCGCGGCGGCCGACGTGGAGATCGGCCTGGCCGGTCTCGACGACGATGTCGGCGACCTGCTGCCGCGTGCCCCCGTGGTCACCATCATGGGCCATGTCGACCACGGCAAGACATCGCT
>JBKBLL010000230.1:0-5977 GCA_046296375.1 Alphaproteobacteria bacterium | reverse complement strand
GGGGGCGCGGGTGGCGTCCGCCCCCCCCCGCCCCCCCCCGCGGCCCCGCCCCCCCCCCCCCCGACCGGCTGCTCCTGCTGACCGACGTCGCCGGCGTGAAGGGCAAGGACGGCAACCTCATCGCCTCCATGTCGCGCGCCGAAGCCGAGGCGATGATCGCCGACGGCACGATCAGCGGCGGCATGATCCCCAAGGTCGAGACCTGCCTCGATGCCGTGGCGCGCGGCGTCGAGGCGTCGGTGATCCTGGATGGACGGGTCCCGCACGCCGTCCTACTGGAGATATTCACCGAACACGGCGTGGGCACGCTGATCCGCCGGAGCTGACCGGAGACCGCCGCATGAGCGAGCCCAGTATCGTCGTCGGAACCCCGGACGGGCGTAGGCCAGACCTCTCGCACGTCGACACCTGGGTCTTCGACCTCGACAACACGCTCTACAATCCGGCGGTCTGCGACCTGTTCAAGCACATGGACCGGCGCATGAACCAGTTCATCGCCGAGTATCTGAAGCTGGACGAAGTACAGGCGGCGCACGTCCGCCAGACCTACTTCAAGTCCTACGGCACGACGTTGCGCGGCCTGATGGAGGTCTACGACGTGCCCCCCGGCGTCTTCCTGGACTATGTCCACGAACTCGACTTGTCGGAGATGGCGCACGATCCCGCGCTCGACCGGGCCATCGACCGCCTGCCCGGCCGCAAACTGATCTTCACCAACGCCACCGAACGCCACGCCTGCAACGTGCTCGAGCGGCTCGGGATCGCCCACCATTTCGAGGGCATTTTCGACGTCGCCGCCGCAGGGTACGTACCGAAGCCGCAGCAGGAAGCCTACGACCTCTTCCTGCGGCGCCACGCCATCGCCCCGGCCAGCGCCGTCTTCTTCGAGGACACGGCGCGCAACCTCGCACCGGCCGCCGCCCTCGGCATGACGACGGTGTGGATCAGGACCGACCGCGCGCACGGCCAGATGGCCGCAGGCGACGATTTCGTGCACCACGTCGTCGACGGCCTCGCCGACTGGCTGCACGCGCTGGAATTCGCCGTCTCCGCGGTCGCCGACCGCACCTGACGCGCTGGTACGCCGCCGTCGGGCCCTTGCGCACCCGGACGAGCGGGGCTGTACTCCCTGCCATGCTGACGCCGAGGCGTCGAGAACCCGACATGGCAGGAGAGCGAGACCCGTGAACTGGCACCCCGAACTCGAGGAACTGCGCGAGCGGCAGAAACTGGCGCGGCGCATGGGTGGCGCCGACAAGGTGAAGCGTCAGCACGACGGCGGGCGCCTGACGGTGCGCGAGCGCATCGACGGCATGCTCGACGACGGCAGCTTCCTGGAGATCGGCTCCGTGACCGGCATGGCCAGCTACGACGAGGACGGCAAGCTGCTCGACCTGCTGCCGGCGAACTGCGTCCTCGGCCGCGGCACGGTCGACGGTCGGCCCGTCGTGGTGGTCGGCGACGACTTCACGGTGCGCGGCGGTTCCGCCGATGCGACCATCAAGGATAAGCCGCAGATGGCGGAGAGCATGGCGAACGCGCTTCGCCTGCCGCTCATCCGCATCATCGAGGGCTCGGGCGGCGGCGGTTCGGTCAAGACGATCGAGACCAAGGGACGCGCCAACCTGCCCGGCGGCACCGGCCAGTCCAGCGGCTTCCACCTGTGCGCCGCCAACATGGGCACCGTCCCGGTGGTCGGCCTGGGCCTCGGCTCCGTCGCCGGCCTCGGTGCCGCGCGCCTCACGGTCAGCCACTACAGCGTCATGACCAAGAAGACGTCGGCGATGTTCGTCGCCGGGCCGCCCGTCGTCTCCGGCACCGGCAGCAACCTCACCAAGCAGGAACTCGGCGGCTGGGAGATCCAGACCAAGGCCGGGGCGGTCGACCATGCGGTCGACACCGAGGAGGAAGCCTTCGAGGCCGCCCGCAAATTCCTCTCCTACCTGCCATCCTCGGTCTATGACGTCTCGCCTCGCGGCCCGCGCGACGACGACCCGAAGCGCGCCGACGAGAAGCTGTTCGACGCCGTGCCGCGCGAGCGCCGCAAGGTCTACAAGATGCGTTCGATCATCGATGCGGTGGTCGACACCGGCTCCTTCTTCGAGATCGGCCGGATGTACGGCCGCTCGATCATCACCGGCTTCGCCCGGCTCGACGGCGTACCGGTGGCACTGATGGCGAGCGATCCCTTCTTCTACGGCGGCGCCTGGTCGGCCGATGCCTGCCGCAAGATCGTCCGCTTCGTCGACACGGCCGAGACCTTCCACCTGCCCGTCGTCTATCTCGCCGACTGCCCCGGCTTCCTGGTCGGGCTGGAGGCCGAGCGCACCGGCACGATCCGCGAGGGCGTACGCGCGATGACGGCGATCAACCAGTCGACCGTCCCCTGGTGCTCGATCATCGTGCGCAGCGCCTTCGGCGTCGCCGGCAGCGCGCACCAGCCGTCGAGCCGCTACGCCGTGCGCTACGCCTGGCTGTCGGCCTGGTGGGGCTCGCTGCCGCTGGAGGGCGGCATCGAGGCGGCCTATCGCGCCGAGATCGAAGCGGCCCCCGATCCGGTGGCGAAGCTGAAGGAGATCGAGAAGCGCCTCAACCTGCTGCGCTCGCCCTTCCGCACGGCCGAGACCTTCTGGATCGAGGAGATCATCGACCCGCGCGACACGCGCCGCCTGCTCTGCGACTTCGCCAACCTCGCCGAGCCGCTGCGCACGCCGGGGCCGCGGCCCATCGGCATGCGGCCGTAGGGGCGCTACCGCCGCGCCGTCACCTCGATCTCGATCTTCATGCGGGGATCGATCAGCCCGCAGACGATCGCGGTGGCGGCCGGGCGGCAGAGGGCCCAATGGCGTGCGAGGACCGGTTTCGCGCGTTCGAACGCCTCGGCGCTGACGACGTAGACCCGGCACCGCACCACCCGTTCGAGGCCGGTCCCGGCTTCGGCCAGGGCCGCCGCGATGGTGGCGAAGCAGCGCTCCGCCTGCTCCTCGACCGTATCGGGAAAGGTCATGGTCGCCGCGTCGAAGCCCGTCGTGCCGGAGACGTGGATCCAGTCGCCGTCGATCACCGCCCGCGCATAGTTCAGTTCGCGCTCGAAGGACGATCCCGAATGGATGCGCGTCGGGTCCGTCACGCCCGGCCTCGACGGAAAGCGAAGGCCCGGTAGGCGGCGAAGTTCCAGATCATCGGGACCCCCGGTCGTGAGTATCTGCGCGGGAAGGTAATGCACCCCGAGCGCCTTCACCAGCAGGGCCATGAGCAGGGTGTTGAGGCCTAGGCCGATTGCGGGTCGACGACGGCGGCATGAGGGGCCAGACTATTCTTGTCGCCGTGCGGAAATATCACGGGGGAGTTGGTCAAATGCCGGATCCAGCAGCGCGACCGGTGCCGAAGCCCGCCTATCAGATCTGCGCGCCGGTATTCTTCGGCTCCGCGATCCTGATCGTCGGCTTCGTCATCTTCGGCGCTACGCTACCTGATCTGGCAGGCAGCATTTTCGCCGCCGTGCAGACGTGGATCACCGGAACATTCGGCTGGTTCTATGTCCTGACCGTGGCGATCTTCATCGTCTTCGCGTTCGGACTGGCGTTCAGCGCCTATGGCACGGAGGCGAAGGGTGAGGGCCGCGGCGCGTCCGCGGCCCGCCCCGGCTACCGCAGGCCCGACACCTTCGCCAGTTCGTCCAGCTTCGGCAGCATCTCGTCCGCGGCCAGCGGCGGCACGCTGTAGCAGATGCGGGTGGCGCCGGCGTCGGTGAGGCGCTTGACCCGGTCCGGCTCGGGCGCGGTCTGATAGGCCACCAGTTCGAGCTTGTCCGGGTCGCGGCCCGCCTCCGCCGCCATCTGGCGGAAGCGCGGGAAGGTCTCCGCGAGGTCGGTGCCGCGGCTGCCGAGCGGCATCCAGCCGTCGCCGTAGCGCAGGGCGCGCTTGGCCGCATGCGGGAAGGCGCCGCCCACGATGATCGGCGGGTAGGGCTTCTGCACCGGCTTCGGCCAGGTCATCATCGGCGGGAAGTCGACCAGTTCGCCGTGATATTCGGGCTTGGTCATGGTCCAGATCGCCTTCATCGCCTCGATGCGCTCGCGCATCAGCTTGAAGCGTGTCTCGAAGTCCGTGCCGTGGTCTTCCATCTCGTCCTGGTTCCAGCCGCCGCCGATCCCGAATATGAAGCGCCCGTTCGAAATCTGGTCGAGGCTCGCCACCTCCTTCGCGGTCTGGATGGGATCGCGCTGTACGACGAGGCAGATGCCGGTGCCGAGTCTCAGCTTGGTCGTCACGGCCGCCGCGCTGGCCAGCGACACGAACGGATCCATCACGTCGTAGTACTGCTTGGGCAGGTCGCCGCCGCCGCCGAAAGGCGATTTCCGGGTCAGCGGGATGTGCGAGTGCTCGGCGACCCAGAGGGATTCGAAGCCCCGTTCCTCCAGCGCGCGGGCCATGTCGGCCGGCCTGATCGAATAGTCGGTGGGGAAATAGGCGACGCCAAAGTCCATCTCGTCCTCCCGTTGTTCTTCGCCCGACGGGCCGCCGCCGCAGCGCCGAGCACGAAGTATCCGTCAGCGCGCGGCGGGCCGCCACCCCGGCTCTCGGCACCTCGGTTTCCGCACCTTTCCTTCGGGGCTTCGCCACATATGTCGTTAACTTAAGCTACAGGTGTATGCGACGATGATCGCCGCCGCACTTTCTCGGACATCGGTTTGATGCATGGCCCTCGGCGATCGCATTGAAGAACGGCGACAGGCCGGCGGCGACGCGGCGATCGTTCTGATGGACGATACGGGCGGGGTAGCCGGCTACGATCCGCAATTGCCGCCGCTCCTGGGTGTCGCGGACGAGGATGACGCCGTCGCGTCGGCCCTCGCCCCCCTGTCGGCGGCCGTGCGCGAAGGCGAGACCGCTGCGGTCGGGCACGCGCTCCCCGGCTTCGTGGCGGAGCGGGTGCGCCTGTCGAGGGGCGGCTGGGTGGTTACGCTGCGCCGGCTGGTCCCCGAGGGCTATTGGCCGGACGGCGCCCCGACCCGCCACGAACGGCTGCTCCGCGAGATCCTCGACAGTATCGACGCATCCGTCGTCGTCTACGATTCCGAGGAGCGCTATGTCTTCGGCAACCGGGGCTTCCACGAGATCTACCCCAACCATCCGGACGACGCACGGCTTGTCGGGCGCACCTTCGAGCACCTCGTCCGCCTGACGATCGCCCAGAACATCTATGTTGAACCCGAGGCCTACACCGACCCCGAAGGCTTCGTGCAGCAGCGTCTGGCCGAATTCCGGGTCACGGACGAGGCGGTCAGCGAACGGCGTCTGCCGTCCGGCAGGTGGCATCTGCTGCGGCGCGTGCGGACCGACAGCGGCCTGCGCGTCACGTTGAGGGTGGACATTACGGAGCAGAAGCGCCTGCAGCAGCAACTCGCCGATACCTCGGAGCGGCTGCGGCTGGTCAGCGAGGCGAAGTCGCATCTGCTCGCCGGCGTCAGCCACGACCTTCGGACACCGCTGAACGCCATCATCGGCTTCGCGGACATGATGCGACACGAGATATTCGGTCCCCTCGGCGCACGCCGGTACGTGGACTATGCCGGCGACATCCTCCGGTCGGGCGAGCACCTGCTGTCCCTGATCGACAACCTGCTCGACCTCGGCAAGGCCGAAGCGGGCGCGCTCAGGCTGCACGTCGAGCCGATCGACCTCGTCCGGTTCCTGCCGGACGAACTCCGCATGTTCGAACCCGAGGCCCGCCGGCGCGGCGTCCCCGTCATATGGCGCCCTGCCCCAGCGCTCCCGGCTCTGGTTGCCGACCCCCGGGCACTGCGCCAGATGCTGTTCAACCTCATCTCCAACGCGCTGAAGTTCACCGCCACCGGCGCGATCGAGGTGACGGCGGCACTGCGGGGCGACGGCGGCATCGACATCGCCGTGTCCGACACCGGGTCCGGCATCCCGGTCGAGGCGCTGGAACGCATCGGCGAGCCCTTCTACC
>JBKBLL010000229.1:0-5986 GCA_046296375.1 Alphaproteobacteria bacterium | reverse complement strand
GAGACCACCGAGAAGGTCGCCGGCGGCGCCCCGCGCGGATCGAGGTTCGAGCCCCAGCCGCGGAGGTCGGGATAGAGGAAGTCGCCGTTGGCGACGATGTTGCCGGTCCGGTCGTGGACGGTCAGCATCTCCGCCCCGACCGACCCCTCGAGCAGGATGTTCGCCGCCCGCGCCCGGACGGCGCTGACCGGACCGCCGGGCGTGTCGGCCGAGACGAGCTCGAGCCCGGCCGGCCCGCCGCCGCCGCCGGCGACGCGGAAGGCGAGCAGCGCCACCAGCTTGCCGTTGACGTCCGCCAGCGCCACGCCCTGCTGGGTGACGGTGGCGGTCAGCCCGCCCGGCACGCTGGCATTGTAGGTCGCGACCGCATTGGCGATCGCGGTGTTCATGCCGGCGGTCGCGGTATAGTTGGTCGAGAGGTTGGCCTGGGTCGCGTTGGCCTGGGTCTGCACCGCGGTCAGCGTCGCCGACAGGCTGGCGATCGACGCGCCCTGGCCGGTGATCGCGGTGGCGTTCTGCCCGATCGCCGCCTCGTTGGAATTGAAGCGGGTGTTCACGTCCGATTGAAACGCCGCGATCGTCGCATTGACGCCGACGAAGGTGGCGCCGATCTGCTCGACCGCCGCGGCGAGGTCCGGCGCCGCCTCGGCCGCCGCGATCTCGGCATCGGTCGCCTCGCGCAGGTTGACCGCGTGGATCGTCATGGTCTGGGCGGCGCTCTCGGTCCCGACCTTCGGGGCCAGCCAGAGCCGGAGCGCAGCGGCGCTGCCCGGAGGCTTGCGCACGACGGTCTCGCGGATCTGCACGACCCCCGGCGCCACGGCCATGCGGTGCTGATCGAAGGTCCCGAGCGCCTCGGCCACGTCGCCGATCCGGCCCCGGACCCAGACCCCGCCGATCAGCCACTCGGCGCGCAGCCGCGTCCCCGCCGCGGCGCCGGCGGCCCAGACCGCCTTGATCCCGATCACCAGCCACTCCGCCGCGGGGTCGGCGCCGACGAGGCCCGTCGTGGTGTCGGCCACGACCCGCACCGCGGCCGCGCCCGAGGGCACGTCGATCGCCAACCCGCCGGCCACGGCGTCGGCCTTCGTCCCGTAGGTCGCGATCCCCAGCCGCTCTGCCCAGTTGCCGGGCTCGAGGTTGCCGGAGGCCCAGGTCTCGAACAGCGGATCGGCCAGCCAGCCGCGGGGGCGCCATTCCCGGGCCAGCCGCCGGGTGTCCTCGATCATGGCGAGGTCGATGTTCTCGAGCGGCGCGATGATCGCCTCGATCGCCTCGATCCGCTCTGGGCCGAGCTGGGCGACTGCGGTTGCGGCGGCCTGGGCGAGGACCGCCGCATCGGCGGAGGCGCTGGCGGCGGCGGCGGTGGCATCGCCGAGGTCGTCGAGTTCGTCGCGGATTGCCCCGTCCAGATCCTCCCAGCCGAGCCGGGCGGGCGGCGTCGTCGCGCCCAACCACCCCGTCCAGGCGACGGGGCGGTCGGCGACCAGGCGGATCCGCGCCTCGTAGGCGGTGGCGGGCAGGATGCCGGCCCAGAGCAGCGCCTCGCCGTCCCGCGCGCCGGCTGTCGAGCCGCGCAGGATCACCTCGGTCTGGCCGGCGCGGCGTACCTGCCATTCGACCCCGCGGGCGTCGTCGAGCGCCGCCCCCGACCAGCTCAGCCGCAGGCCCGGCCGGCGGCCCTCGACCTCGATCCCCGCCACCGCGAAACCGTCGAGAACCTGCGGGGCGGGCAGCGCCGGCGCGGGCGGCAGGGCGCCGAGCGGCGCGCGCACCGGGATCGACCAGTCGGCCGGGTCGCGCTCGCGGAGCGCCACCTGCTGGGTGACGCGGCGCAGCGCATAGGCGACCTCGGTCACCTCGAAGACCTTGCCGTCGTAGCCGCGGGCGGGGCGCGTCACCAGCACCGCGTCGAGCGGCTCGAGATGCGCGGCGTCCGAGGCCAGCACCTCGCGATGGCGGCGCATCCGTCGCCCGTCGCGGTAGTAGAGCTCGGCCAGCCGCCGCGCCTGGGCACTGTCGGTCACGGCGTCGAGCTGCAGGGTCGCGTCGCGGGGTCCGCCGTCGGCGGCCTCGTCGTCGGGGTCGGCGACCACGGGGATCTCGCGCGGCTCCCACAGCGCCTCCGGGTCGGGGTGGATCGCGTGGACGCGGTTGTAGAGCAGGTCGGGCGGCGGGAAGGGATCGCTGAGGCGCTCGTCGGTGACCGAGACGTCGCCGGGCCCGACGGTGTGGACGGGCAGGCCGGGGCCGCCGACGCGGACCTTCAGGATGCCGCCGATCTCGGCGTATTGCGCGGCCGACGCGCGCGCCATCTCGTCCAGCGTGTCGGCGGGCTCGCTGTCGAGGGTGGCCTCGTAGCCGGCCCGCCAGGCCGGCGCGGTGCCGCCGTCGCCGTCGTCCACCTCCTCGTCGCAGGCGTTCATCGCCGCCGCCCAGACCGCCGCCGGAAGGTCGGCCGCGGGGAACCCGCCGCCCCAGACGATGTTGCCGGCCCCCGGAAGGCGCAGGCCGCGGGCGATGTTCCAGGCGATGACCATGGGGTTGTCGGTCCAGGCCCAGGTCGCGGGGTCGTCGAGGCGCTGGGGACCGTCGCCGCCGGCCGTCGTATCGGCCCGCAGGTCGTAGAGCCGGACGCCGCGGGCGACCGCCATCACCCGGGGCATGCCCTTGTAGAGCTCGCGGTCGTAGCGCAGCGTGACGATGGCGTATGGGATGCCGTGGCCCACCATGTCGGGCAGCCAGGGGCGCTCGGGATGGTCGCCGTAGAGTGCGAGCATCATCTCATCGGCCTCGGTCTGGGTGCCGTCGTGGAACCGGACCCAGAGCCGGTCGTCGCGCCCCCGGAGCCGCCAGGCCGCGCCGTAGTCGGGGTGCGATCCCTCTGCGGGCTCGGCCGGGGCGCCGTCCACGATCAGCCCCTCGAGCGCGTCGATCGGCATGTCGCCGAGGTCGATCAGGTAGGTCAGCCAGGCGTTCGGCGTGCCGCCGTCGGTGCCCCGCGAATAGGGCGGGCAGAGGTAGTTCCCGAAGCTCGCGACCCGGCCCAGCAGCACGCTCGCCGGCACCCGGTCGCCGGCCGTCGTGGCGTCGGTGAGGATGCCCGGCTGGCGCTGCTTCTTGAGCTTCGCGCGCGAGATCAGCGAGGTGCCGAGGGCGAGCCCCAGCCGCAGCACGATCGCGCCGACCTGGGTGCCGGCGAAGGCGCCGAGCGAGGCCCAGATGCCCTGGATCGCGCCGACTACCGCGGGCATCGGCCGACCGCATGGAACGCGCGCGCCGTCGTTGCCGGCACGAGACCCGGCCCGCCGCGCGGGTGGAGGACGTGGACCGCCTCGCCGTCGAGCACGCCGAAGGCCGGGCCGGCCGGGGTGTCGATCACCGCGATGTCGCCGGTGCGGGCGCGGAGCCGTGGCACCGCGGGCAGATGCGCGGCGAGGAAGGCCTCGGGCCCGTCGAAGCCGCGGGCGCGGAGCAGCGCGACCCCGGCCCGGACCGAGCGGTAGCGGCCGCGCAGCCCGCGGGCGAGGTCGATGCCGGTCTGGGCCCGGACGGCGCCGGCGGCGAACAGCGCGCAGTCGACCGATCCCGGGCGCCAGCGCCGGCCGGCTTGCGCGACCAGCCAGCGGGTCAGGCGGGCGTGCCAGTCGGGGAGGCGGCGCATCACGGCCCCCGGATGTCGATCCCGCCGCCGTCCGCGGGATCGCGGCTGTCGGCCGGGGGCGGCGGGGCGGCGGGGGCGGTGGCGTAGATCTCGCCCCAGGCGACCGGGACCGCGGTGGCGATGGCGCCGTAGCGCCGGATCCCGTCGCCGGGGAACCGCAGCCGGTGCGAGGCGTCGGACTTGCGCAGCGACAGCGTCCGGCGCAGGTCGTCCACCGCCGAGGCGAGGCGCAGCACCGCACCGCCCTCGCCGCCGGCGGCGCCCTCGGTCTCAGGGAACTCCACGACCCGGCCGCGGAAGCGGCGGTGCGGCACGCCGATCAGCGCCCGGGTCACGGGGTGGAACTCGGCACGGTGGATCTCGACCGGCGCGCGGCGCGGGTCGTAGAGCGCGGAGGCCGCGAAGAAGGCCTCGGTCAGGTTCGACAGCCGCACCTCCAGGATCCGCGTCTCGAGCCCGATGCCGGCGACCACGTCGTCGATCTCGATCACCGCGCCGGCACCGTGGTAGAGCCGCGGCGCGCCGTCGATCGTGAAGCTGCGGTCGGCGTCCCCGGTCCAGAAGCCGACGCTGGCGGGCGCGCCGGTGGTGCGGTCGCGGGCGGTGATCCAGACCAGGGCATGGGCGACGATGTCGGGGCGGGCGGCATGGTGGGCGGCGGTCTCGGCGTCGAACAGGAACATCAGGCGAAGCTCTCCACGAACAGGAACGACAGCCCCTCGGTCATCCAGCGCTCGGCGCCGCCGGGCGTGACGCCGCCCTCGGGCACGATCGCGCGGCAGGACGGGGCGATCAGGTCGACCGCGGTGCCGCCTGCGGCGGGGCGCAGCGGCGGCCAGGGCAGGAAGGGCGAGGACGACCCCCCCGCGCCCACGGTCACCGGCTCGGCGATGCGGTGCAGCGCGCGTTGCGGCCGGCCGCCGCCGTCGGTCCAGGCGAAGCCGAACAGGTCGCCGATCGCCAGCGGGTAGTTGGCGGGCAGGGCGAGGATGCGCAGCCGTCCGTCGCCGTCGGCATTGACGCCGCCCAGCACCGGCTCGGCCGCGCCGAGGAGCGCGCCGGAGGGGTCTGCGACAGGCGCCCGCCGCCGGCTGTGCCCGACGAGGAAGCTCACCCCGCTCGCGGCGGCGAGATCGACCAGCGCCTCGGCCTCGGCCGCCTCGGCATCGGTCATCCGGCCCAGCACCACCTCGCCCTGCCAGAGCGCGGGGCCGACCTCGGCGCGCAGCATCTGCCCCGAAGCGAGCCCGGTCACCGCCTGGCGGACGGGGCAGTGCAGCGTCATCCGCGCGACGGGCAGCCGGTCCAGGAACTGGGCGCGGGTCAGGATCATCCGATCACCCTGCCCCTCTGGCCGGTGATCTGCCCGACCCGGCCGGGCAGGACCTTGCGGCTGAACTGGTCGATGCCGCCGCGCACCAGCCGCAGCGCCACGCCCTCGGCGATCTCGGCGACGCGGGCGTCCAGCATCTCGGACAGCCGCAGTTCCAGCGCCACCTGCATCCCGCCGCCCGAGACCGGCCCGACACCGGGCGCGCCGACCAGGCCGCCGGCGGCGAAGCGCGGCCAGGCGCCCGCCCGGCCCGCGTCGTTGATCGCCTCGAGGAGCGGGCGGTGCCGGGCGGTGGCGGCGGCGTTGACCACGAACTCGCCGTTCGACAGCCAGGCCGGCACGACGTCGTCGCGCGGCCCGCCGGGACCGCGGATCATGCCGCCGTCGGCCTTGGCCTGGGCGCCGAGCGAGGGAAAGATCAGGCCGAGCAGCCCGCCCTTGCCGGCACCGCCGAACAGCCCGGCCAGCGGCCCGGTGCCGAGCAGCGCCGACTGCAGCGCCGCCGAGGCGATGGCCTGGGCGAGGTTGCGCATCACGTCGCTGGCCGAACGTCCTCGGACGATCAGCCCGTCGAGTGCCTGGAATATGCTCGAGCGCCAGAACTCGGCGGCAGCGGCGGCGGCCTCGCGCTCGGCGCGCTCCTCGCGGATGCGCTGGATCAGGTCCTCGACCTCGGCCCGCTCGGCGGCGGTCGCACCCTTCAGCTCCTCGCGCAGCCGCAGCATCTCCTGCCGCACCGGATCGGCCTCGCGCAGCACCTCGAGCTCTGCCTGCAGCCGCGCGATCAGCTCGCCGACGGCATCGGCCTCCTCGCGTGCCGCCCCGCCGCCACCCCCGGTGCGGGCACCCGCCCCGCGGACGGCCGCGACAATCTCCATCAACACCTCATCGGCGAGATCGTCATTGCCCGGACCGCGCGCTTCGGCGAGACGCCAGCCGGCGGGGTCGCGACGGAGCGCAACAGCCGCCGGGCCGCCATCGCCCCGCCA
>JBKBLL010000228.1:0-6012 GCA_046296375.1 Alphaproteobacteria bacterium | reverse complement strand
TTCCGAAGCTCGATCGGCCACGCCCGGCTGAAGGATCTCTACGACTACTGGGACCGGCTTCGCGGGACCGGGTCCCTGCCGCCGCGGGGGGCCTTCGATCCGCTGCACATCCCGCAGCTCCTGCCCAACATCATTCTGAACGAGGTGGTGGGCGTTCCGCCGCGGTTCCGGATCCGGGTGGAGGGCAGCGCGGTATCGGCCGCGCGCGGTTTCGATGCGACGGGGCGTTTTCTCGACGAGCCCGGGGTCATCGTCCTACGCGGCGACCCGCTCGGCGCCTATGCGGGGATCGTGATGACGGGGGCGCCCTGGTACTGCGAGGGCTCGTTCTCCGAATCGAGCGGGCGCGCCGGCAGGCTGTTCCGCCTGGCGCTGCCGCTTGGCGGCGACGACGGGGCCGTCCGCTTCATCCTGGTCGGCTTCTTCCACGAACTGACACGGGCCCCTTCGGCCCGGTCGTAGGAAGAGGCGGGTGCGGGGTACCCGCCCCCGCCGTCCTTCATATCCTGCCCATCAACAGAAGAATCAGAACGATCAGCAGCACCAGCCCTATACCGCCGCTCGGGTAATAGCCCCAGCCGGCGCTGTAGGGCCAGGACGGGATCGCCGCGATCAGCAGGATCACCAGAATCAATAGGATAAGCCAACTCATCGTCGTCTCCCCCAAGCGGCCACGATCGACCGCCAATCGTAAACACCGCGTCCGCCCAGAAGGTTCCGGGATGGTGCGGCGGGAGACCCGGTTTCAGCGGAGGCCGCAATGCGCGGCGATGAACCCGGCGATGCCCTCCGCATCGTCGAGGTCGAGGACCGGCAGGCCGATCCCGGCCAACGGCGCGTCGCTGGCCACCGCGACCACGTGGCGGTCGCCGTCGCAGATCAGCGGCTTGGCGAGGGCGGGGCGATGCACTTCGAGCTTCGGGTGCGGATCGAACTTGAAGCCCTCGACGATCACGAGGTCGACCGGCGTCATGCGCGCCAGCAGGTCGCCCAGCGTCGGCTCCGGGACGGCGCGATGCTCGCGCATCAGGGCCCAGCGATGGCCGGAGGCGACCATCACTTCGACGGCGCCCGCTTCGCGGTGGCGGTAACTGTCCTTGCCCGGTCGGTCGATGTCGAAATCGTGATGCGCGTGCTTCACGGTGGAGACCGCGATGCCGTGGCGGGCGAGGATCGGCAGCAGCCGCACCAGCAGCGTCGTCTTGCCGCTGCCGCTCCACCCGGCGAGGCCGAAGACCTTCACGCGACCGCGGTCCCGGCCGGCTTGCGGATATCGAAGGCCAGCTCGGCGCCGTCGCGCCGCTCCGCGACCAGTTCCAGCCCGGCTTCGTGACAGAAGACGGGAAAGTCGATGACCGAGGCCGGGTCGTCGGCCAGGACCGTCACCACCTCGCCCGCGGGCACGTCGCGCATCGCCTTGCGCGTGCGCAGGACCGGCAGCGGGCATTTCAGTCCGCGCAGGTCCAGCACGCGCTGTGTCGTCGCCGTCGGCACGGGCCTACTCCACCACGATGCGCGGGCGCCGGCGCGCCTGCTCGCCGAGTGCCTCCGCGATCTTCGCGTCGACCCGCGCGGCGATGTCGAGATAGGCGCGGGCGTGGTCGCTCTCCGGCGCGCTCGCGACGATCGGGCGGCCGTCGTCCGAGGTTTCGCGGATGGCGATGTGCAGCGGCACCTCGCCCAGGAAGTCGCAGCCGAGCCTGTGCGCCTCGTCGCGGGCGCCGCCATGGCCGAAGATGTCCGACCGGCCGCCGCAGTGGGGGCACAGGAAGTAGCTCATGTTCTCGACGATGCCGAGCACCGGCACGGCGACCTTGCGGAACATGTCGATGCCCTTGCGGGCGTCGAGGAGGGCGATGTCCTGCGGCGTGGACACGATGACCGCGCCGGCGAGCGGCACCCGCTGCGCCATGGTGAGCTGCGCGTCGCCCGTACCGGGCGGCATGTCCACGACCAGCACGTCGAGTTCGCCCCAGTCCACGTCGCGCAGCATCTGCTCCAGCGCGCTCATCACCATCGGCCCGCGCCAGACGACGGCGGTCTCCTCCGCGACCAGGAAGCCGATCGACATGACCTTGATCCCCCAGGCTTCCATGGGGCGCAGCTTGCGTCCGTCGGCGGTGGTCTCGGGCCGGCCGGAGAGGCCGAGCATGCGTGGCATGGACGGGCCGAACACGTCGGCGTCCAGAATGCCGACGCGCCGGCCGAGGGCGGCGAGGCCGAGGGCGAGGTTGACCGTCGTAGTGGACTTGCCGACGCCGCCCTTGCCGGAGGCGACGGCGACGATGGCGCGTGCGCCGGGGACCTGCAGGCGCGCCTGGGTATTGGCGTGGCCGGGGGCGCCGGACGGCGGGGTGCCGGTCGGACGGGCATGGGTGCCGGGCGCCGGTCTCTGGCTTGCCGGCTCGCGATGTGCGGGCCTCGGGGCCGCCGCACCGGCGCGGGCCGGCGCATCGCCGCCCGGCGGCCGGCGCTCGGCGGTCAGCACGGCAGTCACCGAAAGGACCCCTGCGACCGCCTCTACGGCGCGCTCGCAGGCGCGGCGCAACGACTCCTTGCGTGCACCCTCGTCCGGCGCGACCTCGACCGCGAAGCCGACATTGCCGTTCCTGACCACGATGCCGGAGATCATGCCGGCGTCGACCACACCGCGGCCGGTGTCCGGGTCGACGACCGCCCGCAGCGCGTCGAGGATGCGCTCCGACGTCGGCTGCCCGGCGGCCTCCGTCGCGGCTGCGCTGGCCGGCTGGTCCCCGGGGGCGGGCGCCAGGGTGGCGTTGGCGGCCTGCCCGGGGGTGCTGCCCTGGCCGAGAGTCTCCGCCGCCGCCGGAGCGTTGTCTCCGCCGCCGAAACTGCGTTTGATGGCAGAGATCAGACCGCCCACAAGGGGCACACCGCGCCGCATCGTAACCTTCCCTCGCCCCGGCCTGTCGACGACCGCTCCGCCGACCCGGCCCGAAGGCCCAGATCAGAGGATCCCAGCCATGCCACGCATCCCGTACCCCGATCTGGACGCATTGCCGCCCAAGCTCAAGGACTTCATGGGGCGGGTGGACAATAACGTGAACGTCTTTCGCATGATGCCCTGGGCCGAGGCGGCGACGGAGCACTGGCACCGGCTGGGCCATGCGCTGCTGCAGAAGTCGAAGCTCGACCCCGTGCTGCGCGAGATGGCGATCGTGCGCGTCGGGCATCTCTGCCGCGCCGCCTACGAAGTCTACCAGCACGAGCGCATCAGCGCGCGGGTCGGCATGCCGGCGGAGAAGATCGCGGCCCTGAAGGAGGGCGCCGATTCGCCCGTCTTCGCGCCGCTCGAGAAGCTGGTGCTGCGCTTCACCGACGAGGTGGTGCGCGAGGTCAAGGCGAGCGACGAGACCTTCCGCGCCCTGAACGAGCACCTGTCGAACCGCGAGATGGCCGAACTCGTGCTGACCATCGGCTACTACCAGATGACCTGCGCCTTTCTGGAGAATTTCGAGATCCCGATCGAGGAGCCGGGCCTGCTCGACGACCCGTTCCGTAAGGTCGACCGGTGAGCCGGCTCGCCTACGTCGCCGCCGCGGTGGCCGATCCCGCCGCCGTCGCGGCGACCCTGGAGCGCCATTTCGGCCTGCAGCCGGCGAAGGTGGAGACGCTGCCGGGCCGGCCCGCCTTCGCGGTGGGCGCGACGGCCCTCGTGCTGCTGGCGGCGGACGATCCGGCGGCTGCCGGCCGGCGGACGGGGGTCGATCACCTCGGCTTTGCCGGCATCGACGCGGCGGGCCTGCGCATGCTGGAAAACGCCACCGGCATCCAGGCGCGCAGCGCGCCGGCACTGTCGCCCCGCGACGCGGCCGCGTCCAACGGCCTTGTCCAGGGCTTCGACCATATCGGCGTCGCCAGCACCGACAATGCGGCCGCCGTCGCGGCGCTGGTCGACGGCCTGGGCTTCCCGCTGGAGAGCCAGCAGCGCGACGTGGAGATCCGCACGTCGATCGAGAGCTTCACCTCGGACCGCTACGGCGTGGTCTACCATGCGCGCCCGCCCGAAGTGGTCGGCGGGCTGCATGTCCTCTTCGTGACCGCCGGCGACTGCGAACTGGAGTTCCTGCAGGACCTGAACCCGGCCGGCGACCTGACCCTCGACCGCGGGCAGGCCGGCAACACAAGGCAGGACCGCAGCGCCGTCGGCCGCTACATCGCCCGGCGCGGCCCCGGCCTGCACCACCTCGCCTTCCGCACCCGCGACATCGACGGCGCCCTGGCGACGCTGGCGCGAGCGGGACAGCCGTTGATAGACCGCATCGGCCGCCCCGGCTCCCGCCGCGCCCGCATCGGATTCATCCACCCGGACGCGCTGGGCGGGTTGCTGGTGCATTTCGTGGAGAGGGCGTGATCGCGCATCGGTCCCATTGCGAAGCAGTCATTTCGCATCTCGAATGAGATGCGCACAAGCCCACGCAGGAGAAGCGGCAGGTCCGACGACGCGCTCGTCGCGCGCTGCCGTCGGCTGAAGAAACGGCGCTGCACGATCACATCGAATCGCCTATATGCACGCTATGGCACACATCCCCATCATCGGCATCACGGTCGACGCGGAGCCGGCGGGCGGCTGGTCGAAGCTGCCCTGGTACGCCCTGCGCCAGAACTACGCCGCCGCCGTGGCGCAGGCGGGTGGCCTGCCCATGCTGCTGCCGCACGAGGTCGACCTGGTCGAGCCCTTCCTGGACCGGATCGACGCGCTGGTCGTGACCGGCGGTGCCTTCGACATCGACCCCGCCCTGTTCGGCGCCACGACCCGGCATGCGACCGTGACGCTGAAGGAGAGGCGGACCGCCTTCGAACTGGGGGTGACGCGCGGCGCCCTGGAGCGCGACATGCCGATCCTCGGCATCTGCGGCGGCCAGCAGCTGCTGCACGTAGCGCTCGGCGGCACGCTGATCCAGCACATCCCGGACGAGGTGCCCGATGCGCTGGCGCACGAGCAGCCCAACCCGCGCACCGAGCCTGGCCACGCGGTCGCGGTGAGGCCCGGCACCCTGCTGGCGGAGATCGCCGGTGCCGCCGAACTGGCCGTCAACTCCGCCCACCACCAGGCGGCCAGGGACGAGCCTGCGGGCGTGGTCGTGAGCGGGCGCGCGCCCGACGGCGTGATCGAAGCGATCGAGGCGCCGCGATACCGCTTCTGCCTGGGCGTGCAGTGGCACCCCGAATACGCGATCAGCACGGCCGACCCGAAGATCTTCGCCGCCCTGGTCGCCGCGGCGCGATGAGCGGCGACGCAGACGGACCGGCGCCGGACGCCGCGGCTGGCGAGCGCATCGCCAAGCGCATCGCGCGCGCCGGCATCTGCTCGCGCCGCGACGCCGAGAAGCTGATCCTCGCCGGCCGCGTCGCGGTGGACGGGACGGTTTTGACCAGCCCCGCCGTGACCGTCACGGCGGCGAACCGCATCACCGTCGACGGCAAGTCGCTGGCCGAGCCGGAGCACACGCGCCTCTGGCGCTACCACAAGCCGCGCGGCCTCGTGACCACCAACCGCGATCCGCAGGGGCGTCCGACCGTGTTCGCGGCACTGCCGCCGGAACTGCCGCGCGTGGTGACGGTCGGCCGGCTCGACATGAACTCGGAGGGGCTGCTGCTCCTCACCAACGACGGCGAACTGGCGCGCTCCCTGGAACTGCCGTCGCGCGGGTGGATCCGGCGCTACCGCGTGCGCGTCCACGGCCATGTCGACCCGGCCAGGCTCGCGCGCCTCGCCGCCGGTGTCACCGTCGGCGATCAGCGCTACGGCCCCATCAACGCGGCACTGGACCAGCAGAAGGGCGACAATGCCTGGCTGACGGTCAGCCTTCAGGAAGGCAAGTATCGCGAGATCCGCCTCGTCATGGAGCATCTGGGCTACGAGGTCGGGCGGCTGATCCGCGTCGCCTACGGCCCGTTCCAACTCGGCCATCTGGAGCGGGGCGCGGTCGACGAGGTGCGCGGCCGGGTGCTGCGCGACCAGATCGGCGCCACTCGAGCCGGACTGCC
>JBKBLL010000227.1:2229-6057 GCA_046296375.1 Alphaproteobacteria bacterium | reverse complement strand
GCGATCAGCCGCTTCAACCTGTTCGAGAGGATGCGCGGCGAGCTCGCGGCGGCCCGGTCCGAACTGGCCGACCGCAGGGTCATCGACCGGGCCAAGGGGATACTGATGAAGAGTCGCGGGATCGCCGAGGAGGAGGCGTATGCGATGCTGCGGAAGGCGGCGATGGACCAGGGGCGGAAGCTCTCGGAGGTGGCGCGCGCCCTGGTGAGCGCGGCTAGCCTCCTGCAGGATCCGTCGTGAGCACCGCCACGGTGCGTGCGGGCTTCATCCCGCTTCTCGACTGCGCGACCCTGGTGGTCGCGCACGAGCACGGCTTCGCGCGAGCGGAGGGGATCGCGCTCGACCTCATCCGGGAGACGAGCTGGTCGAACGTGCGCGACCGGGTGGCGGTCGGCCATTTCGACGTGGCTCACATGCTGGCGCCGATCCCGATCGCGGCGGCCCTCGGCCTGCTGCCGCTCTCGCCGCCGATGCTGGCGCCGATGGCCCTCGGCCTGGGCGGCAACGCCGTCACCGTGGCCCCGGGACTGTGGCGCCGCATGAGCGATGCCGGCGCGGATGCGTCCGGCGAACCCGCGCGGGCGGTAGCGGCGCTGAAGCGCGTCGTGGAGGCGCGCCGGTGCCGGGGCGAGCCGCCGCTCACCTTCGCCGTGGTCTTCCCCTTCTCCGCGCACAACTACAAGCTGCGCTACTGGCTCGCGTCCGGCGGCATCCATCCCGACCGGGACGTCAGGCTGACGGTGGTGCCGCCGCCCTTCATGGTCGATGCGCTGCGCGAAGGCGTGATCGACGGCTTCTGCGTCGGCGAGCCCTGGAGTTCCCTGGCCGCACACGCGGGCATCGGCGTGATCGCAACCACCAGCGCCGCGATCTGGCGCCTCAGCCCCGAAAAGGTGCTGGGTATGCGCGCGTCCTGGGCAGAACGGCATCCGGAACTGGTATCGGGCCTCGTTCGCGCGCTCCATCGTGCATCGCTCTGGTGCGACGAGCCCGCGAACCGGAAGGAGCTGGCGCGGCTGCTCGCGGGTCCCGACTATCTCGGCCAGCCGGCCGAGATCCTGGCCCGCGGGCTGGCAGGCTGCCTGCCGACGGGCGGTGGCGAGGGGGTACCGAACGACGGGTTCCTCGTCTTCGCCCGCTCCGCCGCGACCTTTCCGTGGGCCAGCCACGCCCTCTGGTTCTACACGCAGATGGTGCGCTGGGAGCATGTACCGCGCAGCCCTGCGGCCTTGCAGACGGCGCGGCGGGCCTATCGCCCGGACCTCTACCGCGCCGCGCTTGTCGCGTCGGACCTGCCGCTGCCGAGTGTCGATGGGAAGGTCGAGGGGGCGCTCGCCGCGCCGACGGACGCGGGTACCGCGACGGGGCGCCTGACCCTCGGCCCCGACGGCTTCTTCGACGGCCTCGCTTTCGATCCCGACCGGGTCGACGCCTATATCGACGGGTTCGCCATTCGCGCGGACACGGCGCGGTACGGCGCGGAGAATTGACGCTTCGCCGCCCATACATGCGGCAACTGCACAGATCGCGACCGGATCTGCATCCCTGCCTGAAATCGGGCTGCCGCGGCCGGGTCGCAGATTTCCGCGCCTCGCCGCCTCAGGCGGTCATGGCACGCTCCGTGCTTGACTATCTCCAGCGGTCAATGGCGATCGCACGATACCCGGCCCCTTGATGGGCCCTCGGCGACGCTGCCGGCGGACGAGAGGTTGCACCTGCAACCGATCGGTCCGTCGAGCAGCGTTTTTTTGTGCCTGAAACCCGGTCCGGGCGCTGCGCCCGGGCGGACGGCGACGGAGGTGACCATGCCGCGAAACGACGGGACCATCGGAACTGGCCTGATCCGGGCGGCGGCGGCCATAGCCTGCATGCTGACCGGCGGGGCCGCGGCCGCCGCGATGCTCGACCTCGAGAAGGACGAACTCAGGCTCGGTTTCATCAAGCTGACCGACATGGCGCCGCTCGCGATCGCCGCGGAGAAGGGCTTCTTCGAAGACGAGGGCCTCTACGTCACGCTGGAGCCGCAGGCGAACTGGAAGGTCCTGCTGGACAGGGTCGTGACGGGCGAACTGGACGGGGCGCACATGCTCGCCGGTCAGCCGATCGCCGCCACGATCGGCTACGGCACGTCCGCCCACATCGTCACCCCCCTCTTGATAAACCTGAACGGCAACGCCATCACCGTATCGAACACAGTGTGGGAGGCGATGCGTCCCAACGTCGCCACCGGTCCGGACGGCTGGCCGGTCCGCCCGGTCGGGGCGGATGCCCTGAAGCCGGTCGTGGACCGGATGAAGGCGGAAGGGCGCGCGTTCCGCATGGGCATGGTCTTCCCGGTCTCCACCCACAATTACGAGCTGCGCTACTGGCTCGCTGCCGGCGGCATCCACCCCGGCTTCTACGGCAGCAGCGACACGTCGGGTCAGATCGGCGCCGACGTGCTCCTGTCCGTGACGCCGCCGCCGCAGATGCCGGCCACGCTCGAGGCCGGCACGATCCACGGCTACAGCGTCGGCGAGCCCTGGAACCAGGCCGCCGTCTTCAAGGGCATCGGCGTTCCGGTCATCACCGACTACGAGATCTGGAAGAACAATCCGGAAAAGGTCTTCGGGATTACCGCGGCCTTCGCCGAGGTGAATCCCAACACGACCGTCGCCCTGACCAAGGCGCTGATCCGCGCGGCGATGTGGCTGGACGCCGACGGCGACGCCAACCGGGCGGAGGCGGTCGAGATTCTCGCACGGCCGCACTATGTCGGCGCCGACGCCGAGGTCATCGCCAATTCGATGACCGGGACCTTCGAGTACGAGAAGGGCGACAAGCGGCCCGTTCCCGACTTCAACGTCTTCTTCCGCTACTACGCGACGTACCCGTTCTACTCGGACGCGGTCTGGTACCTGACGCAGATGCGCCGCTGGGGCCAGATCGCGGAGGCGAAGCCGGACGCCTGGTACGACGAGACCGCGAGGCGGGTCTACCGACCCGACATCTATCTGGCCGCTGCGCGGCTCCTGGTCGAGGAAGGCAAGGCGGACGCGTCGGGCTTCCCGTGGGAGACGGACGGCTATCGCGCGCCGACCGCCGACTTCATCGACGGCGTCACCTATGACGGCCGGCAGCCCAACGCCTATCTCGGCCGCTTCGCCATCGGACTTCGGGACGACCAGACGGCCGACGGCGCCGCCGTCGCCGGCCGCTGACGCGCCGCTCTCGCCGCGCGCACCGTCTCTTCGCCGACCACCGCAACGTCCGGACAGGATCTGCAGCGCATGACCATCGCCACGGACCTCGCCACCGCCCCGAACGCCACCCGCACCGAGCGGGCGCAGCCGGAAAGCCCCGGCCGGCGCGCCGCGCTCCTCGCCGGTCTCGACGTCGGCCGTTCTCGGCTCGACCTGGTGGGCCTCGGCTTCCTCGTTCCGCTCGCCCGGCTCCTTCTGGGGGATGCCTCGCGGGCGACGATCCGCGAACTCACCACGGCGCTCGGGGTGCCGCTGATCGGCATCGTCTGCTTTCTCGGTCTCTGGGCGGCGCTGGCACCCCAGGTGAACACCTCGCTCGGTGCCGTTCCCGGCCCGGCGCAGGTCTGGGAGCAGGCCACCAACCTCTATGACGAGCACCGTGCCGAGCGGAAGCGCCGCGACGCCTTCTACGAGCGACAGGCGGCACGCAACGCGCAGCTCGTCGCCGATGGCCAGACGGACCGCGTCCGCGAGCGGACCTATACCGGCCGGCCGACCTATGTCGATCAGATCCTGACCAGCCTGGGGACGGTGGCGCTGGGCTTCGGCATCGCCACGCTGATCGCGGTGCCCCTCGGCGTGGTCT
>JBKBLL010000227.1:0-2219 GCA_046296375.1 Alphaproteobacteria bacterium | reverse complement strand
TGGTCTGCGGCCTGTCGCGGACGGTGAACGGTGCGCTCAACCCGCTGATCCAGATATTCAAGCCTGTTTCGCCGCTCGCCTGGCTCCCGATCGTCACGATGGTCGTCTCGGCGCTCTACGTCGACGTCCACGATCTGCTGCCGCGCTCGCTCGTCATCTCCGCGATCACGGTCACCCTCTGCTCCCTCTGGCCGACGCTGATCAACACGACGCTCGGCGTCGCGTCGATCGACAAGGACCTCGTCAATGTCGGTCGGGTACTGCAGCTCTCCACCGCGACCACCGTTCGCAAGCTGGTCCTGCCCTCGGCGCTGCCGCTGATCTTCACCGGGCTGCGGCTGTCGCTGGGCGTGGGCTGGATGGTGCTGATCGCGGCCGAGATGCTGGCGCAGAACCCGGGCCTCGGAAAGTTCGTCTGGGACGAATTCCAGAACGGCTCGTCGGCCTCGCTCGCCCGCATCATGGTCGCCGTCCTGACGATCGGCATCATCGGCTTCCTGCTCGACCGCGTCATGTACGCGCTGCAGGCCGCCTTCTCCTTCTCCGACAAGCGCTGAGGGGGCCGACAGATGCCGATCCTCGAACTCGACCGCGTCGCCAAGGCCCACGGCGAGGCCCCGAACCGCACCGAAGTGTTGCGCGACATCTCCCTCACCGTGGAGGAGGGCGAGTTCGTCGCCGTCGTGGGCTTCTCCGGCAGCGGCAAGACGACTCTCATCTCCCTGATGGCGGGCCTGACCGAACCGGACGCCGGCACGGTGCGGGTGCGCGGCACCCCCTGCAAGGGTCCGGGCGCCGACCGGGGCGTCGTCTTCCAGTCCTATTCGCTGCTGCCGTGGCTCACGGTGCGCGGCAACGTGGCGCTGGCGGTGGACGCCGTGCGGCGCGACGAGACGAAGGCCGCGCGGGTCGCGCGGGTCGAGAAATACATCGCGATGGTCGGCCTCGCCCATGCCGCCGACCGGCGACCGGCGGAGCTGTCCGGCGGCATGCGCCAGCGCGTCGCGGTGGCGCGGGCGCTCGCCACCGGCCCCGACATCCTGCTGCTCGACGAACCCCTGTCGGCGCTCGACGCCCTGACGCGGGCGAAGCTGCAGGACGAACTGGACGAGATCCGGGCGCGCGAGGGCAAGACCATCGTGCTCGTCACGAACGACGTGGACGAGGCGCTCCTGCTCGCCGACCGCATCGTGCCGCTGCGGCCGGGACCGAACGCGACGCTGGGGCCGTCCTTCAAGGTGACGATCCCGCGGCCGCGCGTCCGCACCGCGCTCAACCACGATCCGGCCTTCAAGCGCCTGCGCGCCGAGATCACCGGCTGGCTGATCGAGGCGGGTGCCGCCCGCGCGGTCGACGCGGACGAACGCCACCTGCCGGACGTGAAGCCGGTCACGCAGCTCGACCCGCTGCCGGAGACCGTTCGCGCGGCCGGCCGGTCGCCGCTACGCGAGCGCTATCTCGAATTCTACGAGGTGAAGAAGGTCTACCCGACGCCGAAGGGGCCGCTGACCGTCGTCGAGGACTTCTCGCTGCTCATGCGCAAGGGCGAGTTCGTTTCGCTGATCGGCCATTCCGGCTGCGGCAAGTCGACCGTGCTGTCGATGGTGGCCGGCCTGAACGAGATATCGGGTGGCGGTATCGTCCTGGACGGCCGTGAAGTCGCCGGCGCCGGCCCCGACCGGGCCGTCGTCTTCCAGGCGCCGTCGCTGATGCCGTGGCTGACGGCGCGCGAGAACGTGGCCCTGGGCGTAGACCGGGTCTATCCGCACGCCAAGCCGGCCGAGCGCCGCGAGATCGTCGAATACTACCTCGCCCGGGTCGGGCTCGCCGACGCCATGCACAAGCGTGCGGCCGACCTGTCGAACGGCATGAAGCAGCGCGTCGGGATCGCGCGCGCCTTCGCCCTGTCGCCGAAGCTGCTGCTGCTCGACGAGCCGTTCGGCATGCTCGACAGCCTGACGCGCTGGGAACTCCAGGATGTGCTGATGGACGTCTGGAAGCGCACCCAGGTGACCGCGGTCTGCGTCACCCACGACGTCGACGAGGCGATCCTGCTCGGCGACCGGGTGGTGATGATGACCAACGGGCCGAACGCGCGCATCGGCAAGGTGGTGACGGTCGATCTGCCCCGGCCGCGCAGCCGCAAGGCCCTGCTCGAACATCCCGACTATTACCGCTACCGCGAGGAAGTCCTGGGCTTCCTCGAGGAATACGAGCAC
>JBKBLL010000226.1:0-6062 GCA_046296375.1 Alphaproteobacteria bacterium | reverse complement strand
GGGTCTGAACTTCGGGCTGCTGCTCGCGGTGGCGTTCGGCCTCGGCGGGTCGCTGTCCCTCGGGGCGGCGTGCCGCCCCCCCGCCCCCCGCAGGGTGGCGCCCGCCGCGGCCGCCGCCCATATCCGGGAACGCTTGCCGCAACGATGCGATCGCCGCCATGTCCCGAACGACCCGCCTGCTCTTCGTCAGCCTGATCACGATCGCCGTGCTGGGCGCCGGTGTGCTGGGCTACGGCGTCGTGCGGGTCCTCACCGGCGACCCGTCTACCGGCGCCGGCTTCGGCGAGCCGCTGATCGGCGGCCCGTTCACCCTGGTCGACGGGGAGGGCCGGAGCCGGACCGACGAGGACTTTCGCGGGCGGTTGATGCTGATCTATTTTG
The DNA here is from genome assembly GCA_046296375.1 of Alphaproteobacteria bacterium. Classification (GTDB taxonomy): domain Bacteria; phylum Pseudomonadota; class Alphaproteobacteria; order JAJUGE01; family JAJUGE01; genus Constrictibacter. The sequence continues at coordinate 5,681 of JBKBLL010000226.1, read as the reverse complement.
GCTTCACCTACTGCCCCGACGTCTGCCCGACCGAGCTCCAGGCCATGGGACAGGCGGTCGACAAGGTCGGTGCCAGGGCCGGCGCCAAGGCCGAGGCGGTGCAGCCGATCTTCATCTCCGTCGATCCGGAGCGCGACACGCCGGAGATGGTGGGGCAGTACGTGCAGGCCTTCCACCCCCGCATGATCGGCCTGACCGGCACGCCGGAGCAGGTGGCGGCGGCGGCGAAGGCCTATCGGGTCTACTACCGCAAGGCCACGGTCGACGGGGCGACGGACTATCTCGTCGACCACAGTTCGATCGTCTATTTGATGGATCGTGACGGCCGGTTCCTCACCCATTTCAGCCACGGCACCTCGCCCGAGGCGATGGCGAAAGGGATCGAGCGGTTCCTCTGAGGCGCGGTTTCCGAAGCGCCGGCCGGCGGCCGATCGCTACTTCCGCGGCGCCAGCCCTTCGCCGATGTCCCAGTAGATGCCGGCCATGATGCCCAGGCCCTCGCGGAACAGGCCGGCTAGGCCGTGCTCGTTCGGCCCGTGCTGGCCGCAGCCGGCATAGGAGTTCGGGATCCAGATCGTCGGCACGCCCAGTTCCTCGACGAACATGCCGCTCGGGTTGCTGCCGCTGGAATTGGGGATGACGTTCGGCTTCTGGCCGGTGGTCCGCGTCATCGACTCGACGACGAACTTGGCCCAGGGGTCGTCTGGGTCCGAGCGCGAGGCCTGGAACACGTCGCGGTCGCCCATCGACTCGATCGCGACATAGCCGAAGCCCTTTTCGTCCAGATGCCTGCGCAGGGCGGGCAGGAACCGCTCGGCCGGCACGTCGACGGTGTGGCGGATCTGCAGGCGCGCCCTGGCCTCGCCCTGAACGGCGTTCACCGGCCGCTCCGGCGTGCCCGTCCTGAAGGCCAGGACGATCACGCTGGTCCAGGCGAAGATCTTTTCCGCCTTGGTGAGGCCCGGCTCGCCCCATTCGGGATCGGCCTCGGGCAGGTTCGGCATGTCCTCGAACTCGATGTCGCCGCAGGCGGCGCGCACCGAGTTGGGGATGACGTCGGGCGTCCAGCCGGGGACCAGGATGCGGCCCTTGGGCGAGACGATGCTGGCCAGCGCATGGCCCAGCAGGAACCCGGGATCGCTCAGCACGCCGCCCCAGTGGCCGGAATGGTGAGAGCCCTCGCGCAGCTTGACGACCAGGTCGAAGCCGATCCCGCCGCGGCAGCCCAGCTTCACCTCCGGGCGGTGCAGCGTCTGGCGCGGGCCGTCCAGGCCGATGAACACGTCGGCGGCGAGCCTGTCGCGCCGGGCCTTCAGGAACGGATGCAGGCCGATCGAGCCGATCTCCTCACCCGTCTCGATGAAGAACTTCACGTTGAAGCCGAGACTGCCGCCGCGTGCCCGGGCGACCGCGTCGAGCGCCGCCATGGCGATCGCGTGCTGGCCCTTGTTGTCGACCGTCCCGCGGCCGTAGATGCGCTCGCCCTCGACGGTGATCGTCCAGGGCTCCAGCCCCGCGCGCCACTGATCGGCGAGGCCGCGCACCACGTCGCCGTGCCCATAGAGCAGCACGGTCGGGAGCGCCGGGTCCTCGATCTTCTCCGCCAGCAGGAAGGGGCCGCCAGTCGCGTCCTCGTTCTCGAAGATTTCCGTCGCATATCCCATGCGCCGGAAGGTCGGCACCATCTCGTCGGTCAGATAGCGGCGCAGGTCGGGATGGCGCTCCGGCTCCTGGCTTTCGGTGGGGATCGCCACGTAGCGGCGCAGGTCGGCGAGAAAGCTGCCGTCGTCCCACATGCCCTGGGCACGGGCGACGGCTTCGGCACGGTCGGTCATCGGCAACTCCGAAGGGAACGGATCGGCGACAGCTTGCGGGAAATCGGCGGCCGGGCAAAGCTCGGCGGATGATCAGAGGCCGCCGATGCCCGCTCCGCTCGTTCGCTCCGTCTCCCCCGTCCGCCTCGTCGTTCTGGTTTGCACCGCTCAGGTGCTGGCGCAGATCGGCGCCTATGCCTGGCCGGCGCTGATCCCCGGCCGGATGGCGGAATGGGGTATCGACAATACGCAGGCCGGGTGGATCACCGGCATCTTCTATCTGGCCTACACGGTGTCCGTGCCGGTGCTGGTCACGCTGACCGACCGGGTCGACCCGAAGCGGATCTATCTGCTGGGCGTCGGCCTGACCGTGGTCGGCCATGTGTGCTTCGCCCTGTTCGCGGAGGATTTCTGGAGCGCCGCCCTCGCACGGGCGCTGGCGGGGGTGGGATGGGCCGGCACCTACATGACGGGCCTCAAGCTGCTGGCCGACCGGGTGGAGGGCAAGCTGATGTCCCGTGCGGTGGCGGGGCACGCGGCCAGCATCGGCGTGTCGGGGGCGGCGTCGTTCCTCTTCGCGGGCGTCATCGAGGACCTGTTCGACTGGCGGGCGGTGTTCTGGGCCTCGGCCGGATGCGCGGCGGCGGCGTGGCTGATCGTCGGCCTGTTCGCCCCGGCGCAGGAGCCCAGGACCGAGGCGCCCTCGGGGCCGCTGTTCGACTTCGGCCCGGTCTTCCGCAACCGTTCCGCCATGGCCTATGCCATCGCCTACTGCGTGCATACCTGGGAGATGAACGCGCTGCGCGGTTGGGGTGTCGCCTTCCTCGTCTGGGTGGCACTGACGACCGGCGACGGCGACCCGTGGCTGCCGGCGACCGTGGTGATCACCCTGGTCGGGCTGGCCGGTACCTGGGCGAGCGTCGCCGGCAACGAGGTGTCGATCCGCCTGGGCCGGCAGCGGCTGGTGCGGGTCGCGATGATCGCCTCGGCGGCCTGTGCTGCGGTCGTCGGCTTTCTCGGACCGTTCTCCTACGAACTCGCCGTGGTGCTCGTCCTGCTCTACGGCGTGGTGATCTGGCTGGACTCCTCCTCGCTCACCGCCGGTGCCGCCGGCAGCGCCGAGCCCGCCCGCCGAGGCGCCACGCTGGCCGTGCATTCGATGCTGGGCTATGCGGGCGGCTTCGTCGGCCCGCTGGCGATCGGCGTGATCCTCGACATGTCGGGCGGGATGTCGACGCTGGGCTGGGGTCTGGCCTTCCTGCACGTCGCCGCGGCGATGCTGCTCGGCCGGGTGATCTTCGCCCTGCTGCGGCCGAAAGCGCTGGCGGGGGACAGGGCGGGCGGATGAAGGGTATTGCCGCCGCGGATTTTCGTTACTACAATAATTTGCGATTAAGATCGCGTTCGATCCGGCCAAGGATCGCGCGAACCGCGACAAGCACGGCCTGTCGCTCGCCGCGGTCGCGAGCATGGAATTCGAGACCGCGGTCGTTCGGGAAGACGATCGCGGCGATTACGGCGAGACCCGATGGCTGGCCGCAGGCATGATCGAAGGCCGCCTCCATATGCTGCCTTCACCATGAGAGGCGATGTCCTGCGCCCGATCTCGTTGCGCCGGGCTAACGCCCGTGAGAGGACGCGCTATGAGCGAACGCGACGATAATCCTGCCTGGACGGACGCCGCTTTCGCCGAGGCACGGCCGTTCAGGGAGGTGTTTCCCGAGCAGTTCCGATCGGTGAAGCGAGGCCGCCCCAAGATCGTTTCACCCAAGGTCCATATCGGTTTCCGTCTGGCCGCGGATGTGGTCGCGGACATTCGCGCGAGCGGGCGCGGCTACAATGCGCGCGTGGAGAAGGTGCTGCGGGAGGCTCTCGCGAAAGGCGACTTGTAGGCCCCGCCTTGACCGGGTTCGCCCGAGGCGGGACAAATGCGCGACTTTCCCGGACGGAGCGGATCGAGCGGATGAGCCAGGATCTGGAGGCGCTGCGGGCGCGCGCCTTGGAAGAGATCGCGCGCGTCGAGGCGCAGTCGGTGCGGCTGGGGTCGCCATGCGGCAAGGGCGAGATGGTCTGGCATCGCTGGGGCGACGGCGGCAAGCCGCCGCTGGTGCTGTTCCACGGCGGCTACGGCTCCTGGCTGCACTGGTTCCGCAACGTGCTGCCGCTGTCGCGGCATTACACCGTCTTCGCGGCCGACCTGCCGGGCCTCGGCGAGTCGGCGCCGCCGCCCGAGGCGCGCGATCCGCATGCCATGGGCGCCATCGTGGCGCAGGGGCTGGAGACGGTGCTGCCGCCGGGGCCGTTCGATCTGGTCGGCTTCTCCTATGGCGCCGTCATGGCCGGGCTTGCCGCCGCCCGGCTCGGCGAGCGGGTGCGGAGCTTCACCCTGGTCGGCGCCGGCGGCCTGGGCCTGAAGCGCGGCCACATGGGGGACTTGGTGGCCTGGCGGCCGGACATGAGCCCCGACAGGCTGGCGGAACTGCACCGGCGCAACCTGGAAATCCTGATGGTCGCCCATCCGGAGACGGTGGACGAGGTGGCGCTCCACATGCAGATGACCAACACCATGCGCGCCGTGGTGAAGAGCCGCTACATCTCGCGCACCGCCACCCTCGCCGAGACGCTCCCGGCGATCCGGGCGAAGCTCGCCGGCATCTGGGGCGAACTGGACGGCACGACGCATCCCTACACCCAGGAACGCGTCGACCTGATCCGATCGGTGCAGCCGGCAGCGCCGTTCCGCATCGTCCCGAACTCCGGCCATTGGGTGCAGTACGAGACGCCCGAGGCGTTCGATACGACACTGCTGGAGATCCTGCGCGGCCACGGCTGAAGCCCGTGTTCTATCCCGTCCCCCTGATCGAGGGCCGCCTCGTCCGGCGCTACAAGCGGTTCCTGGCCGATGTCGAACTGAGACATCTCGAACTGGCGGACGGCGGTATCGAGACGGTGCACTGCCCGAACCCGGGCGCGATGATGGGCCTGCTGGCGCCGGCCGCACCGGTCTGGCTGCTGCCTGCGGCGAACCCGAAGGCGAAGCTGCGTTTGGCGTGGGAACTGGTCGAGGCGGACGGCGTGCTGGTCGGGATCAACGCGAACCGGCCCAACCGCCTTGTCGAAGAGGCGCTGGCGGTCGGCCTCCTGCCGGTGCTCGCCGGCTACAGCGAGGTCCGGCGGGAGGTGCGCTACGGCCTGCGGTCGCGTGTCGACCTGGTGCTGACGGCGGCCGACCGGCCGCCCTGCTATGTGGAGATCAAGAACGTGCATCTGCGGCGCGGGGGATGGGCCGAGTTCCCCGACTGCGTCTCCGCCCGCGGCGCACGGCATCTGGGCGAGCTGGGCACCATGGCCGAGCACGGCTGCCGCGCCATGGTTCTGTTCGTCGTCCAGCGCGCCGACTGCGACCGCCTGCGCCTCGCCACCGATCTCGACCCCGCCTTCGCCGCCGCCATGGCCCGCGCCCTGTCGCGCGGCGTGGAGGTGGCCGCCTGCGTGTGCACGATCACTACGGCAGGCGTGACGATCACGCGCGAGATCCCCTTCCATACGGAGGACCTGCCGGATCCCGGCGGGATGGCGCGGGGGTGAGGGAGCGCCCATATCGGATTTTTCCGGGGCGGCCGGAGGCTCGGGTCCTGTTCGCACGGCTCATCTGCATCGCGCTGCTGATCGGGGCGGTTCTGGTCGCCGCGCTCGCGCGCGGGGAGGCCGGGAGCGCGCATGGGGACACGATGCAGGCGGCGGCTCCGGGCGGCGCCTCCCAGGCGCTCGAGCGCCCCGCGAGCCCTTGCCCCCTTAGCCCGTGTCCCGCGAATGCGTCGAACGAGAACCCGTGCCATGCGGATCACGGGGAGTCCCCTCTGTGCT
>JBKBLL010000225.1:0-6203 GCA_046296375.1 Alphaproteobacteria bacterium | reverse complement strand
GCAGAGCCCCATGCTGGCGCCGACCGCCGCCGCCTTCGCCATGGTCGGCACCGGGATCGGCCTCTGCTGGGCGCATCTCGGCAACCTTCTGATCCTGGCGGCGCGCGACGGCGAGCACGACCTGACCGCCTCCTTCATCTCCACGACGCAGCTGATCGCGCTCGCCTTCGGTGCCGCCCTCGCCGGCACCGTGGCCAATACCGCCGGCCTGCCGTCGGCACGGACCGCGGCCGACATCACCCCCGCCGCGGCATGGCTCTACGGCCTGTTCGCCCTGGCACCCGCCCTCGCCTTCGTGGCGGCGGGGCGCGCCCTCGCCCTGATCGAGAAGACCCCGGCGGCCGCGCCGCAACGGTGAGGGCCCCGGGCGGAGCGGCTACGGCATGGTACGGTAGTAGTGCCACAGGAGCCGTGCGGCGACGCCGCGCCAGGGGCGCCAGGCCGCGGCGAGGCGGTCCATCTCCGCCACGCCCGGCCGCACATCGAGGCGCTTGATCCGCTGCACGGCGATCGCGAGCGCCAGATCGTGGGCGGGCCAGACATCCGGCCGCCCGAGCGCGAACAGGAGATAGACCTCCGCGCTCCAGCGCCCGATCCCCTTGAGACGGACGAGTTCGGCGAGCACCGCCTCGTCCGGCAGGCGCTCCAGTGCCGCGACGTCGAGCCGGCCTGCGGCGATCGCCTCCGCCAGACCGCGGGCGTAGGCGGCCTTCGGACGCGACAGGCCGAGACCGCGCACGGCGGCGTCGTCCAGCGCGAGGAAGCCCGCGGCGCAGACAGGGGCCAGCGCCGCCTCGATGCGTGCCCAGATCGCCCGTGCCGACGCCGCCGAGACCTGCTGGGCGACGATGGCGCGCAGCAGGGTCGGAAAACCCGGCTCGCGCAGTTCGAACGGGGGCTCGCCCGCCTCGGCGGCGACCTGCGCCAGATCCGGATCGGCCGCCAGCAACGCGGCCAGCCCCTCCTGCCAGAGCCGCGGCGCCGCGGCCCGGCCGGGCGGGATCGCGTCGATCGTCATGCCGTCATCGCGTCCCGGCACCGGGCCGGAGCCGGTCGGTCGGTCTCGCACCGGCCCCTCTCAACCGCCCTCCGCCTCCGCATGGGCGAGAGCGTAGAGCAGGCGGTAGCGGTCGACCTGTGCCGCCTGCGGCTCGATCGCCAGTGCGGCACAGGCGCGGTCGAGGGGTTCGGGGTCGGTCGCCTCGATCAGGACGGCCTCCGGCGCGACCCGGTCGCGGCCGCGCATCGCCGTCTCCGCCGTGTCGGCAGCCTCTCCGGCGAAGTCCGCCAGACGCCACCACTGCACGCCGATCACACCCGGCAGATCGATCAGCCGGGCGAGGCCGGCCTCGGCTACGGCGAGCGGTTCGGCGGCGCGCACCGGGCGGACCGTCGCCGCATAGCCGCCCCGGCCGGCGCCGAAGCGCACCGGGGCGACGAAAACTGAGCGCACCGTGTCGCGGAAGGCCGGCATGATCTTGCGGGTCCAGGGCGTCGGTCCGTCGAGCCGGGCGCGATAGGCCGCCGAACGCAGCGCGTCCGGCCCATCCGTCTCGTACCAGGCGAGATAGCGCGGTCCGTCGCCCAGGCAGCGATAGCGCTGGCCGCTGCGGAAACCCGGCACCGCCACCCGTTCCGGCAGATGCTGCCTGTTGTACCAGTCGTCGAACTCCGCCTCGGCCGCGGGGTCGACATCGGTCCAGACCGCCAGGACGCCCGTTGCCATGCCCATTCCTCTCCGGCTTGCTTCTCGCTCGTCGGCGCTCTTTAACGATCCCATGTTAGACGGCGATCGCAAACAGGCCGGCATCGAACCGGCCGTGAGACGCCGGCCAGAGGACCACGAGATGCGCACAGCGGCGAGCGAGGCCGAACTCGCGCCGACCAGCCTGCTTCCGACCTTTGCCGCCCGGGCGCGCGGCATCGACGCCACGGCGCCGCAGACGCGCGCACGGATCCTGGACGAGGTGAAGCAGGCCCTGGCGGCCGGGCGGCGGCAGATCCAGTCGGCCTTTCTCGCCGGCGCGCCGGTGCACGACACAATGGCGGCGAACGCCGATCTCATCGACCAGCTGCTGCGCGACCTGCTGGATTTCGCGCTGCGCTACGTCTTCCCGGCGCCCAACCCGACGACGGGCGACAGGATCTGCGTGGCGGCGGTCGGCGGCTACGGCCGGGGCGAGCTGGCCCCCTGGTCCGATATCGACCTGCTGTTCCTGCTGCCTTACAAGAAGACGCCGCGCAGCGAGCAGGTGGTGGAGTATGTGCTCTACATGCTCTGGGACACCGGGCTGAAGGTGGGGCATTCGACGCGGACCGTGGACGAATGCCTGCGCCTCGCCCGCGACGACAGCACCATCGCCACCAGCCTGCTCGAATCGCGCTGGATCTGGGGCGAAACCGAACTGTACGAGGAACTGCGGCGCCGCTTTCGCACCGAACTCGTCCAGGGGACCGGGCCCGCCTTCCTGGAAGCCAAGCTGGCGGAGCGCGACCAGCGCCACCGCCGACTGGGCGACTCCCGCTACGTGCTGGAGCCCAACGTCAAGGACGGCAAGGGCGGCCTGCGCGACCTGCACACGCTCTACTGGATCGCGAAGTATCTCTATCAGGTCGAGGACGCCACCGACCTCGTCGGCCGCGGCGTCCTGACCCGCGCCGAGCTTCGGCGCTTCGAGAAGGCCGAGGAGTTCCTGTCGACCGTCCGCTGCCACCTGCACTATCTCGCGGACCGGCCGGAAGACCGGCTGACCTTCGACATGCAGATCGAGATCGGCGCGCGCATGGGCTACACGGACCGCGCAGGGACGCGCGGCGTCGAGCGGTTCATGAAGCACTACTATCTGACGGCGAAGGACGTCGGCGACCTGACGCGCATCTTCTGCGCCACGCTGGAGGCCGAGCACAGGCGCCGGCCGCGCTTCGACCTGTCGCGGATCCTGCCGCGCGGGCGCAGCATCGGCGCCTTCCGCGTCGAGGCCGGACGGCTCACCGTGCGCGACGCTGAGGCCTTCAGCAGCGACCCGGTGAACCTGCTGCGGCTGTTCCACATCGCCCAGGCGCGCGATTTCGACGTCCATCCGCATGCGCTCCGCCTGGTGACGCGCAATCTGCGGCTGGTCGACGCCGTGCTGCGCGCCGACGCGGAGGCCAACCGGCTCTTCGTCGAGATGCTAACGTCGCGCCACGATCCGGAGACGACCCTGCGCCGGCTGAGCGAGGCCGGGGTGCTCGCCCGCTTCATACCGGCCTTCGGCCGGGTCGTGGCACAGATGCAATACGACATGTACCACACCTACACGGTGGACGAGCACACGATCCGGGCGATCGGCATACTCGACCGCATCGAGACGGGCGAACTCGCCGACACCGCCCCTGTCGCGACCGAGGCCGTCGCCAAGATCGTCTCGCGCCGCGCGCTCTATCTCGCGGCCTTCCTGCACGACATCGCCAAGGGCCGCGGCGGCGACCATTCGATCCTGGGCGCGAAGGTGGCGGAGGAGATGTGCCCGCGGCTGGGGCTGACGCCGGAAGAGACCGAAACGGTCGCCTGGCTGGTGCGCTACCACCTGCTGATGAGCAACACCGCCTTCAAGCGCGACCTGAACGATCCGCAGACGATCCGCGACTTCGTGGCGACGGTCCGCTCGCCCGAGCGGCTGCGGCTGCTGCTCGTCCTGACGGTGGCCGACATCCGCGCCGTCGGTCCGGACGTCTGGAACAACTGGAAGGCCACCCTGCTCCGCAGCCTCTACTTCCGGGCGGAGGAGGAACTGTCCGGCGGCGTCGACGCCACGCCGCGCAAGGGTAGGCTCGACAAGGCTCTGGCGGCGCTGCGCACCGAACTCCCCGACTGGGACGATGAGCGTTTCGCGCGCCACACTGCCGAGGCGCCGGCCTATTACTGGCTCAGCGCCGACACGGCGACGCTCACGCGGCAGGCGAGGCTGGTCGACCAGGCCCGACAGTCCGATCCGCCCTTCGTGGTCGAGGCGCGCGTCGCCGCCGACCGCGACGCGACGGAACTGAGTGTCTGCACCCCGGACCATCCCGGCCTGTTCTCGCGCATCGCCGGCGCGATCGCGCTGACCGGTGGCAACATCGTCGCGGCGCGCATCTTCACGCTGGGCAGCGGCCTCGCACTGGACACGTTCTGGATCCAGTCGGACGACGGCCACGCCTACGACCGGCCGGAGCGGCTGGCGCGGCTGGAGGGGCGCATCCGCGACGCGCTCGCCGGCCGGATCGACCTGCGCAAGGAACTGCGCAAGCAGCCGGCCTGGCCGACGCGGACCAGCGTCTTCACCGTGCAGCCGCGCGTCCTGATCGACAACCGCGCGAGCGGCACGCACACGCTGATCGAGGTCAACGGGCGCGACCGTCCCGGCTTCCTCTACGACGTCGCCCGCGCGCTCAGCGGTGCGGGCGCACAGATCGCCTCGGCCCGTATTTCCACCTTCGGCGAGACGGCGATCGACGTCTTCTACGTGAAGGACGTGTTCGGCCTGAAGATCGAGCACGAGGGCAAGCTGCGGCAGCTGCGCGAGGCGCTGCTGCAGGCGATGGCCGACCCGACCCCGTCCAAGGAAAAGCAGGGACCGATCAAGCCGACCCGGCACCGCTCCTCCACCAAGCGCCGCGTCCGGGCGGCCCCGCCGGTCGCCGCAGGCAGGCGGAAGGCCCGCCCATGAGAATCTGACGGCGGATGTCCCTCGTCCGCTCCATCTTCACCGTCGGCGGCTATACGCTGGTCAGCCGCGTTCTGGGTCTTGTCCGCGACCTGCTGACGGCGGCCCTGCTTGGCGCCGGGCCGATGGCGGACGCCTTCTTCGTCGCGTTCCGGCTGCCGAATCTGTTCCGGCGCCTGTTCGCCGAGGGCGCCTTCGCCGCGGCGTTCGTCCCGATGTTCGCCCGAACGCTGGAGGCCGACGGCCCCGAGGCGGCGCGACGCTTCGCCGAACAGGCTCTCTCGGTCCTGGTCGCTGCGCTGATCGTGCTGACCGTCGTCGCCGAACTCGCCATGCCCTGGCTCGTGCTGGTGCTGGCCCCGGGGTTCGCCGACGAGCCGGAGAAATTTGCGCTCGCCGTGGAGTTCTCGCGGATCACCTTCCCCTACCTGCTGTTCGTCGCGGCCATGGCGCTGATGGCCGGCGTGCTGAACGGCCTCTATCGCTTCGGCGCCGCGGCGGCAGCGCCGATCGTGCTCAACCTGTGCATGATCGTCGCGCTCTTCACCCTGTCCGACGTAGCCGGCAGCCCCGGCCACGCACTGTCGTGGGGTGTGGCGGCCGCCGGCATCGGCCAGTGCCTGCTCCTCATGGTGGCGCTGCGCAACGCGGGGATGGCGCTGCGGCCCACGCTGCCGCGCATCACGCCGCAGATCCGCCGCCTGCTCGCCCTGATCGCGCCGGGCGCCCTGGGAGCGGGCGTCATGCAGATAAACCTGCTCGTCGGCACGATGATCGCCTCGCTCCTGCCGACCGGCGCGGTCGCCTACCTCTACTACGCCGACCGGCTCTACCAGCTGCCGCTGGGCGTGATCGGCATCGCCGTCGGCACGGCCCTGCTGCCGCGGCTGTCGCGCGAACTGCGCGCCGGCGAACTGCGCGCCGCCGCCCACACGACGAACCGGTCGATCGAGGTGGCGCTGCTCCTGACCCTGCCGGCCAGCGCCGCCCTGCTGGTGCTGGCGACGCCGATCGTCAGCGTCCTGTTCGAGCGCGGCGCCTTCACCGCCGTCGACACCGCGGAGACGGCGCGCACCCTGGCCGCCTATGCCGTCGGCCTGCCGGCCTTCGTTCTGGTGAAGGTCCTGGCCCCCGCCTTCTTCGCCCGCGAGGACACGCGGACGCCGGTGATCGTCGCCGCCTGGACGGTCGCGGCCAACATCGTCTTCAGCGTGCTCCTCGTCTTCCCGTTCGGCCATGTCGGGCTCGCGCTCGCCACCTCGGCCGCGTCCTGGATCAACGCCGGCTGGCTGGCGATCGGCCTCTCCCGGCGCGGCTTTCTCGCCGCCGACGACCGCCTGCTGCGGGCGCTGCCCCGGCTGCTGCTGGCGACGACCGTCATGACCGCCCTGCTGGCGGCCGCCGGCTGGCCCCTCGCCGATGCCATGCACGGCGGCAGCCTCGCCGGTGCGGGGCTGCTCGCCGGGCTGTGCGCCGGCGGGGCGGTCGCCTTCTTCGCCGCCGCCTTCGCCGCCG
>JBKBLL010000224.1:0-6228 GCA_046296375.1 Alphaproteobacteria bacterium | reverse complement strand
CCAATCGCGACGCGGCGCGCGGGCGCCCCCCTGATGTGCGCGGCGCGGGGGGCCGCACCCGGCGCCCCCCCGGCCCGGCCGCCTCAATCCTTCGTCAGCATGCGCAGCACCGGCTCCACGGCGTCGTCGGCGATGGCGCGCAGTTCCTCGTCCGTGCGGTCCTGAATCGGGTGCGGCACGTAGACGACCGCACCGTCGAAGCCGAGGGAACGCGCCTGTGCCTCGAAGGCCGCCCTGAACTCGGTCGTGGCGATCATGCCGCCCGGGATGCCGCGGCGATCGAGGTTCGCGATGTCATGCAAACTGCACGACGTGCACGAGCCTCAATCGCTCAGCGCCTCGACGACCAGGTCGCATTCGGTCGCGATCGCCTGCAGCGTCTCGACCGGGGAGACCTTGGTGTTGGTCGGCTTGGCGTAGCGGCGGACCTTCAGGCCCTCCTGCGACAGCCGCTCCTCGAGCCGGTCGAGGAAGATGCTGCCGCGCGCCTTGCCGATGTCGAAGAGGGCGACGGTCTTGCCGTCGAGCCTGTCCGGCGGGTCGAAGCGCGGGCGCATCAGCGGCGCGCTCTCCGCCGTCGGATCGAGTAGTTTCGTTTCCATCAGATCCCTACCTCCTTGGTGACGGGAACGCTGCCGCGGGCGCCCGATGCCCAGCCGCCGATGATCGCCGACATCAGGCCGGCCTGGCCACCGGCGCGCACGATGTGCACGCCGCCCGGCCGGAACTTCGCCAGCATGCCTCGCGCGAGTTCCGGGAGCACGCCCTCCGCCACGCCGCCGGCGCCGCGGACCAGTTCCTCGGCCGGCTTCTGCAGGGCGGACTCCAGTTCCGCCTGGATGCGCGCCCGGTCCCAGCCGGCGTCGCGGAAGATGCGGTAGTGCTCGGGCGAGAGCACCAGGACGGCGTCGTGCCCCTGTACCTTCTTGGGATGGCCGATCGACCAGAGCGACATGGCGAGTGAACGCGTGAGGCTCTCCGGGGTGCGCGAGATCTGGTCGAAACTGGCGAGCACGCCGTCGCCGGCGAAGAGCGAGACGGTCGAGGTGCCGGGCGCGAAGCCGCGCGACACCGACCAGGGCTGCCAGCTGGGGTCGGTCTCGTCCTCGGCGAAGCAGAAAGTGTACTTGCCCGGCTGGCCCAGGGTCGCGCGGTCGATGCCGCCGGGGATGCCGCCGCCGACATTGCGGATGACGAGCTGCAGGGCGCGGCCGATGGTGGCGTTGGCGCGGTTGCCCTGGCCGAGGGCGTTGCCGCCCCAGTTCATGCCGATGGCTTTCGCGACCGGGCCGTTCACGATGACGACCGGTCCCGCGAAATAGGTGGTGCAGAGCAGTCCGTGCATGGTGAATTCGGGGATCAGCGCCGCCTCGATCGCGGCCAGCACCACCGGGAAATATTCCGGCCTGCAGCCGGCCATGACCGCGTTGATCGCCGCCTTCTCCACCGTGCAGGGGGCCAGGTTGGGCGGGATGTCGCCGATCACCTCGTCCGGCGCGCGCGAGGTGCCCTGGAGCATGCGCAGCACGCGCACCTCGGTCGGCGGCACGACGGGCAGCCCGTCGCTCCAGCCGCGGTCGTAGGCCGCTTCGACCGGGTCGTCATAGTCGTCGAGGGCGATCGGCCGACTGGCGAAGCGGGCGTCGCCGAAGCGGACCTTCAGGATCTCCGCCATGCCCGGCTCGACGCTCTTCGAGCCGCAGCCCGGGCGCCAGTCCGGCAGGCCGTCACCGATGCGGGCGAGGCCGGTCAGTTCGGCCCACTCGCCGCGATGCCAGCCGACGGCGCGGCCGGCCTCCCGTCCGCCCTCCATCCGGATGAGCGTCGGCACCGTCTCCACGTCCAGGCGGTAGGACGCCTCCAGCCCGCGATCGTCCAGCGCGCCGCCCGTCGTCTCGGGAAAGCTGGGATCGTCCTGGGAAAAGATCGTCAGGCCCGGTCCCGCCCGCAGGTCGCGGTAGACGGGGCCGAGCAGTTCGCAGGTCGGGCAGTCGCGCTTGACCACGGCGACCAGCCCGTCGTCCGGCATTTGCATCGCTGTTCCTCCCAGCTGCATTGTCGGCGTTCGTGTGTCCGCGGGCAATGGCCGGCGCTTACACGAAGCGGGGCCTCTCCTTGCGGTAGTGCGGCCGCATCGCCGGGCGGAAGCGGGCCATCAGTTCGGCGTTTACGTCGAGCCGCGGCTTCTGGCCGGCCGGCAGGAGCGGGGCGTAGACGGTGTCGCCGATCTCCTCGCGGAAGGTGCGCTTCGCCTCGGCGACCAGCTGCGGGTCCTGGAAACAGTCGAGGACCGCGCCGGCCAGCGCCTTCGCTCCCGCCACGGTGCCCTTGTGCGCGATGGAGGTCGCGAGCGGCGCGCCGCCGGTCCAGTGATGGAAGGAGATGTCGGGCACGGTGCCGGGAAACCAGAGCCGGCCCATCGGCACCACCCAGGAGAGGTCGCCGCAGTCGTTGGAGGCGGCGATCGCCTCCGCCGGGCCGGCGAGCGGTGTCACGGCCGTGCGCAGCCCCTCGGTCCGCACGCCCGCCTTCTCCTGCAGCGTGCGGGCGAGCGCGTGCTCGTCTTCGGTCCAGTCGGGCATGCCGACCTGCTCGATGTTGCGCTGGATGATCTCGGCCAACGTGCGGTTGCAGCGCACCGGCCAGACGGCGCTGCGCACGTCGACGGCGACCTCCGTGCGGGTCATCAGGGCCGCTCCCGCGGCGACGCGCTTCGCGTGCTCGAAGAGTTCGCGCGCGCCCGCCGCGCTGGGATCGCGGAAGTACCACCAGACGGCGGCACGGGCCGGGATGACGTTGGGCTGCTTGCCGCCGTCGGTGACGACGCGGTGGGCGCGCATGGTCGGCAGCATGTGTTCGCGATGCTGGGCCATGCCCATGTCCATCAGCATCACCGCGTCGAGCGCGTCGCGGCCGCGCCACGGGGTGAGGCCGGCATGCGCCGTCTCGCCGGTGAAGACGAACTCGGCCGACACGGCGGCGATCTGCACTTGGCCGTACTCGGTCATGAACTCGCCCAGCACATGGTCGTGGAAGGCGAGGTCGACGTCGGCGAAATGGCCGTCGCGCACGAAATAGGGGCGCGCGAGCACCAGCTCCTCGGCCGGCGCGCCGAAGACCTTGAGCGTGCCCGGCAGGCCCGACGCCTCCAGGGCCCGGCGGATCGAGAGGGCCGCCGTCACCAGCGCGGCGGCGTTGAGATTGTGCCCCTCGCAGTGGCCGGGTGCGCCCGGCACGATCGGCGTCGGCTCGGTGGCGCCGGAGACCTGGCTGTTGTCGGGATTGCCGTCATATTCGGCGTGGAGGGCGATCACCGGCCCTTCGCCGCCGCCTCCCGACCGCCAGGTCGCGAGGAAGCCGGTCGGAAAGCCGGACAGGCCGCGCTCGACGACGAAGCCGGCCTCCTCCAGCAGGTTGGTCATCAGGGCGACCGTCTCGTACTCCTCCAGGCCGGGCTCGCCGAAGGCGAAGATGGCGTCGCCCAGGGCGGCCACGGCCGCTCGGTTGCGCTCGATCCAGTCGAAGGCGTAGCGCTTGGCGGCGGGGAGGTTCGCGCTCATGCCCGTGCTGGTTACGCGTCGAGGCGCAGGATGGAGAGCGCCACCGCCTTGGCCCGCGGCACCATCGTGTCGAGGCGCAGCCATTCCGTCGGTGAGTGCGCGTCGCCGCCGACGGGGCCGGTGGCGCAGACCGTGGGCGCGCCGACGGCGGAGGTGAAGCCGGAATCGGCGGAGCCGCCGGTGAACTCGCCTTCGACCGTCAGGCCCGCCGCTTCGGCGGCGCAGGCCGTGTAGAGGTCGAAGACGCGCTTGCTCTCCGGCGTCTGGTTGAGCGGCAGGAACTGGCGGCCCTCCAGGATGGCGGTGGTGGTGCCGGGCAGGTGCGTCTCGCCCAGGATCGCCTCGATCCGCTCGACGATCTCGAGGCGCCGTGCCTCGGTGACGAAGCGCACGTCGACCTGCGCCCTGGCCCAGGGAGCGACGGTGTTCACCGAGGCGCCCACCCTCGATCAGGCCGACATTGACCGTCGTGCCGGTCTCGAAGTCGGTGAGGGCGTGCAGGCGCTGGATCTTGCGCGCCAGTTCCTCGATCGCGCTGATGCCCTCCTGGGGCCGGCCGCCGGAATGCGCGGCCTTGCCCTTGATCTCGAAGGTGAAGAACCAGGCGCCTTTGCGTCCTGTCACGACGTTGCCGCTCGGCCGGCCCGGCTCGGCGTTGAAGACCGCGCGCGCGTTGCGCGCCTCGTTCTCGATCACTGGGCGCGAACCCGGCGAGCCGATCTCCTCGTCGGAGGTGTAGAGCAGGACGATCGGATGGCGCGCGCCGCCGAACTTCCTGAACGCCTCGGCGACGAAGGTGTTCATGACGAGGCCGGCCTTCATGTCGGCCACGCCCGGCCCGTAGGCCATGTCGCCCTCGATGCGGAAGGGACGCTCGGCGACCGTGCCGTCGGGGAAGACCGTGTCGCGATGGCCCATCAGGACGACGTGGCTGTTGCCGGCACCCGGGCCGGTCGCCGGCACGACCGCGCGGATGCAGTCGCCATAGGTGCCGTGCGGCACCCGCTCCGTCGGAATGCCGCGCGCGGCGAGATGGCGCTCGAAGACCGCGCCGACGGTGTCGACGCCGCCCTTGTTGTAGCTGCCGGAATCGACGTTCACGACCTCGCGCAGCAGGTCGGTCATCGCCTCGCGCTGGCCGTCCAGCCAGGACAGGATTTCACGTTCCGCGCCATTCGCCGCCATGCAACTCCCCTCTGCCGGCCGTCGTGCGACCATCGTCCTTCGGAAAATCTGCCCCGACGCAATAGCCGGGCCCCGGGCGGCCCTGCAAGCGCGGCGACGCCCGGTTCACTTCTTGCCGTAGTGCAGCATCCCGCCGCCGCCCTTCGGCGGGCGGGCGCGGATCGCTTCCTCGTTGGGTTCGGTGCCCCAGCCGGGCGTGTCGGGAATGATCAGGTGGCCGTCCTCGATCGGCGGCAGGACGGTGAAGAGTTCGTGGTCCCAGTCCAGGCGGTCGATGTCGATCTCCATGATGCGCAGGTTCGGCACGGCGGCGGCGAAGTGCGCGTTCATCATGGTGCAGAGGTGGCCGTAGAAATTGTGCGGTGCGACGTTCATCTCGTGTGCTTCGGCCGCCGCCGCGATCTTCATCGACTGCCAGACGCCGTTCCACACGGCGTCGATGATGGCCACGTCCATGGACTGGTGCTGGAAGTAGGGCAGGAACTCGCGCAGCCCCAGCAGCGTCTCGCACGAACTGATCGGGTGGTGGCTGTGGCTGCGGATGTAGGCGAGCGCCTGGGCGTTGTAGCTGTCGATCTCGATCCAGAACATGTCGAGGTCGGCGATCTCCCGCAGGATCTTGAGATAGCCTTCGGTCTTCGCGTTGAAGTTCAGGTCGAGCAGCATGTCGACATCCGGGCCGCAGCCGTCGCGGAACGCCTCCAGATGCGCCCGAAGATTGCGCAGGACGTCCCGTTCGACGTTCAGCTCCGGCATGAAGGGGACGCCGAAGCCCGGCCGCCAGCCCTTGGCGCCGTTCTCGCCGTGGAGGAAGATGTTGGTCTTGAGGGCGGTGAAGCCCTTCTCCCGCACCTCCGCACCCATCGCCTTCACGCCGTCGAGATCGGTGATCGGCGGCTTGTAGTAGGTCGGATGGTTGATCCGCCAGGTCGCGCAGTGCGACCAGTAGAGGCGGACGCGGTCGCGCACCTTGCCGCCCAGCAGCTCGTAGCAGGGCACGCCCAGCGTGCGCGCCTTGGCGTCGAGCAGCGCGTTCTCGATGGCACCCAGGCCCTCGGCGACCACGCCGCCGGCCGCCGGCCGCGTCAGGCAGTAGAGTTCGGCGTGGATGCGCTCGTGGTCGCCGGCGCGCTGGCCGATGACCCGCTCCGCCATCCTCTCGATCACGGCCGTGACGCCCGGCGAGCCGAACCCCTCGTCGAACTCGCTCCAGCCGACGACCCCGTCCTCGGTCGTCAGCTTGACGAAATGGTAGTTGCGCCAGCCGGCGTCGCAGTGCAGCGTCTCGATCTCGGCGACCTTCATGTCTCCGTCCTCCCGCTCGCTTCTTACGGGCATCGGAGCCCCGGCGGCTGCCGGTGTCAACGCCGCCCCGTCACGGGCCGGGCTCGCCGGGTGGGGGGCTGGCGGGCGTCGACGCGACCCGGCGCGGGCGTGTGCCGCCCGAGCGCGCGGTCTTGACCTGGGCGGCGTGCATCCCTAT
>JBKBLL010000223.1:0-6236 GCA_046296375.1 Alphaproteobacteria bacterium | reverse complement strand
GACGATGCGGGCGGGACGCCCGCGCTCCGGATTTCGCCGACCCCGCGCCGGGACGGCGCGGCGATGCGGCCGGCGCGGAGAGGGCCGCGGGAGCCTCAGATGCCGGGCAGGGTAGGTTCGCTCGGGATCGGCGCGCCGAACATCATCTGGGCGCGGGCGAGGTCGTCGGGGAAGTCAACCTCGCCCCAGGTCAGCCCCTCGATCGAGCAGGTCTCGACCAGGCCGCGCTCGGCCAGGACGCCGACCGCCTTCAGGTACCACCAGGACAGGCCGTTCGGCGTGCGCATCTCCTGGTCGAGGACCTCGGTGAACCACTGGGCGCCGTCGGCGTCGAAGCGGGAGAAGCCGATCGACTCGCCGTTGACCCGCTCCGGCGGCAGGGTCTTGCCGACCTCGCGCAGGCGCGTGCCCTCGACCACGACCTTCATGTCGTCGGAATCGTAGGCGGCCTTGCGGTCGATGGTCAGGGTGACGGGTGCCGGCGGCGCGGCGACCAGGCGCCGGGCGATCTCCGTCTCGAACAGGGTGTCGCCGTTCAGCAGCAGGAAGCCTTCCTGCATCTCGGCCCGCGCCATCCAGCACGAAGCCAGATTGTCGGCGACGTTGTAGAAGGGGTTGAAGACGGTGCGGACCCGCACGCCCAGCCGGCGCAGCCGGGCCAGCCGGCCCTCGACGGCGGCGGCGCGAAAGCCCGTGACGACGACGACCTCCTCGACCCCGGCCGCGGCCAGCTGCTCGACCTGATGCTCCAGGATCGAGCGGCCGCCCAGCGGCAGCAGGCATTTCGGGCAGTCCTCGGTAAGCGGCAGCAGGCGGGACCCCTGCCCGGCGCTGAGGATCAAGGCTTTCATCGGCTCGCAGCTTGTGTCGGGAAAAAGCACCGGTCACGTGGGCCGCCCGGGGCATGGCGGCAAGCCCGACCGGCCACGCTCCGCGCCGGCGGCGACGCCGTCCTCCCCGGCCGTTACCCGGCGGCCACAGCAGGGGCGCCGAGCGTGTCGGCGGTGCCGCGCCTGCCGGTTTCACGGCGGGTTTCGTCGGCGGGTTCCGTCAGCCGGTTCCCTCGTCACGCCGGCGCAGGGTCGCGAGTTCGCGCAGCAGGCGTCCGGCGCGGCCGATCGCGAGCAGGCGACGGCGCCATTGCGAGCGCGGCACCGCGGGGAGGCCCATGAAGATGCGTCCGGGCGGCACGTCGCGCCCGACGCCGCTACTGGCGCCGATGACGGCGTCGTCGCCGATCGTCACATGGTCCGCGATGCCCGACTGGCCGGCGATGACGACCCGGTCGCCGATCCGCACGCTGCCCGAGATGCCAACCTGCCCCGATATGAGACAGTCCTCGCCGATGCGGACGTTGTGGCCGACCTGGACGAGATTGTCGATCTTGGTGCCGCGGCCGATCACGGTCGCGCCCAGATTGGCCCGGTCGACCGCGCTGTTGGCGCCGATCTCCACATCGTCGCCGATGACGACCGTGCCGATCGATCCGATCCGGCGCAGGTCGCGCATCGGCGTCTCGACGATGTCGCCGCGCGCCGTCTCGTACCCGCACGGCTCCAGCGTGACGAAGCTGAACCCGTCGGCCCCCAGGCTGACATTGTGGTGCAGGACCGCGCGGTCGCCGATCACCACCCGTTCGCCGATGCGCGCCCCGGGATGGACGAGGCAGCGGCGTCCGATCCGTGCGCCGGCGCCGACCGTCACATGCGCCAGGAGCCGCGTACCGTCGCCGATCCGCGCCACCGGCCCGACATGCGTGAACGGTCCGACCGACACGCCGTCGCCGAGCACCGCCGACGGGTCGACCGACGCGGTGGGATGGATGCCCGCCGCCGCGTGCGGGGGGCGCGCGAACAGTTCGAGCAGAACGGCGAGCGCCAGGCGCGGCCGCGCCACTTCGACCCATCCCGCCAGCCCGCCGGCCGGCGCGGGGAGGCCCGCGGCGAGGACGGCGGCCCGCACCGGGCTGCGCGCGAGGTGTTCCATGAGCCGGGGGTCGAGAATCAGGACCAGGTCGGTCGGCGCGGATGCGTCCGCCGGGTGCACCAATCGGTCGAGCGGTACGGCGCCGTCGCCCCGGACTGGGGCGCCCAGGGCATCCGCGACCGCGGAGAGCGTGATAGGCTCCTGTGCTGACATGTGGGGCACAATACAGGCTGGCGCGGCGCGGATCATCTGTGGCGTCCCGGATATGCTGCGGGACGGTGTCGGCGCAGCGAGGGCGACATCGGGCCGGAGTGCCGAAGACGGGACAGGTCGAGGATGAGCCGCAGCGAGCATCGGACGGGCGAGGACGAAACCGCAGGCCGGCCGGCATCGCCGGTCTGCTTCATGGATGAAGCCGACGACCGTTATGCCGGCTATCTCGGCCATGCCGAGATAGCCGATCTCCTCGGCGACCTGGCCGCGCGCGTGGAAATCGCCGCGCTCGCCACGGAGGCGGGCGATGGCGCGCCGGGCGCCCTTTGGGCCGACCTCGCCCGGATGCTGGCACCGGTCCTGCCGCGGATCCGCGACGAGCGCCTGCATGCCGCGCTTGCCAGGCTGGCCGGGGCCGGTTCGCGGTGAGCGATGCCGGCGACACCCAACGCCTCGACAAATGGCTGTGGATCGCCCGGTTCTTCAAGACGCGCAGCATGTCCGCGGCGGTCTGCGGGAAGGGGCGCGTCCGGGTGAACCGCGTCGTTGTGGAGAAGGCGCACTACGGCGTCCGCCCCGGCGACGTCCTCACCTTTCCGCAGGCAGACCGGATCAGAGTGGTTCGGATCCTGGGGATCGGCGCGCGGCGCGGGCCGGCCCGCGAGGCGCAGCTGCTCTATGAGGATCTGGACGCGGGCGACTCCGACTGAGTTCGCCGTGATCCGCCGGGCGGCGGCCGGCGTAGCGTCGGCATGCAGATGCTCGCCACCGCGCTTATTATCGCCTTTGCCGCGATTTTCCCGGTACGGGCGGCCGAAACGGCTTTCGATACGGCCCTCCTCGCGCGGGACGAAGGTCTCCTCGTGCTCTACCGGCACGCCCTGGCACCAGGGGTGGGCGATCCGGCCGGATTCGATCCGCGCGACTGCGCGACGCAACGCAACCTCGACGCGGCGGGCCGTGCCCAGGCACGGCGGATGGGCGACCGGCTGCGCGAAGCGGGACTGAAATCGCCGCGCATCTTCACCAGCCGGTGGTGTCGGAGCCGCGACACCGCCCGTCTTCTCGGCTTCGGCCAACCGGAGGAATTGCCCGCGCTCGACTCGTTCTTCCAGCAGGCCGGCGAGGCGACAGAGCGCACCAGGGCGCTGCGGGATTTCATTGCTGGCCTGCCGTCCGACAGCCCGACGATCATCATGGTGACACACCAAGTGAACATCACCGCGCTGACGGGCGTCTTTCCCGCCTCCGGCGCTGGCGTCGTCGCTGCGGGAGGCCGCAACGGGGAAGAGATCTCGTTGATGGGTGTTTTACCAGCACCTTAGCCCCGTCGCGGCGCGAGCCTGCGCGTGACGGCGAAGAGAGCGGTGTAGGGCAGGCGCCGAAGCAGGCGCATCGTCCAGGCCATCCTGCGCGGAAAGACGATCTCGAACCGGTCGGACCGGAGGCCTGCGAGGAAGGCCGCGGCAGCCGCGTCGGGCTGCATCAGGAAGGGCATCGGGAAGCGGTTGCGGCGGGTCAGCGGCGTGTCGACGAAACCGGGACAGACGAGTTGGATCGTCACGCCCCCCCGATCCAGTTCGGGCTTCAGCGACTCCGCCAGGTTGATCAGCGCCGCCTTGGTCGCGCCGTAGGCGGCCGAAGTGGGAAGCCCGACATAGCCGGCGACGGAGGCGACCAGCACGACTTTCCCATGCCCCCTTCGGAGCATCCCGGGCAGGACCGCCTCGAGGCAATGCACCGTCCCCATGAAGTTGACCTCGATGAGGGCTCGAAAGTCGCCTGCATCGAGCTCCGCCGGGTCGACGGGAACGTGCGTTCCGGCGTTCAGCACGGCGACGTCGATCGGACCGTCCCGTTCAATAACGGTCACGGCCCTCCCCACTGCCGCGCGATCCGTTACGTCGAGCGACAAGGCGGAGATGCGTCCGCTCTCGGTCGCCAGGTCCGCCAGGGATTCGGCGCTGCGTGCGGAGATCACCACCGGGTGGCCTGCCGAGGCCGCCGCCCGGGCCAGCGCCGCGCCGAGCCCGGAACTACCGCCGGTGATCCACAGTCGCGCGCCGGGCTTCATCCCTGGCCCCGCGCGTCACCGGTTCTTTGGCTGGAGCTTTCACCGTCGGGCCGATCGGCGCGCGCATAGCTGATGCGCGAGCCGCGCGCCTCGAAATCGAGGCCGATCCAGGCGCCGTTCTCGGCGTAGCAGACATCGAGGTCCAGATCGCCGGAGACGCGCCAGCACTCGCCGCGCACCGTGCCGGCCGGCGTCTGCACCGCCCGGAAGCCGAGGGACCTGGTCGTCACCTCGGCGATGCGACCGTGCTGTGTATCGATCAGTTTCGACTGGCGCACCGTCGCCGGGTTCCAGTAACTGGTCGACAGGGTGTCGGCTGGGACATTGACGCGCCCCTCCCTTCCTTCGACCGTCAGTCCTTCCGCAGTTCCGCGCGCCGTGACCGTATATCCCTCCCCATTGTCGTCCGTGCGCGCATCGATCGCGACCACACGCCCGTCGCGCCAGACCTCGCGATTGGTGTGCCGGTAGCGATAGACGGTCACGAAGGCGAACCTGACGTCGAGTTCGATGTCGATTTCGACGATCAGATCGGCACCCTCCCGTTGGAATCGAACCGTGTGCGAGCCGATCTGCTGGCCCTCCCGGCTGACCGCGAAACGGATGGGCGCGATCGCGACATCCGGCGTCCGGTCTCTGGCTGGTGTCGCGGCCAGGGCCGGCATAACGAACAGGACGCCCGCCGGGGCGGCTGCGAAAGTGGTGAGGAGGCGTCTGCGCGTGTGATCGATCTCCATCGGCCTTCGTCTCCGGTTTGCCTCGGCACTCATGGATACGCAGAGCCCGAAGGGCCGGATCTCGGCTTCGATGCGGGCCGCCGATCGCGGCGGGCGTGATAGGCTCGGCGGAGGAAAATGGGAAGGAGGAGCCTCGGTGGACGGGACGATCGGGCACAAGCATCCGCGCGGCGCTGTTCGTGGGAGTCGGCTGCCGGCGACTCTGATCATCGGCGCGGCGGTTATCCTGGCCGCAGGAGCGCTGATGCTGGCCGACGCCGGAATGCGCGGCTGGGCCGTGATGCCGCGCGATCCGATACCGCCGCCGCAAGGTTGGTTCGGGTCGCTGGCCCGGGCGGTGGCCAACGACGTGACGCCGATTTTCTGGGCCGCCTACATCCTGTTGCTAGACGGCCTCCTCGTGCGGCTGCGCGGCGGTTCACCGGCACGTGAGCGGCCGCGGCGGTTCGTGCTCTGCTGTCTGGCCAGCATCCCCATCTGGGTCGTGTTCGACTGGATCAACTTCGACTTCATGCATGCATGGGCCTATCACGGGCTTGCCGACAATTTCTGGCATCGCAACCTGGGCTACGCCGTGGCTTTCGCTGCAATCACCCCCGGTATGCTGATGACAGCGGAAGTCCTGCGTGCCGTGGGATTTCCAGAGGTGCGGCTGCGTCCCATCCGGATCGGCCCTACGGGCCGCATGCTGATGGTGGTCGCGGGGGGCGCGGCACTGATCTTTCCGATCTGGATCGCGGACCCGATCGGCTCGCTGACTCTGTGGCTCTCCTTCTGGCTGGTGCTCGACCCGATCAACCATCGCTTCGGCGCGCCCAGCCTCATCGGCGACTGGAGCGAAGGGCGCTGGGGGCGCACGCTCGCGCTCGCCGCCGGTGGCGGCATCTGTGGTCTCTGGTGGGAGTCGTGGAATTGGTTCGCCACGACCAAATGGACCTACGACCTGCCGTTCCTCGGTCCGCTGGAGGCGTGGGCCTATTTCGAGATGCCCCTGATCGGTTTCCTCGGTTTTCTGCCGTTCGGCCCCGAATGCTGGGTGATGTTCAACAGTTGCGTGCTGTTGGCGAGCCGGTTGGGGCTGCGCGGCGTCGAACCGCCAGCTGATCGGCGGTCGTGCGTCTGAGCGGTCGGGCTCCCGGACCCGGGCTTCGACGGCCGGATCAGGCCTCGGCACACAGGACTTCGTAGGAGCGCAGGAGCGGGATTGCCGCCGCGAGCGCCAGTCCCGCCGGCGCGGCAAGCGTAAGCCCCAACCGCTCGAGCCAGCGCGTCTCGGCGGCCCCATC
>JBKBLL010000222.1:0-6282 GCA_046296375.1 Alphaproteobacteria bacterium | reverse complement strand
GTGGTGCCGATCACGGCGCGTTGCCCGATCGCGGATCCGGCGCCATCCTGGGCGTACCGTCGCCACCGGCCACCGTCCCCGCCCGCGGGCGGCGGGAGCGTGCTGGACGACCTTCTGCGACAGCCGCCATCCACCCCCGATCTGCCCGTGCCGGGGCAGCCGCCTCGCTGACTGGGGCCGCGTCGGCCGGTCCTGCCCGCCGGCGACGCCTCAGGGCGCGGTCAGGAGCTTGCGCAGGTCGGCTACGCTGATGGGCTTCTCGAGCGACAGGACCTCCATCCGCCCGTGCGCTTCGGCCAGGACCTGGCCCATATGCGCATACATCGGGTTGAAGCCGGTGATGACGGCGAGGCGAACGCTCGCTTCGCGCGCGACGAGCCAGCGGATGATCTCGATCCCGTCCATTTCGGGCATGACCATGTCCAGCACGACGAGCGTAGGCCGGAAACGGTCGAACGTTTCGGCGAAGGCCCGCGACTGGGTGAGCACCTCCACGGCATAGCCTTCCGCTTCGGCCGTGCGCCGGACGAACCGGCCGAAGGCGGCCTCGTCGTCCATCACCAGGAGGCGCTTTTCGGGCGGGTACGGCAGGGCGTTGGCGGTCATCGGGCCTCCGTGTCGTCGAGCAGGTCGCGGACCTGTCGCAGCAGTTCCGAGCGTCGGAAGGGTTTGGTCAGGAGCGGCGCCCCGGGCGGCAGGGTATCGCCGCTGTCGACCGCTTCGCGAGTATAGCCCGACATGAACAGGACCTTGGCCGGGCAGCCTTGCGCCGCGAGTTCGGCCGCGAGCCTGACGCCCGTTGTCCCGCCCGGCAGGACGATGTCCGTGACGATCAGGTCGGGCGCCGGTCCCTCGTCGAGCAATTGGCGGGCGGCGGCCGCGTCCCGCGCCTCGGCGACGCGAAAACCCGCCCCGTGCAGGGCGCGTGCGATCCAACGGGCGACCTGCTCGTCGTCCTCGACCAGCAGGACGGTGCGGCCGTGGCCCGTCACATCGGTATCCGGTTCCGGATCGCGTTGAGGTGCGCCCTTGCTGCCGCGGGGCAGGTACAGGCGGATGGTCGTGCCGCGTCCCGGCTCGCTGTAGAGGCGGACATGCCCGGCGGACTGTTTGGCGAAGCCGTAGACCATGCTGAGGCCGAGGCCCGTGCCGCGCCCCGGCTCCTTGGTGGTGAAGAAGGGATCGAACGCCCGGGTCTGGACCTCCGGCGTCATGCCCGTCCCGGAATCGGAAACCGCCACCATGACGTAGTCGCCTGCCGCCACCTCTGGATTCCTCGCGGCATAGTCTTCGTCCAGCCGGACGTTCGCGGTCTCGATCGTCAGGCGGCCTCCCTCCGGCATGGCATCGCGCGCGTTGAGGACGACGTTGAGCAGCGCCGTCTCCAGTTGCCCCTCGTCGATATAGGCGGGCCAGAGGTCGTCGGCCTGTACCGTGCGGACCGTCACGGCCTCAGTCAGGGTCCGGGCCGCTAGCTTGGTCAGGCGGGTCAGCAGGGCCTTCACGTCGACGGATGCGGGGGACAGCGGCTGGAGGCGCGCGAAGGCGAGCAGGCGCCGCGTCAGTTCTGCGCCCCGGACCGCTGCCGCGAGCGGGTCGGCGACCAGTTCGCGAAGGTCCGGTTCGTGGATCCGTTCTTCGAGCAACTCCAGATTGCCCATGATCACCGCGAGCAGATTGTTGAAATCGTGCGCGATGCCGCCCGTGAGCTGCCCCACCGCCTGCAGTCGCTGGGAATGGCGCAGCTGCTCCTCGGCGGCGTCCAGGGCCGTCGTGTCCTCCTGCATGGCGACGAAATGCGCGATGTGGCCGCGTTCGTCGCGGATCGGTGCGATCACCTGAAAGGCGCGGTACGTCGTGCCGTCCTTCCGCCGGTTGACGATCGAGTTGCGCCAGACCTCCCCGGCGGTGATCCGTTCCCAGAGTTCACGGTAAAAAGAGTTGTCGTGCGTGCCCGATTTCAGCAGGGCGAGGGAGCGCCCACGGACTTCCGAGAGATCGTATCCCGTTATGCGCTGGAAGGCAACGTTGGCGTACTCCACCCGACCGTCGGCGTCGGTCACGATGATGGCGCTCGCCGCGGCCTCGACCGCGGATTCGAGCAGGCGGATGCGGGTCTCGGCGCGCCGGCGATCGGTCGTATCGCGCAAGACGCCGACGAAATGCGTTATCCGGCCCGACGCGTCCGGGACGGGGGAGACCAGCAGGTCGTTCCAGAACGGCTCGCCGTCGGCGCGGTAGTTCAGGATCTCGCCCGAGAACGGTTCGCCCGCCCGCAGCCGACGACCGATCGCCGCGACCGTGCCCGGGTCGGTGTCGGGTCCCTGCAGCAGCCGGCAGTCGCGTCCCAGGACCGCGTCTTCGGCATAGCCGCTGATGCGCGAGAAGGCGGGATTGACGTAGATCACCCGCCGGTCGGTAGCGGCGGCGCCGGCCTCGGTGATGCAGATGCCCGTCGGAACGGCCGCCAGGCCCCGGTCGCGGAGCCGCAGAACGTCCGCTATCCGCCGCCGGTCGAGTGCCTTCGACAGTTCCGCCGCGACGATGTCGACGAGTTCCTCTTCCTCCGGCAGGAAGGGCGCCCCGAGATCGTCCGGGATCCCGTCATAGGCGATCTCGAGGCTGCCGACCTCTCCGTCGGCGCGGATTTCCCGGCGCATGGTCGGGCCATCGTCGGGAAAGCGGCCGGTCTCCCAGACGGCATTGCCGAAGGACAGGCGTGCGGCCGCCAGTTCGGGGAAGCGGAAGGCGTCCGGAAGCACGCGCGTCACGCCCTCCACAAGTTCGTGCACGGTCCGATCGGTCGCGTTGCACAGGCGCAGGACCGCATGGAGGCATCGCATCTCCTTGACGCGCTCGGTCAGACGCGCGGTCGTGTCCTCCAGTTCGTATTCGCGCGCACGCAGGCGCCGCTCCACGGCGGCGAGATCGGTCATGTCGCGTACGGCGACCAGCATCGCTTCGTGGCCGGCATAGCGCATGCGGTGGCCGATCGCCGCGACCACCAGTTCGCGGCCGTCGCGCGTCACGTGCCGCGCGCGGACTTCCGGCGTGAGGCGGGGCGCTCCGGGTGCGACCCGCTCCCGCAGCCAGCGCGCCATCCGCGGCACGTCCCGCGCCGGGCGGATGTCGGCGACCGACTTGCGGAGGAACTGATCCCGCGACCAGCCGTAGCGTCGGACCGCCGCCTCGTTCACGTCGAGGAACGCCAGCGTCTCAGGGTCGAAGACCCACATCGCCTCCGGGTTCTCCTGGAAGAGCCGCCGGGCGGTCTTCTCGCTCTCCGTCATCGCGGCGGCATGCCGCTCCGACTGTACGGCCGTGTGGCGGAGCAGGGCGTACAGGAAAATGCCGGAGACGCCGACATACGCGATGCCCTTCGTAATCCCCGCCATGGTCCACGCATCGGTGAAAACGCGTGCGACGACCAGGTCCGACAGCACGATGTAGGCGCAGCCGAACAGCATGTAACCGAGCGTGACGTATACCGGTCCGAGCCGCTTCCGTGTTGGCGCCTTCCCGGTCGAGCCGGCGTCGTTTCCATCGGCCGTCGCCATTTTTCGACCATAGCTTCCGAGCCCGTCCGGGCATGGTGCGACTATGGCGCGAAGATCCCCGGGGGCGGAATCAAAAATCGAATCGAGGCCGAAAGACTACCCAGGGTTTACGCCCTGGTAACCCTGCCTGCGCGATCTTGTGCAAAGTTCGTTGAGAGTTCCAGAAAGTGGGGCCGATGCCCGTCGGTACCGAGACCGCCTGCAAGCCAAAACTCATCGTCCTCGACGACGACCCGGCGGTGGGTCGCTTCGTGGAGCGCATCGCGCGCGATCGGGGCTTCGCCGTCGATATCCATGGTTGTCCGGTCGCCTTTCGGCGAACGGATGCGATCGCCGGTGCGGCGCTGCTCCTGCTGGATCTCGATCTCGGCGCGATCGACGGTGTCGAAGTGCTGCGTGATCTGGCGGCGAGCGGCTGCACCGTGCCCGTCGCGCTCACCAGCGGCAGCGACGACCGCCTCGTCGCCACGGTCGAACAGATCGGCCGGTCCTATGGCCTGCGGATGGCGCCCCGGCTGCCCAAGCCGATCCGGCTGGGCCAGTTGCGCGGGCTGCTCGACAGTGCCGCCGCCGCCGAGCCGTCGGAGGCGCGCCGACTGTCGACATACGAGGAACTGCACCGCGCGCTGATCGGGGGCGAGATCGACCTGCACTACCAGGCCAAGGTCGACCTGGCCACCGGCCGGACCGTGGGTTGCGAAGCCCTGGCGCGCTGGATGCATCCCACGCGCGGCGTCGTCGCGCCGGGCGAATTCATTCCGATCGCCGAGAGCACGGGGCTCATCGTCCCGCTGACCCGCCACGTACTCCGTCTGGCGGTGCGCCAGGCCGCCCTCTGGCGGTCCGCCGCGCGCAGCGGCTGGGACCCGACGGTGGCGGTCAACGTGCCGGCCGACATGCTGACCGACCTGGAACTGCCCGACCGCATCCGCGCGCTGCTGCGCGAACACGACGTGCCCGGCTCGGCGCTGTCGATCGAGGTGACCGAGTCGGAGGTTGCGCGCGACCTGCTGAACGCGATGGACGTCCTGGCCCGGCTGCGCCTGATGGGAGTGGGCCTGTCGGTCGACGATTTCGGCACCGGCCACTCCTCCCTGGTCAAGCTGCGCGACCTGCCGTTCAACGAGGTGAAGATCGACCGCACGTTCATCGCCGGTATCGAGACGGAGGAGCACACGCGCGCCCTGACCCAGGCGGCCATCCGACTGGGTCACTGCCTGGGCATGCGGGTCGTCGCCGAGGGCGTGGAGACCCGCCGTACGGCGGCGTGGCTCCGGCGCAACGGCTGCGACGTGGCGCAGGGCTATCTCTACGCCCGCCCGGTCCCGGCGAGCGCCTTCGCGCCGGTGACGGTGCCGCGGCGCTCCGGGGCGCGGAAGAGCCGGGTCGTGCAGCCCGAAACCGCCGCGGCCGCACCGGCGGCGCGCCCCATGGCGGCGCGGGCCTGACGCGGCAGGGGGCGATCAGCCCCCGTGACGAGCCCCGCCGCAACGCTCGGCGCAGCGCCGGCGGGCGTGGCAATGTCCGTGCAAAGCTGCTACCGCTTGCGGATCCAGGGGATGGCGAGAGGGCCGTCCCGGACACGCGAAGCGGGAGGGTCGCATGCAGA
Organism: Alphaproteobacteria bacterium; assembly: GCA_046296375.1. Taxonomy (GTDB): domain Bacteria; phylum Pseudomonadota; class Alphaproteobacteria; order JAJUGE01; family JAJUGE01; genus Constrictibacter. The sequence continues at coordinate 1,116 of JBKBLL010000222.1, read as the reverse complement.
ATCCCTACAGTCTCGAAGGCCGGCGCATCCTCGTGACCGGCGCCGCGCAGGGCATCGGCCGTGAAGTGGCCCAGCTCGTCACCCGGCTCGGCGGCAAGGTCGGCGCCATCGATCTGAATGGCGACGGCCTGAAGTCGCTCGCCGACGATGCCGGCGGGTCGGTGCGGACCTTCGCGGGCAGCGTTACCGACCAGTCCTTCATCGATGCGGCGGTCGAGGAGATGGTGAAGGAGTGGGGCGGCGTCGACGGCCTGTTCAACAATGCGGGCATCGTGCGGGCGGCGATGATCCACAAGATGACCCGCCAGCAGTGGGACGAGGTGATCGGCGTCAACCTAACGGGCGTCTTCCTCGCGCTGCAGTCGGTCGGCCGGCACATGATCCAGCGGGCGGAGAGCGGCGAGTCCGGCGTATGCAACGGCCAGATCGTCAACGTGTCGTCGATCGCCGGAACGCGCGGCACGATCGGCCAGATCAACTACGGGGCGGCGAAGGCGGGCGTGCTCGGCATCACGATGAGCGCGGCGCGCGAGTGGGCGCGCTACGGGATCTGCGTGAATGCGGTATCCTTCGGCACCGTGGTGACGCCGATGACGGAGGTCGTCCGGGGCCCGAAGTTCGCCGCCCAGACCCTCGCGTCCATCCCGCTTGGGCGCTACGCCGAGACGAGCGACGTGGCGCCGGGAATCTGCTTCCTCATGGCGCCGGGGTCGGCTTACATCACCGGCAAGAACTTGGTGATCGACGGCGGCATAACCGCGATGTGATTTTTTCGAAAAGAGTGCTGGACAGGGAAGGGGGTCGCGTCTAAATACGCGGCTCCCGACGACGGAGCGCCCACGGAAACGGCGGCGCGCCGGTCGGAACGGAAAAAGGCTCTTGACGCAGCGGGCGTCGATCTCTAAGTTTACTGCCCGCCCCGAAGAGAGGGCCCCACCGCCCGGTGGGCTTGTTGTTGAAAAAGCGAATAGAATGGAAGGGATGCGCGGGCGGCGTCGTGTCGAGCGATCGGCGTTACGTTTGGTCTGCGTATCTTGGGTAAGATATCTAAGCTATGCGTAGAGACGAACGGGACGCCTTGAGCGTGCCTGCGGGTTTGACCTGTGGGCTCGATCA
>JBKBLL010000221.1:0-6308 GCA_046296375.1 Alphaproteobacteria bacterium | reverse complement strand
ATCTGAAGCTGAACCTGTCGAGCCTCTCGACCGAGGCGGCGCTGACCCAGCAGCAGCGCGACGGCACGTTTCTGGCGTCCGCGATCGCCTCCCGCAACGCCACCGTCACGGCCGCGATCCTGGCCGAGACCGAAGCGCGACTGTCGCCGGAGGCGCTGGAGGCGGCCAAGGCCGCCGCCGCGATCATGGCGATGAACAACATCTACTATCGCTTCGTGCACCTGGCCGAGAACAAGAACTACGGCAAGCTGCCGGCGCGGCTGCGCATGAACGTCATCGGCAAGCCCGGCGTCGACAAGGTCGATTTCGAGCTGTGGTCGCTGGCCGTCTCGGCCGTCAACGGCTGCGGCATGTGCATCGACGCGCACGAGCACGAACTGCGCAAGGGCGGCCTGCCGACCGAGGCGATCCAGGCCGCGGTCCGGATCGCCTCGGTGGTCCATGCGGTCGCAACCGTCCTCGACGCCGAGGAAGCGACCGCCGGCGCGGCGCGCGCCGCCGCCTGACCTACGAGGCGGCGCGATCCTGAGCCGCGAGGCCGGACCGAGCGGGCCGGCCTTCGTTCGCCCCGCCCGCGGCGTCCCGATCGGTGACCAAAGGGGCCGCAACCGCACGTTTTGCGGCCAGTGCCATTGTCGGGACATTTGCATGCGGCCGGGCGGAGGACTAGAAGATCGGCTCGGATCTGTCCGCTCTGCCGAGGGATCGCCCCGTGAGCAAGTCCGCGCCCGTTCGCGCCCTTACACCGTCCGCCCTCCGTTCCCGCAAGGGCGGCGAGCCCATCGTCTGCCTGACCGCCTACACGACGCCGACGGCCAAGCTGATGGATGCCGACGTCGACCTGATCCTGGTCGGCGACTCGCTCGGCATGGTGATCTACGGCATGCAGAGCACGGTCGGCGTCACGCTCGACATGATGATCGCGCATGGCCGCGCCGTCATGCGCGGCACCCGGCGCGCCTGTGTCGTGGTCGATCTTCCGTTCGGATCCTATGAGGAGTCGGCGGCCCAGGCCTTCCGCTCGGCGGCGCGGGTGATGGCAGAGACCGGCTGCGCGGCGGTGAAACTGGAAGGCGGCGTCGAGATGGCGGAGACGATCCGTTTCCTCGCCCATCGCGGCGTGCCGGTGCTCGGCCATATCGGCCTGACGCCGCAATCGATCAACGCGCTCGGCGGCTATTCCGTCCGCGGCCGCAGTCCGGCCGAAGCCGACGCGATCATGGCCGACGCGATCGCCGTCGCCGAGGCCGGCGCGTTCGGCATCGTCATCGAGAAGACGCTGGAGGAACTGTCCGGCGACATCACGCGGCGGGTCGCCGTGCCCACCATCGGCATCGGCGCCTCCGCCGTCTGCGACGGGCAGATCCTCGTCACCGACGACCTGGTCGGCATGTTTCCGGATTTCCGGCCGAAATTCGTCAAGCGCTATGCGGAGTTGGGCGAGGCGTACACCGCGGCGGTGCGCGCCTATGCGGAGGACGTCCGCACCCGCCGCTTCCCCGGTCCCGATCAGGTCTTCAAGGCCGCGGCGCGGAAATGAGGACGGTCCGCACCGTCGCCGACCTGCGGGCGTCGATCGGGGAATGGCGCCGGGCGGGTGAGACCGTCGCGCTGATCCCGACCATGGGGGCGCTGCACGAGGGACATCTCTCGCTGGTTCGCCTGGGCCGCGTGCGCTGCCGCCGAACCGTTGCGACCCTGTTCGTCAATCCGAAGCAGTTCAATCGCTCCGACGATCTCGCCGCCTATCCGCGGACCGAGGCGGCCGACGCGGAGAAGCTGGACGGCGTCGACTGCGACCTGCTGTTTGCGCCGGGCGTCGCCGAAATGTACCCGGCGGGCTTCGCCACCGGCGTATCGGTGCGCGGCGTCGGCGAGGTGCTCGAAGGGGCGGCCCGGCCCGGCCATTTCGACGGCGTCGCGACCGTCGTCAGCAAGCTGCTCCTGCAGTCGCTCCCGGACTGCGCCATCTTCGGCGAGAAGGACTGGCAGCAGCTTCAGGTCATCCGGCGCTTCGTCGCCGACCTCGACATCCCGGTGACCATCGAGGGCGCCCCCACCGTGCGCGAGGCGGACGGCCTCGCTTTGTCCTCGCGCAACGTGCGCCTGACACCAGCGCAGCGCATCCTCGCCCCCCTGCTGCACCGGACAATGCAGGCGATGGCCGAGGCCGTCCGCGCCGGCAGCGACGCCGAAGCCGCCGGCGCCGAGGCCCGCCGGGCGCTGGAGGCGGGCGGATTCAGCGCCGTCGACTATGTCGAACTGCGCGACGGCGCCTCGCTCGGCCCCCCCGGCGACGGTCCGCGACGCATCCTCGCCGCCGCATGGCTCGGCGATGTCCGGCTGATCGACAACCTCGCCGTCTGACCGCGTTCCGCCCGGGCGCCGGTCAACCGCCCGTCTGCGCCGCCAGCCCCAGGACTTCGCGCATCCCGTACAGGCCGGGGGCGCGGTCGCGCGCCCAAAGGGCGGAGCGGACGGCGCCACGGGCGTAGATCTGCCGGCTGGTCGCGCGATGCGTGATCTCCAGCCGCTCGGCCTCGCCGGCGAAGACGACCGTATGGTCGCCGACAACGTCGCCGCCGCGCAGGGCCGCGAAGCCGATGTCGCCCTTGCGGCGCGCGCCGGTGTGCCCCTCGCGGCTCCATTGCGCCACCTGGTCGAGATAGACGCCGCGCCCGCGCGCCGCCGCCCTGCCCAGTCCGATCGCCGTGCCCGACGGCGCGTCGATCTTGTGGCGATGATGCATCTCGACGACCTCGATGTCGTAATCGGGGCCCAGAATGCCCGCCACCTGCTCGACCAGAGCCATCGCCAGGGTGACGACGACGCTCATGTTGGGTGCATAGACGATCGCCGTCCGCTTGGCCGCCTCGGCGAGCGCCGTTTCGTCCTCGGCGCCGAGCCCGGTCGTGCCGATGACGTGGATCTTCGCGTGCTGCGCGGCGAGTGCGGCATGGGCGGTGGTCGCCGCCGGCAGCGAGAACTCCAGAACCGCGTCGGCCGTCTGGAACAGGGCTGCGGGATCGTCGCCGACGGCGACGTCGAGCCGTCCGACGCCAGCCACCTCGCCGGCGTCCCGGCCGAGTGCCGCACTGCCGGGGCGCTCGATTGCGGCGACCAGCCTCGCCCCGTCCGTCTCCACGACGGTCCTGACCAGCATCTGCCCCATCCGTCCGGCGGCGCCGATCACGCCGATCCCCAGTTCAGCCATCGCTCGTCCCTCTCGCGGTTCCGCCCTTCCTAATACATCCGCGGACGATCGGGCGCGAGGCGGGCGGCGCGGAACTTCGAGGGAGAGGCAGCGCTAATGAAGTGGCGCCGGCCGCGGGGCGCCTGACCTCCCCCGACGGACGATCGGAAACCACGCGATGCAAAAACACCAGGCCGGAGGCCCCGCGCCCAACAGCGGCGGGAGCGCCCGGAGTCCGGAAATCGTCGCCATCCGGGTGGCTCTCGTCGCGATCGCCGCGGCCGCGGCGCTGTTCCTCCTGTGGCAGACCGCGGGCGTTCTGCTTCTCGTCTTCGCGGGCCTGCTGCTCGCCAGCCTGCTCGACGGCTGCGCCCGGCTGGGCGACCGCTGGATCGGCCTGCGGCGGGGCTGGTCGCTGGCGCTCACCATCGTCGGCCTCGTCGCCGGCACGGCGGGAATCCTGTTCCTCGGCGGCTACAATCTGGTTGCCGAGGCCGATGCCCTGCTCGACCACCTGTCGGACGCCATCGAGACCTGGCGCGGCGAACTGGAGGTGCTGGGGATGGAGCCGGACGATTCCGGCGACGGCGCCGCCGGCCTGCTTCAGTCGTTGGTGCCGGATCCCGAGCAGTTGTTCGAGCGCGTCCAGACCGCCTTCGGCACCGTCTTCGGCATCCTGGGCGACATGATCGTCATCCTGTTCGTCGGGATTTTCGCGGCGGCGCAGCCCGCCCACTATGCCCGTGGCGTGGTCAGCCTTTTTCCGGCGCACCGGCGGCCGCGCATCGCGTCCGTACTGGCCGAAACCGGGCATGTGATGCGCTGGTGGCTGCTCGGGCAGTTCTGCGCGATGACCCTCATCGGCCTGACCACATGGGCCGCGATGGCGGTGATCGGCTTGCCGAGTGCCGCCCTTCTGGGCCTGCAGGCAGGCCTCTTCAGCTTCATCCCCTATCTGGGCCCCATCCTGGGCGGCGTCCCGATCGGCCTCGTGGCTCTGGGTCAGGGCTGGGTAACGCTGCTGTGGGCGATCGGCGTCTATGCCGTCATCCAGACCATCGAGGGCTATCTGATGACCCCCCTCATCCAGCGCCGCGCCGTCCACCTCCCACCGTTGCTCGGCATCCTCGCCATGGTTCTGTTCGGCGCGCTTTTCGGCGTCATCGGCGTCGCGCTGGCGACGCCGCTGGTGGCGGTCATCCGCCTCCTCGTGCTGCGGCTCTATGTCGAGGACGCGCTCGGCGGACCGGCTCGTTGAAGGCCGACGACTGGCGATCGTGCGTGCGAGAGGGGGAACCGGGACGCTGAAGGCTTGTTCCCGCTCCATGCCAGGGGGCACCAACGACCGACGGAGCAAGACGGATGGCGCCGACCCCGCGATCCTCCGATAGGCCCCGCCATTTGGTTCCGATGCTGGGGCCGGCGTCCTCGCCGAACTGCTGGCGGAGCGGTGCTTCCGGCTGACCCGGCCGGAGCGGCTCGATCCGTCGCGTCCGCTGCCGTCGGCCCTCGACAACCACACCCTCGCCTTCACCGTCGAGCGGGTGCCACCGGCGACCGCGCCGGGCCTACGTCAGGAAGCAAGTGCGGAGTAAGCCCGGGGCCGACGCTCGGGTCGCGTCTGGTGGTCAGCCGCCGCCGCCGTTGATTGTCAGCACCGTGCCCGTCGTGTAGCCGGACCGGTCGCTCGCCAGGAAGGCGACCGCGTAGCCGATCTCGGCGGGCGTCGCCGGCCGACCGAAGGGCATGGACGCGGTCAGTTCGCGCCAGCGCTCCGGATCGCCGAAGCGCTTCTCGGCATTGTTCCGCTGCAGCATGACCAGCCTCTCCGTCTCGACCGGGCCCGGATTGATCGCCACCACCCGCAGCCCATCCGCCGGCGCCTGCTTGCCGAGGGCGCGGGTAAAGGCCATCAGCGCCGCGTTGCCCGCGGCCCCGGCGATGTATCCCGGCGGGAACTGTTCGCCGGCCGCGCCGATGACGTTGACGATCACGCCGGACCCGCGCGCCTTCATCGCCGCATAGACGACCCGGCTGAGCGAGATATAGCCGAACACCTTCAGGTCCCAGGCACGCCGCCACGTCTCGTCGCCGACCGACAGCAGGTCGCCCGGCGGAATGGCGCCCGCATTGTTGACGAGAACATCGATCTCGCCCGCCTCCGCCGCCACCGCCCGCACCGCAGCGTCCGACGACAGGTCGGCCGATATGGTGCGCACGTCCACCTGCCGCCGCGCCCGGATTGCGCCGGCCGTATCGTCGAGCGCAGCCTGCTCGCGCGCCACCAGCACCAGGTGGCAGCCCTCGTCTGCCAGAATCTCGGCCGCGGCGCGCCCGATGCCCTTGGAGCCGCCGGTGATGAGCACGCGCTTGCCCGCCAGATCGAGGTCCATATCGTCCCTTTCGTCGTGCGTTCCCCTGTCGACATTGAACCATGCGGCCCGCCCGCCGACCAGGAGCGCACCGCGCAACCGGCATCGCGCGCGCGTGTCCGCTCTCGTAACCCTGAACGGGGCGGGCTGCCCCCGCCCCGCGTGAGGGCCTCGCGTTTCCCGGCACGACCCGCCGGTGTAGGGTCGCCGGTACAGGTTGCCGGGCCCGATGCGGAGCGATGGAGGAGGATGCGATGGACGGGATCGGGCCGCTGGACGGGGCGGCAATGCCGGCGGGCGTGCGAGCGCGGTTCGTGGACGGGGTGAACGGGCTGCGGATGCACGTGCTCGAGGCGGGGTGGCCCGAGGGAGGCGGTCCGGTCCGTCCCTGCGTGCTGCTGCTGCACGGTTTTCCCGAGATCGCCTACAGCTGGCGCAAGGTGATGCCGGTACTGGCCGCCGCCGGCTACCACGTGCTGGCGCCCGACCAGCGCGGCTACGGCCGCACGACCGGATGGGACCCGGACTATGACGGTGACCTGGGGTCGTTCCGACTGCTGAACCTGGTGCGTGATGCACTCGGCCTGATCGCGGCTTTCGGCTACCGGTCCGTCGCGGCCGTGGTGGGGCACGATTTCGGGGCGTCGGTCGCGGCCTGGTGCGCGCTGACGCGACCGGACGTCTTCCGCGCCATGGTGCTGATGAGTGCGCCCTTCGCCGGACCCCCGGCGCTGCCCTACGGC
>JBKBLL010000220.1:0-6329 GCA_046296375.1 Alphaproteobacteria bacterium | reverse complement strand
CCGGCGCCGGGCGCATCCGACGCGGCCGGCTGCGCCTGCGCGGCGGCGGCGAGGGCGAGAGCGGCGAGGCAGGTCGCGGCGGCGAGGCCGACTCGTGCGACGGCGCGGTTGGGAAACGGAGCGGCTGCGGCGGCGCGTGCCCTGAAACCTGGCATGGATCGGTCCCTTCGTCGTTCGGAGAGGTCGTCCCGAACAACAGCGCCGGCACCGCGCCGTTCCGTACGGCCGCGCGCCAACCGCCTCCCGCCAGCGCCCCGGCGCGGGCGTGCTCAGGGCTGCAGGACGACCCGGCCGACGATGCGGCCGCCGCGCAGATCGTCCAGCGTCGCGTTCACCTGGGCCAGCGGCCGGGTACGGACCGGGATCGGCGGCACCTTTCCGGCGCGCACCAGCGCCATGAGTTCGTGCATCTCGTCGAGCGTGCCGACATAGGAGCCGACGATCCGGGCCATCTTCAGCGGGAACATCGCCGCCGGCAGCGCCAGGGCACCGCCATAGAGGCCGACGACGACGAGGATGCCGCCGCGGCGCAGGCCGTCGAAGCCGAAGCGGGCGGTCGTGGGCGCGCCGACGAAGTCGATCGCGGCGGCAGGACCGGTTCCGCCGGTCGCTTCGCGCAGCGCGCGCAAGGCGTCCTGCGCGCGGTTGTCGATGGCGACGGCCGCACCGGCGGCGAGCGCCGCCTCCCGCTTCGCCGGGTCGATGTCCGCGACGAGGACGCGTGCCGGCGTCACGGCGCGTGCCATCTGCACCGCCGACAGGCCGACCCCGCCCGCGCCGATCACCAGCAGGGCGTCGTCCGGGCCCAGACCGGCGGCCGCCTTCCTGAGGGCGGAATAGGCGGTGACGCCCGAGCAGGCATAGGTGCAGGCGAGGGCCTCGTCGACGCCCTCGAAATCGACCAGATACCGCGGATGCGGCGCCATCACCCGGTCGGCATAGCCGCCGCCGTAGCGCACGCCGAGGGTGCGTGGTGCCGAGCAGAGAAGTTCCGCGCCGCGCCGGCATTCGGCGCAGGCGCCGCAGCCGATCCAGGGGAAGACGACGCGGCGCTGGCCGATCTCCGCCCCTGTCGCGTCGGGGCCGCGGGCGATCACCTCGCCCACGATCTCGTGGCCCATGGTGAAGGGCAGGGTCATGCCGCGGCCGCCGAGTTCGAGGCGCTTGCCATCGCCCAGGTCGAAATAGCCGTCCCACAGATGCAGGTCGCTGTGGCATACGCCGCAGCCCGTCACGCGCAGGAGGACCTCCGTGCCCTGCGGCACGGGGTCCGGATAGTCGCGCGCTTCCAGCGGCCGACCGAAGTCGACGATCTGCCAAGCGTGCATGGTCTCCTCCTCGCGCGTCGCTTGCGACCCGAGCCGCTTACTTTGCCGCTTACTTTGCCGTTTCCGGGCCGCTCAGGGCTTCAGCGGCAGGGGCTCGCCCTCGGGCAGCTGCACCTGGGCCACGTTCAGGGTCATGCCGACCATGACGTAGTAGCCGGAGAGGCCGATGAGTTCGACCACGCCCCGCTCGCCGAATGCGGCCACCGTCTTCTCGTAGGTCGCGTCGGAAACGCCGTGCGTCGCGTGCAGCTCGTGGCAGAAGGTGTAGACGATCCGTTCGTCCTCCTTCTCGAACGGCGGCTCGCGCCGCTCGGCGATGGCGTCGACGACGGCGGGCGCCAGGCCGCCCTTCAGTGCCAGCTTGGCATGGGCGTACCACTCGTACTGCGCCGTCCAGGCGCGCGCGGTGACCAGGATCGCCAGCTCCGACAGGCGCGGCGGCAGGGATGTGTTGAAGCGCAGGAACTCGCCCAGGTGCGCCGCCCGTTTCGCCAGCTCCGGGCTGCGCAGCATGGCCGGGAACGGTCCGCGTGCGCCGCCGCGCGGACCGGAGGCGATCTCGTCGCGGATGCGGCGTTGCTCGGGCGACAACGCGTCGTCGGAAAGATCGGGCAGGCGGGTCATGGGCGGTCCTCGGCTCTTTTGGATCGTTCGCGAAACACTAACATAGGAGCGGCGTTCGGCTATGCCGGCGGCAGGCCGGAGGCGAGGATCGATCGATGAAGTGGTTGGGTGCGGCCGTCGCGGTCTGTCTGGCCGTGGGCGGTGCGGGTGCGGCGCGCGCGGACAACGGCTCCCCGCCGGCCGCCGACGAGATCGTGCGCCCCGATCCCGTTCCGCGGCCCGAGGCCGCCGCGGCGGGTACGGGGCGGCCGATGCGCGATCCGGGCGGCATCTTCAGCTTCGTCCTGGAGAACGATTCGGTCGCCGGCACCGACCAGCACTACACCAGCGGGTTCCGGTTCTCGGTCCTGACGTCGGAATGGTCGATCCCGGATTGGCTGGAACGGGGCGCGAACTTCCTGCCCTTCTTCGACTATAGCGGCAACAAGCGGCTCAGCTATGCCGTCGGGCAGAGCATGTTCACGCCCAACGACATCTCCGTGTCGAACCCGCCGCGCGACACGCGGCCCTATGCCGGCTGGCTCTACGGCAGCGTCGGTCTGATCTCGGACAGCGGGGCGCGGCTCGACAATCTGCAGCTCACGCTGGGCATTGTCGGTCCCTATTCGAGTGCCAAGGACGCGCAGAAGCTCGTGCACCGGGTGATCGGCGCGGGCAAGCCCGAGGGCTGGGGCACGCAGCTGCGGACCGAGCCCGGCATCGTGCTCGGCTACGAGCGCAAATGGCGCGGCCTGCTGCCCGCCCTTTCGGACGATCCGAGCGGCTTGGCCGTCGATGCGACGCCGCATGTCGGCCTCAACCTCGGCAACGTCTATACGCATGCGAACATGGGGCTGACGCTGCGCGTCGGTCAGGACCTGCCGCAGGACTACGGTCCGCCCCGCGTCCGCCCCAGCCTGCCCGGCTCCGACTTCTTCGTGCCGACCGAGCGGTTCGGCTGGTATCTGTTCGCGGGCGTCGACGCCCGCGCGGTCGGCCGGAACATCTTCCTCGACGGTAACAGCTGGAAGAGCAGTCGCAGCGTCGACAAGGAGTACCTGGTCGGCGAAATCCAGGCCGGCGTCGTGATCACCTATGGCGGCGTGCGGGCGGGCTATACCCACGTCCTGCGCTCGAAGGAGTTCAAGACCCAGGACGGCTGGGACGAGTTCGGCGCGATCACCGTAGGCGTGCGCTTCTAGCACTACAGTAGGGTATTTGAGCGGCACTTGTAGTGGGCGAGGGTGCTTTGAGTTGGTGTTGTCGTCCCCAGAGGGACCAGGCGAGGACGTAGGTCCTGCGGATCACCCCAGGCAGATGCGTCCTGAAGACCGAGGTCGGCCATCAGGCGCCCGACGGAGCAGCGTGCGACGGCAAAGCCTTCGCTACCTGCAGCTCTGCGAGTGCGGATGCCGCCCGATGGACGATGTTCTGATGAGAGACTGACGGTGGTCTCTGCGAAGCTTACGCGGTGCTTACCCAGAGAGATGTAAGATCGGCGGGGCTTGCTCAAACCCTTGATTTTTCTGGTGCCGATGCCCGGATTTGAACCGGGGACCTACTGATTACGAATCAGTTGCTCTACCGCTGAGCTACATCGGCGCGGGGCGGAAGATATGGCGCTGCGCCTGGGGTTGCAAGCGGCGATCGCCGTGGCGGAAGGGAACGGGGCGCGAACTCTCCAGCTTCTTCAAAATTGGGATTCCGGCTTCGATGGCGGCGTTCACGCGCGTCCGGCACGCCGATGTTCGACCTTTTGGGGAACGTCGAGGGCGCCGCCACCGTGCGCGCCTCCGCTCCCGTCCCCGCTTCGAAGGTGGTCAGGGGCGCTTGTCGATCTTGGCCTTGCGCCGCAGGTCGGCGAGCAGGCCGACCACGGCCTCCTCGGCCATGCGCTGTTCCAGCTCCGGCTTGACCTTCTCGAACGGCGGGGCCGGCCGGGTGCGCTGCTCCTCGACCTTGATGACGTGCCAGCCGAACTGGCTCTCCACCGGTGCCTTGGAGAACTCGCCGACCTTCAGGTCGAACGCGGCCTTGCCGAAGGCGGGGACCATGTCGGCGCGGCTGAACCAGCCGAGATCGCCGCCCTTGCTGGTCGTGTCGACGGAGCGCTCGTCGGCGAGCGCGCCGAAATCGGCGCCGGCGCGAAGCGCCTTGATGACGCTTTCCGCCTCGCCCTGGGTGTAGGTCAGGATGTGTCGGGCGCGGATCTCGCGCAGGCCCTTGCCCTTGCCGTAGTCGACCTCGTAGCGCTCCTTGAGCGCCTTCTCCGTGGTGGCGGCGGCGATGACGCGGCCCAGCAGGGCCTGCTGCAGGATGCGGCGCTCGGCCTCCACCAGCTGCCGCTTCACCGTGGCGTCCTCGTGCAGCTTCTGGGCGCGGGCGGCGTTGGTCACCAGCTTGGCGTCGATCAGTCGGTCGAGCGCGACGCTCGCCTGCTCCCCGGGCGAGAGCTTCGACAGTTCGGCGCCGTACATCTTGATCGTCGCCTCGACGTCGGACCGGCGGATGTCTTCGCGGTCGACCGTGGCGACAACGGGATCACCCCCGCCCTGGGCCGCGGCCGGCGGTGCCGCTGTGAGCGCCAGGGTGAGGAGGGTGCAGAACGCGAGCGGCGCGACGGCGCGCGCCGTCCGGCGGCCGGGTGCGGGAAGCGGGGGCAAGGGCGGTACTCCGTGCTGCGGGCGCGAGGCCGGACTCTACCGGATGGACTCGTGTCCTCAAACGCCGCCGGGCGGTCCCGGTGCCGCGGCCGGCGTGACGGAAAAAGGGGGCCGCCGCGGCAGCCCCCTGATGGTTGCGGACCTTCGCGGGCCCGAGTTCACATGGACGGACCGAGGCCGTTTTCCATGCGGTAGTCGTTCCAGAACGTCAGCCAGTCCTCTTCGGGGTTCACCTTGTTGCCCTTCTTGGCTTCCTCGGCGCGCCAGGCGGTGAATTTCTCGGTGGCGTCGTCCCAGGCGGCCATCACCTTTTCCAGGCGCTCCAGCCGGCGTTCCTGCCAGGCCTGAGCCTCGTCGTCCCAGACCCCCTTCTCCTTCAGGTAGCGGATGGCGCCTTCGTGCCACGGGGCGTCGGCGGGCGGCCGGCCGGCGATCTGGATCGACCAGTTGCGCGCGCTGCCCGTCGTGCCGGCGAAGTCCTCGAACACCTCGTCGATGCCCTTGATCAGGGCATAGACCTCGTCCGCGGGCTGGCGGGCATAGGTCACGATGATCGGATAGCGGTAGCCGACCAGGTTCTTCGGGTTCTCCGCGGTGATGCCGGCGCCCGCGGTCTCCTGGTAGGGCTGGAAGAAGTCCGCGATCTCGGCGATACGCTTCCAACCTTCCTCGTTCTCCGTAGGGAACTCGGGCCAGTAGAGGCCGCGCGGGCTCGCCTCCATCTCGCGCACGTTGGCCGAGGTGGTGACGCTGCCGAAGCAGTCGAGCTGGTTCGCCAGGACGGCGGTCTTCATGGCGTTGTAGCTGCCGAACCAGACCGGGGTGATGTCCGCCTGGCCGAGGCCGGCGAAGGCCAGATAGGCGTCGGTCTTCACGTTGACCGAAGGGTTGCCCTTGACGTAGCCGATGCGCTTGCCCTTGAGGTCGGCGAGGCCGGTGAGCCCCAGGTCGCCCGCACAGGCGAGCGCGTTGCCGGCAAGGCGCGCCAGGACCACCCGCAGGTCCTGCGGGCCCCATTGCGGCACGGCGAAATCGTAGGTGCCCTCGGCGGCGAAGAAGGTTTCGTTGGCGAGATAGCCGTAGCCCGCCTTGTTCGTGGTGATCGGCAGGAGGCGGCCGATCGACGTTCCCGACGGCACGATGCGCACCCGGGTCTCGTGCTTGGTCATCAGGGCGTTGGCGATGCCGGACGCCTCGGCATAGCCGCTCGATCCCAGATCATAGGCGGTCCAGACCATGGTCCCCGGCAGCTTGGGCTCGGCCGCGGCACTGCCCGCCGCTACCACCGCCGCCAGCGCGGTGCCGGCCAGCAATCGGCCCGTTCGCGCGATCATACGTTCCATCATTCATCCTCCCGTCATTCATGGCCCGCAGCGGGACGTACTCCTGCCTGCGGTTGGCGACAGGATAGCGAGTGATCCGGTCCCGCGGTAGCCTCGGCGGCGCGGGCCCGCTACCGAAACGCGGAAGGGCCGGCGGAGCCGACCCTTCGCGTGCGCGTGTTGCGCGTGGATCGTGCGCGTTCAACGCCCCGGGCCGAGGCCGCGCTCGACCTGATGGCCGTTCCAGAGGATCGGCCCAGAAGGTCGGCGCAGAAGGTCGGCCCGGCTTCGTCCGGGTCGACGCGGTCGGGCCCGTGCGTCTTGTGGGGCGCCTTCCTCGGCACCCCGGGGGCGCCGCCCGCCGCCGACCGGTGCCTTCCCGCTCAGTCGGCCGGCGCCTGCGCGATCAGCGT
>JBKBLL010000219.1:0-6369 GCA_046296375.1 Alphaproteobacteria bacterium | reverse complement strand
CATCCGGGCTGTCAGGACAACTTGCCCCCGCAGGGTGCCCCCGGCGTACCGGCGCCGCGGCGTCGGCGCGGAAGTGATCGGCGGGAAGTGGTCAGCGCGAAATGGTCAGTGACGAGCGCTTGTCGATGGAGACGGTCGTCATCTCGCCGATCCAGGGCACTATCAGCCGATAGCTGTAGGTCACGACCACGCGCACCTGCCCGCCCGGGCTGTTGTCCGGCTCGTACACCGTGTCGACCGCCACGCTGTCGGGCCGGATCAGACCCGGCACATGCGCGCGGACGATCGCGCGGATATCGGCCTGCGTCGCCGGAACGGGGCTGGCGGCGCCACGCACCGCGGCGGCCCGCGCGCCTTCGCGCGCGGCGTTGGCCAGGGCCTCGTTCAGGAAGAAGAACCGCCCCATTTTGAAGAAGCCGACCAGTATCGCCATCAGGGGCAGGGCGAGCAGGGCGAATTCGACCACCGCGTTGCCGCCGGCGTGTCGGAGGAAGCAGGAGGGTGGCGCGGACGCCCGGCCCGTCATTCGACGCGGATATGCGCTTCCCGGTAGAGCGGTACCGGGTTGGAGAACATGGGGTAGCGCATCATCGTCCGGAACTCGCGCGCGACGGCCACCGTCAGGTGCATGAGGGGCTTTCCCTCGCCCTCGCAACTCTGTGCGCAGGGCACTGTCGTCCCGCCGGGACAGGTGCATCGGCGCAGCGCCACCACCTCGAAGCCCTCGACATTGCCGATGTCGGCCCGGGCGGCCCGCTCGATCCCATCCGGATCGGCCGCGTGCGCGGCGCTCTGCATGCCGAAATGCGCGCCGGCGAGAGCGGCGTGCGCCACGCGCGCGTCCTCCGCCATCACCCTGGCGAAGTCGAACAGGCCGCACATGGTGAAGACCAGGATCGGCGTCATCAGCGCGAACTCCAGGGCGACGCCGCCGAGGCTGGCGGCTCCCAGGGAGCGCAGACGTCGCGGCAGCCGCACGGGACTATTCCACCAGAACGACGCCGGCGCCGATCTTGCCCGCCACGGGCACGGCGCTGGCGGCATAGTTGTTGTTCAGGATCAGCGTCGCGTCGCTGTCCATCTTCAGGCGACCCACGATGTAGGTGGTGAAGGGCGGAATGTTGGAACTGCTGCTGCGGCCCTGATAGGTGACGTACTGCTTCGGCAGGTAGACGGCGCCCTCGTAGCGGACGTCGCTGGCGCCGACCAGCTTGTGCTCGATGCCCGGTTTGGCGTCTCAGTCGTGGGCGAACACGATGCCGGCCATGGCGCCGGCCACGGGCGCGACAAAATCGACGACGCTGCCCCCCTCGATGTCCAGCTGGCTGTCGCCGACCAGCAGGAACCCTACGCCGCGGCCGGTCACCCGGGAGCCGCCCGAGATCTTGAGCCCGCCGTTCCTCAGGATGTAGATCCCCGGCGCGAAGGTGACCGTCGCCTTGTCGATCTGGAGTTTCCCGCAATAGACGCCCGGCGCGAGCGTACGTGTCGTGGTGATCGAGAGGGCGCCGTGGTCGCACGGCCCGGGTTCGGGCGGCACCCAGGCGGCGAGGGGATCCGGCAGCGGTGCGCATCCCCGATCGATCGGAACCGTAGCGCCGCTGCCGCTGAAATTGCCCGTGACGCATATCTGGGCAGCGTCGAGCAGGCTCCCGGACGCGAGCTTCATCGCCTCGCTGCTGGTGGAATTCACCTGGATGCGGCAGGTCGGGGCGATGATACTGGCCTTGTCCAGGTTCAGGGCCTGGGACGTCGTCGGCTCCAGGACGGTAAGGCATGGCGGCGGCGCATTGGGTGCCGCGGCCGCGGCGCTGGCCGACAGGACCGGCGCCGTCACGCGCAGCACCTTCGCGAAATAGAGCCGCGCCGGCATCTCCACGACGGCCCGCACGCTCTGATCGTCACGGATGTCGATCCGCACCACCGCACCGTCCGCCGGATCGAAGCCCATCTGGGCGGCGGCGTCCTTTCCGGAGGCGACGATCGCGGCCCGGGGGCTGCCGCGATCCAGTTCGTGCGCCGCCGCCCGGGCCGACGCGTCCGCGGCGGTCTGCAGGCGGCGCTTGGTCGCGTACCAGATGCCCGTGTCGACGGCGACGGAGACGAAGCCGAACAGGCCGGTCAGCATAACGGTCAGCAGCACCGCCATGCCGCCACGCTGATTCCGGGCGAAGCGTCGCATCAGCACACAGGATGCGCACCCCGTTACCGCCAACATTCCCATTCCCGGAGTTTCTTCCTGCCCATGGCGGGAGCATGACGAGACCCGGTAAACGGCGCCTGAAGTCCCTCGGTGAACGAAAGGCTAATCGGAGGCGGAAGCCCCGCCGGACGGCGGCCGGACCTTGTGACCGGGCGCCGCGCCGTCTACCGTGCGCGCCACGTGAAATGCACGGACATGAGGATCGTATGAAGATCGTTTCGGCCGCACGTGCGGCCACGTTCGCCGGTGGCCTCGCCGCCGGCGCGTCCTTCGTCGCGCTCGGCACCGCGGCGGGCTCCGCCCGGGCCGCCGACCTGCCCAACCCGTTGATTACCACGGCGTACGATGTCGGCTCCAACGGCTACAGCCAGGCCGTGGCGATCGGCTCCGCCTTCAAGAACGAGCGCGGCGTGACGCTGCGCCTGCTGCCGGGGCGCAACGACGTCTCGCGCCAGGCGCCGCTGCGCGAGGGCAAGGTTCACTTCTCCTTCTCGGGCATCGGCGGCTACTACAGCCAGGAAGGCGCCTTCGTCTTCGGCCGGCGCGAATGGGGCCCGCAGGCGGTCCGGATCCTGCTGCTGAACCACGCCGACACCGGCACGGTCCTGGTCACCGCCAAGGACGCCGGCATCAAGACGCCCGCCGACCTCAAGGGCAAGCGCGTCGCGTGGGTGGGCGGCGCGCCCGCGCTCAATATGAGCGTCTATGCGCATCTGCGCTTCGGCAACCTGACCTGGGACGACGTCACCCGGGTGGAGTTCGGTGGCTATGCCGCCTCGCAGGAAGGGCTCGTCGACAATCAGGTCGACGCGGCCTACGTGAACACGTCGGCCAGCGGCGCCTACAGGCTCGACTCCTCGCCGCGCGGCCTCCACTACCCGCCGCTGCCGCACGACGACGAGGAAAGCTGGGCGCGGCTGCGCGAAATCCTGCCCTATTACGCGAAGATGATGGTCACCAAGGGCGTCAACGTCAGCCCGGAGAACCCGCTGGAAGTCGGCGGCGGCCCCTACCCGCTCCTGCTGGCCTACGACACGCAGAGCGCCGACACGGCCTATGCGATGACCAAGACGATGTTCGAACTCTACGACTCCTACAAGGACGGCTCGCCCGGAACCGAAGGCTGGGCCCTCGACCGGCAGCAGCTGGTCTGGTCCGCCCCCTATCACGAGGGCGCCATCCGCTACTATAAGGAGGTCGGCGTCTGGACGCCGGAGGCGCAGGAGAACAACGACGCGATGCTGGCCCGCCAGGCACTGCTGCAGAAGATCTGGCAGGAGCATCTCGCCGCCAAGGTCGGTGACGACGACGCCTTCGAGAAGGCCTGGATGAAGCTCCGCGCCGAGCGGCTCGCCGAAGCCGGCGTACTCGTACCTTTTGCCAGCTGGTGAGGTCTTCATGCCGATCCTGTTCCTGCTCCTCCTGATCGTCCTCGTCGCCCAGTTCGGCTTCTGGGACACGCTGACGGCCGTTCTGGGCGGGATCGGCATCTTCATCCTGCTGGTCGCGACGATCGGCGCCCTCGCGGCGCTGGCCGGCGCCATGATGCTGCGGCGCTTCCGCCGCTGAGGCGGCGGCGAGCCGGCCCGGCTGTTGCCACGGCCGGCCCGCCGCGCCATCTGACGCCGATGCGCAACGCGTCAGGTGCGAAATCCATGCTGCCACCTCCCAGCCTCGACCCCGCCCAGCGCGGTGACGCCGGCGACGACCTGGCGCAGCCCTTCCAGATCGACGGCGCCGGCCTGCGCGGCCGGCTCATCCGCCTGGGGCCGAGTGTCGACGCGATCCTCCGGCGGCACGACTATCCGGCTCCGGTGGCGCGCCTCCTGGGCGAGGCGATGGCGCTGGCAGCCTGTCTCGCCAGTTCCCTGAAGTATGAAGGCATCTTCACGCTGCAGGCGCGCGGCGAGGGCGCGCTGCGCTTTCTCGTGACGGACGTGACCAGCGCCGGACACATGCGCGGCTACGCCGGCTTCGACCGGTCGGGCATAGAGGCGATCCTCGCCGACGAACCGGAACCGACGGCAGCACGCCTGTTCAGCGGCGGCCACCTCGCCTTCACCGTCGACCAGGGCCGCGACGCCCAGCTGTACCAGGGCATCGTACCGCTCGAGGGCGTCTCGCTGGCCGAGAGCGTCCATCACTATTTCCGCCAGTCCGAGCAGATCGACACGGCGATCAAGGCGGTCTGCGCGCCGGCTGCGGCAGATGCGGGGGGCTGGCGCGCCGCCGCGCTCATGGTCCAGCGGCTGCCCGGATCGAGCGTACCCGACGCCGACGGCCTGACGCCGGCCGAGGCCAGGGAAGCGTCCGACGACGGCTGGCGGCGCGCGGTACTGCTGATGGGCAGCGCCACGGCCGCGGAGATGCTCGACCCCGGCCTGGACGCCAACACGCTGCTCTACCGCCTGTTCCACGAGGACGGCGTGCGCGTCTTCGCGCCGCGCATGCTGGAGGAGCGTTGCCGCTGCGGTACGCGGGAGCGCATCGCCGGCATTCTCGCCTCGCTGCCGCGCGACCAGGTCGCCGATCTGCGGCTCGACGACGGATCGGTGACCGTCACCTGCGAGTTCTGCCGGCGCGAGGAACGCTTCGACGAGGCCGACCTCGTCCGCCTGCACGAAACCTGACGCGGGCCTCAGGCCCGCCAGAACGACGGCAGGAACAGCACCAGGATCGTAAAGAGTTCCAGGCGGCCGAGCAGCATGCCGAAGCTGAGCAGCCATTTCGCGGCATCCGGCAGGGGCGCGAAGGTGCCGGTGGGCCCGATGATGTCGCCCAGTCCCGGCCCGACGTTCGAGATGGCCGTAGCCGCGCCCGACGTAGCCGTGAGGAAGTCCAGCCCCATCAGCCCGAGTGCGGCGGCGAGTGCCGCATAGCAGAGGAAGTAGAGGATCAGGAATGCGATGACCGATTCGATTACCGGTTCCGGGATCGGGCGGCGGTTGTAGGTCGCCACGAAAACACCATGCGGCTGCACCAGCCGCGCGATCTGGGAGCGGGCGGCGGAGAACAGGATCTGTACCCGGAACACCTTGATGCCGCAGGTGGTGGACCCGGCGCAGCCGCCGATGAACATCAGGAAGAAGAACCCGATCGTCGCGAACGGCCCCCAGGCGCCGAAGTCGGTCGTCGCGTAGCCCGTCCCCGTCATTACCGAGACGGCGTTGAACGCGACATGGCGCAGCGCCTCCATCGGCTCGATCCCGTTCAGCAGCGCATGGGCGACCGCCAGCGCCAGGACGGCGCCGACGACGATGCCGAGCAAACCCCGGACCTGTTCGTCCCGCCAGAGCAGCGCCGGCCGGCCGCGCAACGCCTGGACATAAAGGACGTAGGGCATCGCGCTGGCCAGCATCCCGGCGGTTACGATCCATTCCAGCGTAGGGTCGGCGAAATGCCCGATCGACGCGTCCACCGTGGAGAAGCCGCCGGTCGCGATCGTCGTCATGGCATGCGCCACGGCATCGAACGGGCTCAGTCCCGCGCCCCAGATGAACAGCGCCCACAGGGCGGTGGCGCCGAGATAGACCGAGATGATGCCGAGGGCGATCTGCGCGACGCGCGGCGAGATCTTGTCGGACTGGTCGGTCGATTCCGTGCGGAACAGCTGCATTCCGCCGACCTGCAGCAACGGCAGCAGTGCGACCGCCGTCACGATGATGCCGATCCCGCCGAGCCACTGCAGCAGCGCGCGCCAGATCAGGATCCCGGGCGGCGCATAGTCGAGGCCGACGATGACGGTGGATCCGGTCGTCGTGACGCCGGAGACGGATTCGAAGACCGAGTCCGTGAACGACATCTCGAGGTCGCTGAACGCGAAGGGGAGCGCTCCGAACAGCGCGACGACCATCCAGCTGGCGGAAGTCAGCAGAAACGCCTGGCGGAGCCCTAGCCGCAGCGGGCCGCGGCGATTGGTCAGGACCAGCAGCACGCCCACGAAGAGGGTGATGCCGGAGGCGGTGGCGAACACCTGCCAGTCGTCATAGCCGGCGACGAGGTCGACCAGCGCCGGAAGCAGCATCGCCACCGACAGGGTGACGAGCAGCAGCCCGCAGACGAACAGGACGGGCGCCACCTCGATCAGGCCATACGAGCGGCGCCGACGCATCCGCGACGGATCGATCGACCCTGCGGGGTGATAGGGCCCAGCCGGCGGGATGCGG
>JBKBLL010000218.1:0-6483 GCA_046296375.1 Alphaproteobacteria bacterium | reverse complement strand
ATGCGGTTGACCAGCGTCTGCGGCAGGCGGCGGATGGTCATGGACCCGGCCGGTGCACGTCGCCTATGTGCCTCACGCGCATCATCGCTCCCTTATTGTCATTGCCGGGCCCGACCCGGCAACCCAGGGCCAGCGCATCAGGCGGCCGCCCGGGGTGCCCGGGTCGAGCCCGGGCCTGACAATCTCAATTGCGTGAAAAGCCTTGCACCGTTTCAGCGAACCGCTCCACACGACCTACACTCGGCGCGGCATCGCGCCCAGATGGTCGCGGGTCAGCACCTTGCCCTCTTCGACCGCCGGCTGGTCGAACGGATCGACCTTCAGCAGGTGCGCGGCGATGATCGTCTCCAGGAAGTAGTGCATCATCAGCCCGCCCATGACCGACTCGTCGACCCGGTCGAGATGCAGCAGACGCGTCGGCCGGCCGTTACGGACCAGCGTCTCCGCGGTCGCACGTCCCTCCGCGTCGAGGAGGTCGCCCATCTGGCGGCCGGCGAGATAGGCGAGCGTGGGATCCGCGGCGAGTTCCGGCGGCACCATGCGGCCGCGCCCGGCGCAGGCCGTCAGGACGACCGTAAACATCTTGTCGCGCGGACCGGCCAGGTAGAGCTGGAGCTGGCTGTGCTGGTCGACCGTCCCCATCGCGCGGACCGGCAGCGTACCCTTGCCGTCCTTGCCCAGGCTCTCGGCCCACAACTGTCGATACCACATGCCGAACCAGGCGAGACGGTCCGAATAGGGCATGAGCACCGACGTGCCGATGCGCTTCTCCCGCCAGAGGCCGATGGCGATCGCGGCCCCGACGGCGGGATCGGACGCTTCCGGCCGCCGCGCGGAGAGGGTCTGGTGCAGCACCTGGTGCGCGCCTTCGCGGACCTGCGCCACGTCTAGGCCGGCGATCGCCGCGGGGAGCAGGCCGACCAGCGACAGGGCGGCATAGCGACCGCCGATGTCCGGGTCGTGGTCGAGCACCAGCATGCCCCAATCCTCGGCAATGCGGCGCAGCACGTTGTCGCGCGGTTCGGTGATGACGGTGAAATGGTCTCCGGCCCGCGCCCGCCCGACCGTCTCGGCGACGGCGGCGAGGCAGATCAGGAACTGGGTCATCGTCTCTGCCGTCGAGCCCGACTTGGAGATCACGATGAAATCGGTCTTGCCCAGATCGACGGCGCGGAAGAGGTGATCGAAGGTGTGGGGATCGACATTGTCGAGGAAATGCATGCGCGGCGCGTGGCCGCTGGGGCCGAAGCCCGAATCGGTCAGGGCGTAGAGCGCCTGTCCGCCGAGGCTCGACCCGCCCGTGCCGAGTACCACCACGTCCTCGGCCCGGTCGCGGTGGTACTCCGCGCGCGCCTCGATCCCCGGCACGTCGTCACGCGTCTCCGGCAGGCGCAGCAGCGGCAGCCCGCTGTCGGCGTGCCGGGCACGCAGGCCCTGCAGCGCGCCCACCGTCTCCGCCAACGCGGCCTCGAAGCCCCCGCGGCTGAGGCCGTGGTCGCCGATTCCCTCGGCGAGGCAACTACCGATGATCTGTTCGTATGGAAAGCCGTCCGCCATCGCGCTCGCTCCCTGATTCAGGCCCCGGAACCCTCGCACCGTCGGCGCGGCGGATCAATCCGGACGGTCCGGCCCGATCGTGAACGCCCCGCCGCTGGACGCGATCCGTCCGCTCAGCCGGGGCCGGGACGGTCGGGCGGTGGCGCGCGGGTCGGCTCGATGCCCACGGGCTGGCCGACGACGACGAAGGTGAGGGCCTCGGGATCGAGCAGCCGCCGGGCGACCCGGCGCGCCTCCTCCGCCGTCACGGCCTCGAAGTAGCCGGCCCGCCGATCCAGATGGTCGCGGCCCAGGTCGTAGCGCTGCATGGCGACCAGAGTCGCCGCGATGGCGCTGGTGCTGTCGAGGCTTATGGGGAACGAGCCGATCAGGAAGGTCCGGGCGTCGGCCAGTTCCTCCTCGCTCGGCCCCTGCTCCGCCAAGCGCCGCCATTCGCTGCGGACCAGATCGACCGATTCCGCGACGCGCGCGTTCTGCGTCGCGACCTGTCCCGTCACCAGACTCGCGCGGTCGTAGGGAACGACCGATGTCGACACGCCGTAGGCGAGGCCACGCTTCTCGCGGATCTCCTCCATCAGGCGCGAACTGAAGCTGCCGCCGCCCAGGACGTGGTTGACGATCTGCGCCGCATACCAGTCCGGATCCTCGCGTGGGATGCCGCCATGCGCGAAGAGGACGACGCTCTGCGGCACGGGCCGTTCGACCACCACGGTCTGGCCCGGATTGGCGAGCACGGCCTCCGGAACCTCGAACACGCCGGCACTGGCGGGCAGTCCGCCGAACGCGACGTCGAGGAGGGGAGCGAGTTCTTCCGCCGAGATGTCGCCGGCGACGCCGACGATCAGATTGTCGCGCGCCAGCCGCTCGGACACGAACCGGCGGAGATCGTCCACCGCGATCCCATCGATACTCTCCAGCGTGCCGTCGGCGGAACGGGCATAGGGATGCCCCTCGAACAGCAGTTCCGCCAGCGTCCGCGACGCGATCCAGCCCGGATCGACCGCCCGCCTGGCGAGCCCGGTCCGGATCTGGTCGCGCACGCGGCGCACCGGTTCCTCGTCGAATCGCGCCTCGGTCAGCGCGGTCGCCAGGAGGCGGAAGGCCTCGTCGCGATTCTCCGTCAGCGTCCGCAGGCTGCCGCCGAAACTGTCGCGACCGGCACTGAAGCCGAGCGAGATCGAGAGATCGGCGAGGCGTTTCTGAAAGGCCTGGCTGTCCAGTTCGCCTGCTCCCTCGTCGAGAAGGGCGGCGGCCATGCCCGCCGTTCCCTCGCGCCCCGGCGGGTCCAGCGCGGCGCCTCCCTGGAACAGCATGCGCAGCGAGAGGACGGGCACCATCCGGTCCTCGATCAGCCAGGCCTCGACGCCGCCCGGACTGACGACCCGCTGGACATCGGCCGCGGCCGCGGGTGCCCAGGGGGCGGCGAAGACGGCGACGACGAGGACGAGGCGGGCAATCGCAACGCGCATGGCGGAGGGCCTCACGACGGGTTCCGCGCCGGCGCGGGGGCCGGCGCATCGATCCCCGACGGCCCCGTGCCCGGCGCCGCGGACTCGGCCGGCTCGCGTTCCGGCAGGAGCAGGCCCGTCACCGACTGGCGGGGCAGGAGGACGGCCGCGGCCGCGGCATCGACCTCCTCCGCGGTCACCGCGGCGATCCGCTGCGGCCACTGCTCGACGTCCTCGATGGCGAGGCCGATGACCAGTGCCGAACCGAGCACCCTGGCCGCCGTGGTCAGGTCGTCCCGCGCGAAGACGGCGGCGGCGGTCAGCCGCCTGGTCGCGTCCGCCACCTCCTCCTCCGTCACGCCTTCGCGCAGCAGGCGTTCCAGTGCGGCATCGAGCGCCTCCTCGACCTCCTCCAGGGTTCGGCCGGGCCGGGGCGCTGCGTAGACGCCGAACGTCGTCATGTCGACCGCGTCTCCCGAATACCAGGCCGTGGCGGCGGTCGCGACGCCGCGCTCGATCACGAGGTCGCGATAGAGCCGCCCGGTGGTGCCGCCCATGATCTCGCTCAGGACGTCGAGCGGATAGGCGTGCCTGGTCTCGCCGGCGAGGCGGCTGGGCGCCAGATAGTTCCGCCTGAGGCTCGGTTCCCGAACCTGGGGACTTTCGAGAACGACCCGCCGGGCCGCGATCTGCGGCGGCTCCTCCGGGCGATCGCGCGGGGCCACCTCGCGGCGGGGAATCGGCCCATAGTGCTTCTCGGCCAGCCGCCGCAGCTCGTCGAGCGAGACGTCGCCGGCGACCACGAGCACCGCGTTGTTCGGCGCGTAATGCGCCTCGTAGAAGTCCAGCGCGTCCTGTCGGGTCAGACCGCGCATCTCCGACTCCCAGCCGATGATCGGGAACCGGTAGGGATGGTTGCGGTACATCGCGCTGCCCATCGCCTCTCCCAGCAGCGCCGCCGGCTGATTGTCGACGCGCGAGCGCCGCTCCTCGAGGATGACCTCGCGCTCCGGATCGACCTCGGCGTCCGTCAGGACCAGATTGGCCATCCGGTCCGCCTCCATCTCCATCACGAGTTCGAGATAGTCGCGCGCCACGGTCTGGTGATAGCCGGTGAAGTCCTGGCCGGTGAAGGCGTTGTCGCGGCCGCCATGCCGGGCCACCGTGCGCGAGAAGGCGCCGGGAGCCACGGTCTCGGTTCCCTTGAACATCAGATGCTCGAGGAAATGGGCGATGCCCGACTTGCCGCGCGGCTCGTCGGCGGCACCGACCTTGTACCAGAGCATCTGCACGACGGCGGGCACGCGGTCGTTCTCGACCAGGACGACCTGCAGGCCGTTGTCGAGCGTGAAGGTCTTTGGATTGAAGACCTGGGCCGATGCGTCCCGCCCCCAAGACAGCGCGAGCGCGACCGTCGCCGCGACGAGCAGGGCGAGCCGGCGCAGGCGCGATGCGTGGATCATGCGGCCGTTCCCGGTCGACGAATCAGAAGATCCTGTTGCGGACCACGGTCCTGCGCTCGATGGTCGGCGTCTCGCCGTCGACGGGCGGGCGGCCCAGCGCGGTGTTCTCCTGGATCCGCCGTGCCTCGCGCTCGGCATCGACCACCTGGCCGGGCGGCGGCGGTTCGCGCCAGAACATCATCCGCTCGATCAGGTTCCGGTCGTCGGCGTCCAGGCGGGCCGTTTCCATGTCGACCTGACGGCGGATGTCGCCGGGCGCCGCGTCGCCGCCGGCACGTGCCAGCAGCGCGGAATCGCCGGGCGTAATGCCGCGGCCGGCGCCGGGGCCGCCATGCGCTGCCGAGGCGAGGTCGCCGCCGCCCTGGGAGACGAGGACGTCGCGCGCCTGATGCCGCAGCAGCGGTTCCTGCGGCCGGCGCTCGCCGGGCCGCGGCGGCCGCAGCCCGTAGTCCGGCGGCATGGTGAGCGGCGCCCGCGTGACGACGCTGAACTCGTCCGGGGCGCGCTTGGAGATGCCGAGTGTTTGCTTGACGTTGCCGCAACCCACGACGATCAGTGCCGCGGCGACCGTGACGGGCACGGAGATGCGCAGACAATTCACTTTCCAACCTCCCGCGTTTGCCGGGCTATGTGGACGCCTTGCGCTCCGGAAGCAAGGATTCCACGAGCAACAGCACGACGCCGACGCTGATCGCCGAATCGGCCAAATTGAAGGCGGGCCAGTGCCACCCCGCGACGTGCAGGTCGAGAAAGTCGAACACCGCCCCGAACAGGATGCGGTCCACGACATTGCCGACGGCGCCGCCGATGACGAGCCCGATGGCCGCCCGGGTCCAGTTGGTCTCCGCCCGGCGCAGCCAGACGAGCAGCGCCACGCAGATGACCGCGGACAGCACCGCAAAGGCCCAGGGCGGCACGGCGCCGCCGCCGAACATGCCGAAGCTGACGCCCTGGTTCCAGACGATCACGAGGTTGAGGAAGGGCAGCACCTCGATCGTCCGCGGTGGATCCATCACCTGGAACAGGACGAACCACTTGGTGATCTGGTCGAGGACCAGCGTGAGGCCGGCGAGACCGAGTCCGAGGCGCATGCCGCGCTATTCCGCCGCGGCCGCGTCGATGATCGCGACCGCGTCGGCGCAGCGACCGCACAGGTCCGGATGCGCCGCGACGGCGCCGACGTCGGGCAGGTGCTGCCAGCAGCGCTCGCAGCGGCGGTGTGCCGACAGGCGCGCCTGTACGCCGACGCCGGGGACCTCGGCCAGCACGAAGGCCTCCTCCGGGGGCGCGCCGACGCGCAGTTCCGCCTGCGACGTGATGGCCAGTTCCGCGAGGTCGAGCCCCTCCAGTGCGGCCACATGATCGGGCGTGGCCCAGATCACCGGTGCGCCCTGCAGGCTCGATCCCATCCGCTTCTCGGCGCGCTCCAGTTCCAACGCGCCGGTGACGACGCGGCGCACCGCCCGCACCTTGGCCCAGCGCTCGGCCAGCGCATCGTCGCGCCAGTTCTCCGGGATGTCGGGGCAGGTCTGCAGATGGACGCTGTTGCCGGGCGCGTCGCCGGTCCGTGCCAGCCACGCCTCCTCCGCCGTGAAGCAGACGATCGGCGCCAGCCAGATCGTCAGGCAGTCGAAGATCCGATCGAGCACCGTCCGGCAGGCGCGCCGGCGCTCGCTGTCCGGCCGGTCGCAGTAGAGCGAGTCCTTGCGGATATCGAGATAGAAGGCCGAGAGGTCGACGGCGCAGAAGGTGTGCAGCGCCGTCCAGAGCGTGTGGAACTCGTAGTCGGCGATGCAGCGCCGCACCAGCCCGTCCATCTCCCATAGCCGGTGCAGCACCCAGCGCTCAAGCTCCGGCATCTCCGCCTCGGGCAGGCGCTCGGCCCCAGAGAAGCCGTCGAGCGCGCCCAGCAGGTAGCGCAGCGTGTTGCGCACCCGGCGATAGAGGTCGGCCTGGTGCTTCAGGATCGCGGGGCCGATGCGCAGATCCTCGGAATAGTCGGAGCCCACCACCCA
>JBKBLL010000217.1:0-6513 GCA_046296375.1 Alphaproteobacteria bacterium | reverse complement strand
CCTCGAGGATCGTAGGCCGCGTCGAGCTGCTTGCCCGCAGGTGCGCCGGAAGGCGAGCCCCTTATCAGCCCGTTGACGAAGTCGGGACTGTCGGATTCGCTGTCCTTGCAGGACAGCGGGGTGCGAGATGGCGCTGGGTCGGGAGCGGGAGCGTCAGGCGGATCTGATGGTGGGCTGGGCGGAGATGCCGCGCTCGCCGGGACACGCCTTTTACGACCGTCTTCAGGACGTGCTGATCGAGGCGGGGTTCGACACGTTTGCCGAGGCGACGTGCGCGCCGTATTACGCGGCGCGGCAGGGGCGGCCGTCGATCCCGCCGGGGCGATACTTCCGCATGCATCTGGTCGGGTATTTCGAGGGGATCGGCAGCGAGCGGGGGATCGAGTGGCGCTGCGCCGACAGCCTGTCGCTGCGTGACTTCCTGCGGATCGGCACGACGGAGCGTGTCCCGGATCATTCCTGGCTGAGCAGGACGCGCGCGCCTGCCGGTGGAGGTGCACGCGGCGGTCTTCGGCTGGGTTCTGGAGCGCCTGTCGGAGCATGGGGTGGTGCGCGGCGAGCGGATCGGCGTCGACGCCTCGACCATGGAAGCGAATGCGGCCCTGCGCACGATCGTGCGCCGGGAGAGCGGCGAGACGCCTCGATGGTGCCGATCAGGCCGGAGGCCTTTTCGTCGAGATGAAGGCGCAGCAGATCCTGATAGGCCACCACGGCCGGACGGCTGTGGGCAACGATGTCCATGTTTCGCCATTCCCCGCCGCGTGTGCATCAAAAATAATTTTGATGCACACGTCCTCCCGGCGTCGTCGCACTGTCGCCCGCGGGGGATTCCCGCGGCGGGTGCGACCTCGTTCACGAACGCGGTCGGACCGGACGCCCAGGGGATGCGCGGTGGCATCCCTACACGGGCGAACCCCGCGCGGTTCGGTGCTTCCGGACGGGCCGGCCGGCCCGTCAGTCGGCCGCGGCCATCAGGACGGGCACGCCCGATGAGGATGATCCTTCCGGCGCGGAGGCTTTTCGCCAGCAGTTCGATGGTGCCGGCATCGCTCTCGCCGATCCGCGTGTCTCATGACCCGGCATCGCCCTCGTCGCCACATTTTTCCTTGATCTCGAAACCGGAAGAGCGTACCCGTCCGTCGTCTGCGGCGTCCTCGCCGCGGGCGTTCCTGTTCTTCGAGAGATCAATGGACGACTGTCCTAGTCGTGGCGTCCGTAAGAGGGCGCCACTCCAGAACCAGACGATCGCTCCCGGCCAGGGCCGGGTGAGCAGCGGCGCCCGCATCTAAGGGGCGGCCCCGTTCACCTTCGCTCCCACGGGGGCAAGGAGGTGAACGATGAACGACATCATCATCGATCCCGACCTGCGCCGCCCCGTTCGGGGCATTGCGTCGGTCATCGCGCGCGTTCAGTCGGAGCGTCGGGCCGGGCTCGGCCGGACCGAGGTGCGTACCCTACGCCCCGCATGCCATTGGTCTCGCGCCCCGCTCTCCGGCCGCCCGGTTTGCCGCTGGACGGCACTTGCTGCGGCCTGATCCAAGAGGAGCCCAACCATGGACGATGGCCCTAGTTGTTCGGCCACGCCGCTCCGCCGCGTGGCCGCCTCATCGACTGAACCAGCAATCCACGCCGACGCAGTGGCGCACGTCTGACGCGACGTGCCTGTCCTCCGTCGGCGGCTCCTATCCGACCGACGGAGTGGAACATGACCACGACCATCGTCAGCGCTGCGCTGCGCGATTTTCTAACCACCAACAATCTCGATTCCATCCGCGCGGCGCTGAAGGACCAGCACGCGGCGGATATCGTCAACTACATTGGCGATTTGACGCCGGCCGATGCCAGCAGGATTCTCCTCCTGCTGCCCGAGCGCCGGCAAGCCGAAGTCTTCGGTTACTTCGATCCCTCGACACAGGTGGACATGGCGCATCGTCTGAGCCGGTCCGACCTTGCCCGCCTGATCACGGCAATGTCGCACGACGAGCGGGCCGACCTCTTCAAGCGTCTGTCGCCTGAACAGCAGCAGGCGCTGCTACCAGGCCTCGCCCAGGCAGAGCGCGAGGACATCCGCAAGCTCTCCTCCTATTCCGAGGGTACGGCCGGGTCGATCATGACCTCCGACTATGCCACCCTCGCCATGGGTCAGACCGCGCGGCTGGCGATCGAGTCGTTGCGGCGGGAGGCGCCCGACAAGGAAACGATCTACGACGCCTATGTCGTTGACGAGAAGCGCCATCTCGTCGGCGTGGTGTCGCTGCGGGAGCTGTTGATGGCCCGCGACGATGCCCGCATTGGCGACATCATGCGTAAGGACATCATTTTCGGGCGTGCACAGGATCCGCGTGAGGATGTCGCGCGCAAGATCGCCGATTACGATCTTCTCGCGCTGCCGATCATCAATGGCGGGGACATGCTGGTCGGCATCGTCACCGCCGACGATGCGATGGATGTGGAAATCGAGCGCGCCACCCGCGATTTTCGGCGGCTCGGTGGTGTTCAGGAAGGCCTTGGCCACAAGGGCGCGGCACTTCCGATGGTCAACATGAAGGATGCCCGCATCTGGATTCTCTACCGGATGCGAATTGTCTGGCTCGTCATTCTGGTATTTGGGAATATCTTCTCCGGTGCCGGAATCGCACACTTTGAAGACACGATCACCGCATATGTGGCGCTGGTGTTCTTCCTTCCGCTCCTCATCGACTCGGGCGGCAATGCCGGCTCTCAGGCGGCGACGCTCATGGTCCGTGCCCTGGCGACCGGCGACGTCAAGCTGCGCGACTGGACCGGCATGATCGGCAAGGAAGTGCTGGTCGCGGGAATGCTGGGCCTGACCATGGCGCTGGCGGTTTCGGTGATCGGCGTCTTCCGTGGCGGCCCCGAGATCGCAATGGTCGTCTCGGCTTCGATGGTATTGATCGTGCTGGTTGGCAGCACGATCGGAATGTCGCTGCCTTTCCTGCTGTCGCGATTCAAGCTCGACCCCGCGGCGGCCAGCGCCCCGCTGATCACCTCGATCGCCGACGGTGTGGGGGTGCTGATCTATTTCGCCATCGCGACGTCGTTCCTGCCGATGCCGGAGGCGGTATAGGCGGGCGATCCCGCGGCCCGCGGCCTCTCCGAGGGGCGGGCTGCCCCGTCTTCCAGCCGGGCGGGAGCCGCCGCGCGGAAGAGCGCCTCGGTGCCGCACGGTCTCGCGCCGCGCCCACCGGGACGACCCGAAATCCATCCGATCCCGATGCGGAGCGAGTCGTTACCCCCTCGGTGTGGGGACGGCGGCGCTCCTGCGGGACAAGACGTGTGGAGGCACACATGCGCGCTTTGATGTCATTGCTCGAAGAGTTCAACCCGGTTGTTGGCACGCCTGCCAGGCGCGGCCGGCATGCGATGCCGGTCGCATCCGACGGGACGCCGTCCTCTTGGGCGCCGTCCTGCCGGGCGCCGCGCGGTCCGGCGTACCGGGTCGCCATGCTGACGGTCGCCGTCCTGGCGGTTGCGGGGCTGGTCCGGCCGGACACCGCCGCTGCCGCGGGCGGGCCGTACGTGGTCGACGACGCCGAGATCGCTGACCCCGGCGAATGCCAGATTGACGCCTGGGCATCGTTCGGCCGAAGCGGCGACAGGATCCTCGTGGCCGCGCCGAGCTGTACGTTCCAGGCCATACCCTGGGTCGAATTCGGCCTCGCGGTCGAACGTGCGCGCGGCGACGGCGAATGGGCGACCGTAGTCGCGCCTGGCCTCAAGACCTCGATCGTCCCCGTCGATCGGTTCGGGGTCGGCATCGGCCTGTCCGCCGCGTTCGCCTACGACCTGACGGACAGCACCGTGGACGGGGGGGAGGGTACGGCGCTCTTCACCGTCGAGCCGACCGAGGGCGTCCTGCTCAACCTCAATCTCGGTTATAAGCGCAACCAGATCGACCGCCGCCACTACGTCGTCTGGGGCGTGGGCGGCGTCTTCGAGCCCGTCGACAATGTCGGGTTCATCGCCGAGATCTTCGGCCGGCACACGGGCCGCGCGGGCTATCAGGCGGGCATCCGGCCGACGCTGCTCGACGGGCAGCTCGACCTGGACTTCGTCGTCGGGCGCAACCTGACCGACCGGGCGGCCACCTGGATCACCGCCGGGGCGACGCTTCGGTTCTGATCGCGGCTCCGCAGGGTGGAGACCCGGCCCGAGCGCCCCGATGCCGGGGAGGGGCCTGTCTGGTCAGCGGTTGCCCGTGGCTTCCTCTGCCTCGACATAGCCCTCCGCCCGATCCGCTGCGGTCTGCTCGGCGGGGCGCGGTGCCGGGTCGCCGAAGCCGCCGCCGCCGGGCGTGCGCAGATAGAGCGTGTCGCCGCTGTGCAGGCGGTACGGCTTCGACGGATCGAGCGGTGCCGCGCCGTTGATGCGCAGTTCGCCGCGCCAGCCGGGACCGCCGCCGCAGATGCCCTCGGGGTCGATCGACGACCGGCCCGCCGAGAAATGCAGGTTCAGCGGGCGTTCGGAGCGGGACTCGAACATCAGCTCCTGGCCCAGCCCGCCGCGCTGCCCTTAGGCCGGCGCAGCCGGACCCGGGGACCCGACGCTGGGGCGTTTCCTGTCGGCAGACCCGTTCGTGCAGGACGCGCCGAACAGCCGGGCGCTCAACCCCTACAGCTATGTGCTGCGCAACCCGCTCAACTACACCGATCCGTCGGGGTTCTTCTTCAAGAAGGCGTTCAAGGTCTGAAGAAGGTACATAGTTTCCGCAAGCCAACTTCCTCCGCAGGCTGAATAAATTAAGGAGTATTAATGCTCATAAAATTAAGCTCTGAGGAATATAATGCGCTATGCCGATTGGCGGGTGAAGCCTCGACCCGAGTGCGCCCCGACCCGAAAGGGCGCATTGAGATCGTTATACCTGATAATATCGCAGACGAGTTGCGGGAGTTGTGCGCTGACGAGCTGGCGCATGCAGGTTTTGACAAAAATGAAGATCTGACTCCGGAGGGCCGCGTCCTGGAATCTCTGATCGACAAGTTTTTTACCGGCTAACCGTCACAGCCGAGCCCCGGCTTGGGCATCTGGTTGTCCACAGGCTCAGCGGCTCGCCGACGATGATCGCGAAGCGCGCTTCCGTTACCTATCAGCCCCAGAAAGGCTCGAGGGCCCAGCCGTTTCCGGCTGAGCCCTCGATTTGTCTGGTGGAGCCAAGGGGAGTCGAACCCCTGACCTCTTGAATGCCATTCAAGCGCTCTCCCAACTGAGCTATGGCCCCAGAGTGCGCCGCCGGGTCGCCGGCCGCGCGGCATGAGATAGTCGGCCGCCCGGCCCCGATGCAAGACCTAAATGCGCCTCAGCGATCCGGTTCCTCGTCGTCGACCGCGTCGATGACCTCGGCCAGCTCGTCCTCGTCGCCGCCGATGTCGGCGGTGTCCTCGAACGTCTCGTCGGTCTCCTCGTCGTCGACCTCGACCTCCACGTCGACATCGTCCTCCGCCGGCTCGGCCACGACCACCGGCGCGACGCGTTTCGGCTTCGGCGCGGCGTCGGCCGTCGTGGAGCGCAGGCGGCGGTTGCGCGCGAACAGTTCCGCCGTGTGCTCATGGCCGCACTTCGGGCAGACGATCGTCGTCCTCTCCAGATCGTAAAAGCGGACTCCGCACTGCAGGCAGGTCCGTTTCGTCCCCAGTTCCGGGTTCGCCAACTGTTGGTCTCCGCTTCCTACGCCGTGGCGCGAGGTGGCGCGTGCAATTGCCAGAAGCGCCCCTGCCTGTCAAAAGGAAATGCGGCGCGCGGCGCTTTCGCCCGGCCGTGATCGCCTTTATGTAGTGCGCCGCGAACGATTTGGAGTGCCTTATGGGCGAGGGGCGCATTTCAATGGCAGCCGAGGCCGACGAACACGCGGCGGGGCCGATGCGATCGGCCATCGCGGACGCGCTGTCCGGCCGGATCGTCGTTCCCGGCGACAAGTCGATTTCCCACCGGGCGGTCATCCTCGGCGGTCTCGCCGTCGGAGAGACCCGCATCGGCGGCCTGCTGGAAGGGGAGGACGTGCTCCGCACGGCGGCGGCGCTGCGCGCGCTCGGCGCCGAGGTGGAGCGGACCGGCCCCGGCGCGTGGACCATCCACGGCTGCGGCGTCGGCGGCCTGCGCGAGCCGGCCGACGTGCTCGACATGGGCAATTCCGGCACGGCCGCGCGACTCCTGGCCGGGGTGCTCGCGACCCACCCGCTCACGGCCTTCATGACGGGCGACGCGTCGCTGCGCCGCCGCCCCATGCTGCGGGTGATCGAGCCCCTGTCGCGCTTCGGCGCCGTGTTCGTCGCCCGGGACGGCGGGCGTATGCCGCTCGCCGTGACGGGCGCGCGCGCGCCCCTTCCCGTGACCTACACCCTGCCCGTGGCCTCGGCGCAGGTGAAGTCGGCGGTGCTGCTCGCCGGCCTCAACACGCCGGGCCTGACCACGGTGATCGAGCCCGAGGCGACGCGCGACCATACCGAGCGGATGCTGCGCCATTTCGGCGGCCGGGTGACTGTGACCCAGGAGGGC
>JBKBLL010000216.1:0-6562 GCA_046296375.1 Alphaproteobacteria bacterium | reverse complement strand
GTCGTCGCTGGGGCCGTCGCGCCGCGCGCCGAAGTCCAGGATGTTGACCCGGTCGGCGAACCGTGCGGCGAGCGGCCGGGGCGTGACGGACCCGGCCGCGGTGACGACCCCGCCGTCGGCGCTGTCCGGTGCCGCGGCCAGATCGAATGCCGCCGGCGCGCCGTTCGCGTCGAAGCCGAGCAGCCGTGCGGGGGGGCCCCCCCGCGCCGGCAGGGGGGGTCCGCGTCCGGGTCGGACGGCGCGAGGCGCAGCGTGCGCCCGCCCTCCGCGTCGAGCTGCTGCAGGGCGGCGGTCTGGTAATCGAGTTCGTCGTTGAGGGTGCGGGCGCGGAAGGCGCCGCCTTCCTGGAAGTCGGTGGTCCGGGCGATGACGAGGCGACGCAGCAGGGTGACGCGGGCGCCGGCGGGCGGCGCCGTATCGAAGGCGACCGCGCCGCCCTCGTCGCTGCCCGCACCGATCACGGCATAGCCGGCCGTGCGGCGTTGCGCGTCGACCCAGACCTCGATGTCGGCGGGGCGGAAGATCGGGAAGGGATAGACGAAGACCGTCTGCACGCCATCGGCCGCGTACTGGATGCGCGGCGCGACGTCGCCGATCCGGATATGGTCGGTGCTCATGGGTCGGAACTCCCGGCTTGAACGGGCAGGGGACGGAACGGGCGGCGCGGTTCAGCGCCGCTGATCGAGCCAGTCGGCGATCCGCGGGGCGCTGTCGGCGGCGAAGCGCACGGCGTTGCGCCTGCGCTCCAGCAGGTTGATGGCCCGGTCGAAGGCGACGCCGCGGCGGATATGCTGGATGACGCGCTGGCGCCGGGCGAAATCGTCCAGTGCCTCCGCCTCGCTTTCCGACACGAGCCCGGTCAGCAGCGCCGCACCGGACCCGTCGGCCGTGCCGCCGCCCGAGGCGCCCAGCCGGGCGCGGGTCGCACCCGATGCGGCGGCCAGCGCCTGGGCGCGGTGGCGCGCCTCGGTCTCCCGATCCGCTTCGATCTGGGCGATGCGGGATCTGGCGTCGGCGCGGCGCTGCTTCTGGGCGAGGGCGAGCTGCCGGTCGCGCTGCAGCAGGTCGATCGCGGCCAGCGCGGTGGGGAGGAGTTGGGCCATCAGTCGTTCACCTGGAGTCGGGTGTTGACGGAGAGGATCGTGCAGGGCAGGGGCGCGTCCTGGACGATCCGCCAGACGGGCCGCACCTCGCCGCGCTGCCAGCCGACCGCGCGCACGCGCCGGTCGCCGGTGAAGCGCGGGGCCGGCCCGTCCAGCACGCCCGTCGGTCCGATCCGGCGGAAGGGCAGGTCGGCGAAGCCGCGGCCCAGGTCGAGCCGCAGCGCGCCGGTGTCGAGAAGGCGGAAGGCGATCTCCACCGGGCGCCAGGTCCGGCCCTGAAGGCCGGTCTCGCCGAAAGCCGGCGGCAGCGGTTCGATCTCGTGGCTGTAGGCGAGGCCGGCCGCGACATGCCGTGCCGGGGCGTCCAGTTCGATCGTCCCGCCGACGACCACGGCGTCCGGCCGCAGCGTGCCGTCGGCGACGATGCGCACCCTGCGGCCCTCCAAATGGTCGAGCCCGCCCCACAGGGACGCCGGCGCCTCGCTGTCGCCCGCGAGCGCGCTGTCGCAGAGCAGGTCCGCGTCGAACGTCTCGATCAGGAACTCGTCCGCGCGCTCGACCAGAAGCCAGACCGCGTCGCCCGCGACCGCCACGGCGCGGAAGGCGCCCTCCGTCGACTGGAAGGTCCAGGCCGTGACCCGTTCGCCGCGATAGACGGTGAGGGTGGCGAGCGTCCCGTTCGCGAGGACGACGTGGAAGAGCCGCTCGGCCGGGTCGTAGTCCTGGTCGACCGGATCGCGGAAGGCGTGCCGGGCGAGCAGGGCGAGGTCCATCGCCTGATAGGCCTGCTCGATGTCGGCGAACAGGAACTCCCGCAGTTCCCGGCCGTTTCGGGCCGCGAACAGGGTCGCGCCGTCGACGTCGCGGGGCGGCACCTGACGCGCCACGATCGAGCCGACCCGGGTCTGGCGCCGCAGCTGGAGAGCGGCGGGCGTGACCGGCTCGCCGGTCACCATCCACTCCGCCCCCGAGGTGAAAACCTGGAGATGGCGGCCGGAGAACACCGCACGGATCGCGTTCACCTGGTCGGAGAGGATCGGGAACTCGATCGCCTCGTCGTCGAGGCCGGTGCCGAGGTCGAAGTTGAACAGGTCGCCCGACCTGGACAGCCACAGCCGGTTCGGCAGGTCGCGGCTGCCGCCCAGCACCAGCCTGTCCTGATGGAAGCAGACCGTGGCCGGCCAGCCGCGGACGGGCGAGACGGCGGCCTCGTCCCAGTCGGCGGCGGCGTCGGTGTCCTCAAGATCATCCTTCACCGTGGCGGTCGCCTCGGTCGGCGACAGGACGGCGTCGATCTCGACCTGGCGGCGCTTCAGCCGAAACCGCTGGCCGGCATGGGCGGGGAGGAAGTGCGCGCCCGACGCGGTGAGCGTGATGCTGCCCGTCGCCGCGCTCGGCGTCAGCGTGACGTCCGGTGCTCCGAAGCGGTGGAACGGCACGCCGAGGCGTCCCTCCTCCTCGGTGAAGGACCATTCCACGACGGTCCAGTCCGTCTCCGCCGTCCGGGTGACGCGCCGCGGCGGCAGGTCGGGATGGACGACGAGGAGCGTGTCGGCCGACTGGGTCCAGGCGAGCTGGGCCAGATGCGCCGCCGCCCAGGGCGAGGCTACCGACGCGACCGGCTCGCCGTCGCGCAGGACGTCGATCCATCCGTCCGTCAGCACCAGCAGGTAGGTCTGCTCGGTGTTGAACTCGAACGCGACGAGGCGGCCCGGCCCGCGCGCCGGCGCGACGAAGCGCGTTCCGGCCCGTCGCGCCACGCCGCCCGTCGGCCGGATGAAGACGTTGCGCAGTCGGGCCGCCCCGTCGGCATAGGCGGCGATCTCGCCGCGACCGAGCAGGTCGGGGGCGAGTTCGCCGGCGATGAAGCTGGTTTTCAGATGATCGACCCGGCTCATCGCCGCACCTCTACCAGGGGGAAGCGCTCCAGGGCCTGCGCGGTCTCCTGCTGGGCGTCGATCAGTCGGGCGCGACGCAGCTCCTCCTCGGCGAGGCGGAAGAGGAGCTGCGTGCGGCCGGTGCTCTCGGTGACCGGCGCGCAGAACTCGGCCGCCAGCCGCGCGATCAGCGCCTGATCGAAGAAGGGTGGGAAGTCGGCCTCGGCCGGGCGGAAGATGTAGGTCAGCACGACCGTCTCGGCCGAGGCGTGCAGGCGCCGCTCGGCGATGCGGTAGGGCGTGCCGCCGGCCGACAGGGCGCGCAGGAAGTCGGCCGGCAGCTGGAAGGCATGGGCATGGTCGGCGACCGGAACGGCGGCGAGACGCGCCAGCCGCACCTGCCCGGTGGCGAAGCCCCACGGGTGGGCCGACAGCATGGCGTCGCGGGTCGAGGGATAGAGGTTGGCCGCTACTTCGGCTTCGGCGGTCCCTTCCTCGAACGAGGCGATGGGTGCCGCGCCCAGCTTCAGCAGCGCGCGCGAACAGAGGGCGAGTGCGGTCAGCGCCATGGGATGCTCCTGAAAGGCATGGTTTCGGAGCGCGGGCGTCTCGCCCGCACCCTGCTTCGCCGTCTGCGGACCGCAGCACGGGGCGGGCGGGCGCCCGCGCTCCGGCATGCGGCTACGCCGTCGCCGCGACGGTGACGGTGCCGCCCGCGTTGGTCGCCACACGGCGGATGCCGGCCGAGCCGGCGCTGTCGGCGATGACGATCAGGTCGGCGACGCGCAGCATGGGTGCGGCCTCGTTGAAGTAGCCGGAGGCCACGATCGCCGCGATCGCGTCGGTGGCGCTGCCGTACTGCCAGAGGGTGAAGCCGTTGGCGTAGGCGATGACCGAGAGGTTGCGGGACTGGAAGGCCATGGGGGATCCTTTCTTGGGCCGGCCCGCCCCGTGCTTCGAGACGCGGCACGAGGCGGTCCTGATGGTCGGATTGGGTTCGGCAGGCCCTCGTGCCGAGGAGCGCCCACAGGGCGCGTCTCGAAGCACGGGAGGGGAACGAGCCCCGGTCAGCTCTCCGTGCACCGCATCGTCACGACGCCGGCCGCGTCGACGATCACCGCGCCCTGGCTCATCGAGTTGGCGACGAACCAGGCGGCGCGGTCGCCGTGCCAGGTGATGTCGGACGCCACCTCGGCGCCCGAGGCGTGGCCGATCGCGGTCTTGTGGTACCAGTGGCAAAGCCGCGCCGAACCGGCGAGGCTGAGGCCGGAATGGGGCATCCAGAGCGTGCCCAGCCAGCGCTTCGCCTGGGTGCCGCGCCAGGGAAGTTCGTCCGCGCCGACATAGTCGGCATTGGCGAACTCCTCGATGTCGAGCAGCTGGCTCCACTGCTTCCAGCCGATGACGGCATAGCGCTGGCCGTCGTCGGGCACGTCGGCACCGCCGAGCTTTTCGAACGCCTCCAGCACCTTGGCCTTGGTCAGGCCGTCGCTCGCCCCGCCGGCATAGTTGGTCGAGACGTCCAGCTGCTTGATGATCAGTTCGTCGGTCTTGCGGCCGAGCGCGTAGGCGCCTGCGTTCGCGATGACCTGGCGCTCGTCGGACTTCACCTTGATGTCGTCCAGCCGGTCCACCCAGTCGCCGGCATAGTAGTCGTAGAGGAAGCACTCCACCGGCGTGTGATCGAGGTTCATCACGGGGATCTGGCCGTGCCGCGACTTGGTCGCCGCCGTGCCGGTGCCGACGCGCTGAAAGGTCGTCGAGCTGCCCTTGATGTTGCCCTTCGAGCGCACGGTCTGGCGCAGCTTCGAGCCGAGTCGCTGGTAGGCCATGTGCACGTCGGCCTGGAAGTGGCGCACGAACGCCTGGTCGATGGAGGTGGACATCGCGATGATCTCCTTTTGTTCCTGTCTTGCTCCGGGAGCGCGTCAGCGAGCGTCGCCGTAGAGGCGCCGGAAGCCTTCCTCGACATGGTTGACGAGCCTGGGATCCCGATCGCGCCAGTAGCGCGGATCGCGCATCAGGGCGCGCAGGCCGTCCTCGTCCTCGGGCGGCTGTGCCGGGCCGTGGCCCAGGACGGCGGGTTCGCCGGACGCCATCATCTGCTTCAGCGCCATGACGCCCTCGTAGGTCGTGGAGAGGGCGTGCAGCATGTCGGGGCGCAGATTGGCCTTGCCCCAGGCGAGCAGCTGGCGGGAGGCCTCGCGCCAGCGGTCCGCGCCGCCGAAAGCCCGCTCCAGGCGCTCGGTCTGCCGGTCCGCCTCGAACGCTGCGGCGGCCGAGCCGACCAGCGGTGCGACGACCTCGGCGGCAAGGTCGTAGACCAGCCTGGCCTGCGCGTTGGTGAAGCCCGCGGCGTGCAGGCGGCGGTCGATCTCGGGATCGGTCGCGCCGAGCGTCTCCGGCACGGGGAAGTCGTAGCCGTCGGCCGTCTCGGGGGGCCGTTCCGCCGCGGCCAGTTCCGCATAGGCGCGGGCGAGGTCGTCGACGCGGACCTGCCCGGCGTGCGGATCCCAGAAGACCTCCGGCACATGGTCGGGACGGGCCGGCGGCCCGGCGGGGGCCGGCGCTGGGGGTTCCGGGACCACCGGTTCCGGCGCCGCGGGCGCCGGATCGAGGATGGTTTCGGTCATGATGGTCCTTTCGTGAGGTTGGTGGTGGCGGCATCTCCGGCGCGGTGCCGGTCGCGGCGGCGCGCAGCGTTCGGGAAGCCGGGGGGAGGGGCTGCTAGCCGCGTCCGCGGACGATCAGCGCCTCGATGGCGGCGACGAGGGCCGGGTCGACCGGGCGGAAGGCCTCGCTCGCCTCGGGCCCGAGGCGGCGCCCGATCGTGGCGGCCCGCAGATGGGCGAGGACGGCCTCGCCATGGGGGCCGGCGAAGGTGCGGGCGTAGGCGCGTGCGGTCTCGTCAGAAGCCATGCCCTGGCTCCCGCATGAGTTCGGCCGGGACGCCGAGGCGCCGCCCGATCCAGCGGGCCGCGGCGGGGCCATCGACGATCGCCGCCGCCTCCGGGCCCAGCGCCGTGGCCGCTTCCATCCAGGTCAGCGTCGCGCGGACCTCGGCTTCGGCCTGGACCATGGCGAGTGGCGACCGGTAGGCGAGCGTCACGAGACGCCCGTCGATGCGGATGTCCGGCACCTCGCCGCGCCGGCGCAGGATGGCGAGGCCGCGCATCACCATGGGCGACAGCAGTTCGGACTGCAGCCGCCCGTAGGTGGCGCCGAGGACGCGGGCCGTTTCCGCCGACCGCTGCAGGACTTCGGTCGCGGACATGTGCGGTGCCGCGACGGGGCCGAGCCGATCGACCAGCAGGGCGTGGCGGATGCGGGCGCGCAGATCGTCGAGGACGAGCTGGGACACGTCGAACCGTCCGGGTGCGGCGAGCGGCGTCAGGCCGGAGGACCCCTGCGCCTTCGGGATGATGGCGCCCGGTACGAGCCGGACCGTCGCCGGGTTGAGCACCCCGTCGTCGTCCGCCTGCCAGATGCCGGTGACGGCGATCGAGGCGTTTTTGAGGATCAGTTCGACCACCTTGTTGGCGGTCCGGATGTCGGGCAGGGCCTTCATCACGGGCGAGCGTC
>JBKBLL010000215.1:0-6561 GCA_046296375.1 Alphaproteobacteria bacterium | reverse complement strand
CCCCGCCGCCGGCCCCGCCGCCGGCCCCGGCGCCGCAGCAGGTCGTGCGCTCGTACCTCGTGTTCTTCGACTTCGACCGGTCGGACCTCACCTCCGAGGCCCAGCGGATCGTCCGCACCGCGGCCGAGAACGCCCAGGCGGCGCAGGTCACCCGTATCAACGTGACCGGCCACACCGACCGTGCCGGCTCGGCGCAGTACAACCAGCGCCTGTCGGAGCGTCGTGCCCAGTCCGTCCGTGCGGAACTGATCCGCAACGGCGTGTCCGAGCGCGAGATCGCGGTCTTCGCTCGCGGCGAGAGCGACCCGCTCGTGCCGACGGCCGACGGCGTGCGCGAGCCGCAGAACCGGCGCGTCGAGATCGTCCTCCAGTAACGGGCGATCTTTCGAGACGAGAAGGGCCGGCGGGGCAACCCCCCCGCCCATTGTAGTGGGTGCTTGTTGGTTGAGGCGTGGGGCGGGGGGGGCACCCCGCCGGCCCTTTCTCGTGCGAGTTCCGGCTAGACCGACCCGGCGGCCCGGCCCCAGCGCGTCAGGCGCGCCGGCCCCAGGCGATGAAGTCGGGATTGCTGAAGCGCGGCTTGGCATAGGTGAGTTCGGTACGGTCGGCGGTGTCGGTGACCGTGCCGCCCGCGGCCGCCAGAACCGCGTGTCCCGCGGCTGTGTCCCATTCCGAGGAGCCGCCGTAGCGCGGATAGATGTCGGCCACGCCCCGCGCGATCAGGCAGAACTTGATGGAGCTGCCGGCCGTGATCTGGTCCGTCACGACATAGTGGGACAGGAACGTGGACAGCTGGACGCCGCTGCCGTAGGTGCGGCTGACGGCGACCGTGACGCCTTCCGGATCGACCCGCCGCGCCGCGATCGGTCGGCGCTCGGCGCCTGCCGGTTCCATATAGG
This sequence comes from Alphaproteobacteria bacterium, assembly GCA_046296375.1. Lineage (GTDB taxonomy): Bacteria > Pseudomonadota > Alphaproteobacteria > JAJUGE01 > JAJUGE01 > Constrictibacter. The sequence continues at coordinate 5,662 of JBKBLL010000215.1, read as the reverse complement.
CGCCGACGCCGATACCGCCGGCGTACAGGTCGTCGGCCGCGGGGACGTAGACGACGCCCAGCACCGGCCGTCGATCCTCGACCAGCGCCAGGTTCACCGTGAACTCGGGGCGGCGCGCGAGAAATTCCTTGGTACCGTCGAGCGGGTCGACCAGCCAGAACCGGCCGCCGGAGATGTCGGGAACGCGACCGGCCGCGACCTCCTCCTCGGCCACGACGGGGACGCCGGGCGTCAGCCGCGCGAGCCCCTCCAGGATCACGGCCTCGGCTTCCTCGTCGGCGACCGTCACGGGCGATGCGTCGGCCTTGCGGCGGGTCGCCAGCGCCGGGTCGCGGAAATAGGGCATGATGACGCCGCCCGCGGCCCGTGCGATGTCGCAGGCCGCGTCGAGCAGGCGCGCGCGCTCCCCGATCGTGGTTCGTGCCGAGGTCATCGGCGTGCGGCCCTCGGGGCCGCCTGTGGGATCGCCTGTGCGTCGGGAGCCCTGGGCATGGCGATGGTCCTCGCTGTCGGGGGGTGGCGGCGGTGCGCCGGGAAGCTCTGCGCGGCGGATAATAGGCAAGCCGGGCGGGGCTACCAAGGTCCCCCTGCGGGGGGGGACGGGCCGGTGCCGCACCGCCGGCCGTGCGGTCGGCATTGTTCCGGCCGACCCCCTGGGGCACACTCGCCGGGCGATCACGCAGCGTACGGTGCAGGCATGTTCTATGACGATCCGCGAAAGCACGGGCTGAAGTTCAACCCGCTGAAGGCGCTGGTGGCGCCACGGCCGATCGCCTGGGTCAGCACGAAGAGCGTCGACGGCGTGCTCAATCTCGCACCCTACAGCTTCTTCAACGCCGTCGCGGAGTTCCCGCCGACCATCGTGTTCGCGCCGAACGGGCCGCGGCCGAACCGCGGCGACGCCAAGGACACGTTGACCAATATCGAGAAGACCAACGAGTTCGTCGTCAATCTCTGCAGCTACGACCTGCGCGACCAGATGAATCTGAGTTCGGCGCATTTCGATCCGGAGGTGGACGAGTTCGCCGTGACGGGCCTGACGGCCGAACCCTGCGTGCACGTGAAGGTGCCGCGGGTGAAGGAGGCGCCGGTCGCGCTCGAATGTGTTTTCATGCAGCGCGTGCGCCTGCCCAGCACCAGCCCGAAGATCGAGAACAACGTCGTGTTCGGGCGCGTCGTCGGCGTGCATATCAGCGACGACATCATCGTCGACGGGCGCGTGGACATGATGAAGTACCGGCCGATCGCGCGCCTCGGCTACATGGACTACACGGTCTTGGACAACGTGTTCTCCATGGACAGGCCCGACGACGACATGGACACGGTCGAGGCGCGCAAGACGTCGGTTTAGGCAGCGACCCCCGAAACCGCCGCGAGCGCGGCGCGGGGCCGCCATCCGGGGGAGGGGCGATGAAGATCACCGACGTGGTCACGCACCAGCTGTCCGTCGACGTGGACGAGCCGTTCACCTCGTCGCGCGGCTGGTACTACAAGACCAAGGGCGCCTGCCTGGTCGAGATCCGCACCGACGCCGGCATCACCGGCTGGGGCGACTGCTACGGTCCGGCGGCCGTCAACAAGACGATCGTCGACACGCTGCTGAAGCCGTCGGTCGTCGGCCGCGATCCCTTCGACGTCGAGGTGATCTGGGAGGCCCTCTACAACAAGGTGAAGGACTACGGCCTTACCGGCATGACCATCTCGGCGATCAGCGGGGTGGACATCGCGCTGTGGGACATCATCGGCAAGGACTGCGGCAAGCCGGTGCACAAGCTGCTGGGCGGCTGCTTCCGCGACACGGTGCAGGCCTATGCGACCGGCCTCTATTTCCGCGATTTCGACCGGATCATCGAGGAGGCGGTGGAGGAGGCGCAGGGCTATGTCGCCGACGGCTTCGGCGCGATCAAGATGAAGATCGGCCTGGGCGATCCGCGCCGCGACATCGCGCGCGTCGCCGCCGTGCGGGAGGCGATCGGCGACGACGTGCTGCTGATGGTCGACGCGAACCACTGCTTCACCGTCCCTCAGGCGATCAATATCGGCCGCGAATTGGAGAAGCTGGGCGTCCACTGGTTCGAGGAGCCGATCTCGCCCGAGGATATCGACGGCTATGTCGAGGTCTCACGCGCCCTCGACATGGCGGTGGCTGGCGGCGAGAACGAGTTCACGCGCTACAGCTTCCGCCACATCATCGAGCGGCGGGCGATGGACGTGATCCAGCCCGACGTCTGTGCCGCGGGCGGCCTGACCGAGTGCAAGAAGATCGCGGCGATGGCACAGTCGCACTGGGTCGAACTGGTGCCGCACGCCTGGGGCACGGCGGTCGGCATGGCGGCCACCCTGCACTTCCTGGCGTCGCTGCCCGACTGCCCGCCCTGCCTGAAGCCGATCCCGCCGCTGCTCGAATACGAGCAGACCTTCAATCCGTTCCGCGACGCGCTGGCCGGGGCGCCGCTGGCGCACGACCGCGGGATGGTGCGCATCCCGACCGGCCCGGGCCTGGGGCTGGAGATCGACCGGACAATTATCGACCGCTACAGGGTCGCCTGACCCAGGATCGCGCATCTGGTAGGCGTCATGAAAGCACAACACAAAAACTAGTGCGGGTCGGCCGACCCTGGGCTAGGCTTTCCTCGGGAGTTCAACGGGACGGGGCCACCGTGGCAGCCGCATCTTCCTTCAGGGACCTTGCCCGCGCCCTGGGGCGCGCATCCGGGCCATCGGCGGCAGCCTCGGCGGCACCGCCGGTTCCCGGTGCGGTAGCTTCCGACGCTTCCCTTCGCGACGGCGCCTTCCCAAGGAAGGCGCCGTTTTCGTTTCCCTACCCTCAGCGACAGAGGCCCAGATGGCAAAGCGTTCCAGCCGCGCCGGCGTAGCCGTGCGTCTCGACGACCACCGCAATCAGCTGACCCCGATCGAAGGCGGCCGCTGGGACCCGATCGACGCCCATCGCGAGCAGAGCTTCGTGCGCAACGTCCGGCCCCAGAGTCCGGGGCAGAAGCGGCTGATGGACGCGATGGCCCGCAGCCACCTGACCCTGGCGCTCGGCCCTGCGGGTACTGGCAAGACCTACCTCGCCGTCACGGCCGCGGTCGAGGCGCTGGGGGCGGGACAGGTCGCCCGCATCGTCCTGTCGCGGCCGGCGGTCGAGGCCGGCGAGAATCTGGGCTATCTGCCGGGGACGATGGAGGAGAAGCTCCACCCCTATCTGCGCCCGCTCTACGACGCGCTCGGCGACCGGCTGGGCGGTAAGCGCCTCAAAACCCTGATGGGCGACGGGTCGATCGAGATCGCACCGATCGCCTATATGCGCGGGCGGACGCTGAACAACTGCTTCATCGTGATCGACGAGGCGCAGAACTGCACCTACGGCCAGATCAAGATGCTGCTGACGCGCCTCGGCTGGCACTCCACCATGGTCATCACCGGCGACCCGGATCAGTCGGACCTCCTGCCGGAACTGTCCGGTCTGGCCGACATCGCCGGGCGGCTCGCCATGCTCGGCGGGGTGGAGGTGGTCCGCCTCGACAAGCAGGACGTGGTGCGGCATCCGCTGGTCGCCGAGATGCTCGAAGTCCTCTGACGGGGCCGCGCGAGGCCGCATCAGCCCGCTACGAGCGGGAAGGCGGCGCGCGCCCTCGCGTAGATCCCGCCCAGGACGACGGAGCCGGCGAACAGGGCGGTGACGCAGGCCCCCTCGTCAGGCGGCCGCGTGCCGGTTCCACGGTGCCAGCGTCAGCAACCGGGCCATGCCGCACCACCCGGTCACGCCGGCGAAGATCAGGCCCGCGCCGACGAAGCCGGACAGGAGATGGAAGGCGGGATCGAGGGCGAAGCCCAGGATCGCGCCGGCAAGGGCGAGCGAGCCCGCCGCGATCTGCACCTGGCGCATGAGTTCCAGCGGTTGCGCCCGGTCCACTTCGACGGGAAGGCCCGCCTTCTTCCATGCGTCGAGCCCGCCGGCGAGGAAATAGGCCTCCCGCTGCGCGGCAGCCTCGAACTCGGCTGCATGGGCGCGCGTGCGCGCATCGGAGCGGCAGTGGAATACGAGGATCGCGGCGTCCGGCAGCGTGGCGGCGTCGAAGCGCGATAGAGGGATCGAGCGGGCTCCCGGGATCCGCTCGCGCGCGTGCTCGCCCGGTTCGCGGATATCGACGAGTGCTGCACCGCGGTCGAGCAGGGCACGGGTTTCCGCTGGGGTGACGGCCTTCATCGTTCAGTCTTCCTTCTGCTTCTGGGGCGGGGCGGCATCGCCGCAGTAGAGGCGGTAGAGTTCCGCCATGAGGGCGGCGATGCGGGGGTCGTCGATGCGGTACCAGAGCGTTTGCGCGTCGCGTCGGAAAGCCACGATTCCTTCCTGGCGCATGCGGGCCAGATGCTGCGACAGCGCGGACTGGCTGAGGCCCACGGCGACGGCGAGGCTGCCGACTGTCGCTTCGCCGCTTTCGGCGAGCCGGCAGAGAATGGCGAGGCGCCGCGGGTTGGCCAGCGCCTTCAGTGTTCCTGCCACCGCCGCGGCCTTTGCGGCGAAAGCGGCGGGGTCTAGCGGTGCGGCACGGTCATCCATTAGTATTCTCTAAATTAGATATTGCTCAAGTAAGGTGCACTCCCATATCCGTCAAGTAGCGGTTCACCTCCAGGAGACCTGCCATGGCCGACAAGCCCGCGCCCGTCATCCGGGCCTTCTTCGACGAGCCGACCAACACGGTCAGCTATCTGGTCGCCGACCCTGCCGGAGGCGCCGCGGCGGTGATCGATCCGGTGCTCGACTACGACCACAAGGCCGGCGAGGTCGACGTCCGCTCGGTCGAGGCGATCCTCGCGGCGGCGGAATCCGCCGGCTGGCGCATCGTCTGGACCCTGGAGACGCACGCCCATGCGGACCACCTTTCGGGCGCGCCCTACATCAAGGCGAAGACCTGGGCGCGGATCGGCATCGGCGCGCACATCCGGGACGTTCAGCGGATCTTCCGCCCGATCTTCAACACGCCCGACCTGAGGACCGACGGCAGCGACTTCGACCACCTGTTCGAAGATGGTGATCGCTTCGCCATCGGTTCGCTCGAGGTCGAGGTGCTGCATACGCCGGGACATACGCCGGCCGACATCAGCTACCGGATCGGCGATGCCGTCTTCGTCGGCGATACGCTGTTCATGCCGGACTACGGCACGGCGCGGGCCGATTTTCCGGGCGGCGACGCCGGCCTCCTCTACCGCTCCATCCGCAGGTTGCTTGCCCTGCCGGCCGAGACGCGGCTCTTCATGTGCCACGACTACAAGGCGCCGGGTCGCGAGGACTATGCCTGGGAAACCACCGTGGCGGCACAGCGCGCGGGCAACGTTCACGTCCGGGATGGCGTGGACGAGGCGGCGTTCGTGGCGATGCGGACCCGGCGCGACGCGTCGCTGGCGGCGCCCACCCTACTGCTGCCGTCGATCCAGGTGAACATTCGCGCGGGCAGGTTTCCGCAGGCCGACGACAACGGCGTGCGCTATCTGAGGATCCCGGTTCGGGCCAAGGCCGGCGTGGAGGGCGCGATCGTCTGAGACTGGGGGCAGACAGAGGCCGCATGGCGTCGTAAGGAGTGAGCGACTGTCTTGTCGGTCAAGCGTTTTGCCACGGGGTTTTGTCCCTGAGGATGGCGTTGAGGATGACGAGGAG
>JBKBLL010000214.1:0-6590 GCA_046296375.1 Alphaproteobacteria bacterium | reverse complement strand
AGCGATCGCTGATCCTTATCAGAGATTTGCCGATCGATCCTCGCGTGATGTGACACGCGAACCCGGGGCAACCGACGCCTCGCTCTCCATGCCCTCCCCGGATGCCGTGGCACCCGAACGGGACGCTTCGCAGGGAGCGCTACGGCCCGGCCGGCGGACGATGAGGGTACGAGTGAGGGGCTGGACGATGTTCACGCGACGCATGAGAAAGTCGGTCTCCTGAATGTGACGGCGGGTATCGGGACATGTGCGACGGAGGCTGGACCCGATCGCGTTGAGAAACCGCGGCAGGGACGTGAAGGTTCAATGATGGCCGACACCTCGTCGACCCGGCGCCGTCATGCCCCGACGAAATCCCCGCCGCGACCCGAGAGCGTTTCCCTCGCGGACCGCGAACGCTAAGCTCCGCTCGGTCGGGCCGCCGCGGCCCGTCGGCGCGGCGAGAGGACGGAATGGACGAGACGGAACTCTGCTTCACGCCCGCCACCGAACTGGCGGAACTGATCGCCTCGCGCGCCGTATCGCCGGTCGAGGCGACCCGGGCCGTGCTGGCGCGGATCGACCGGCTCCAGCCCGGCCTCAACGCGTTCGTCACCGTCTCCGCCGAGCGCGCCCTGGACGACGCGCGGGCGGCCGAGCAGGCGCTCATGAGCGGCGCGACGCCAGGGCCACTGCACGGCGTCCCCTTCTCGGTCAAGGACCTGTGCAACACGGCGGGCGTGCGCACGACGTTCGGCAGCCACGGCTACGAAGACAACGTGCCGGAGGCCGACATCGTCGCGGTGGCCCGGCTCAAGGCCGCCGGCGCCATCCTGATCGGCAAGACGACCACGCCCGAGTTCGGCCACAAGCCGCTGACCGAGGCGCCCCTCTTCGGCCGCACCGTCAATCCCTGGGATGGCTCGCGGACGTGCGGTGGTTCGTCGGGCGGCGCGGGGGCCGCGGTGGCGGCAGGCATGGCGCCCCTGGCCGTCGGCACCGACGGCGGCGGATCGGTCCGCATCCCGGCCGCCTGCTGCGGTATCGTCGGCATGAAGCAGACGCTGGGCGTGGTGCCGCACGACCAGACCCCGGACGTGTTCGGCCTGCTCGCCTATGTCGGGCCGATGGCGCGCACCGTCGCCGACACCGCGCTGATGCTGGATGCGATGGCCGGACCGCACCGCAGCGATCCCCATTCCCTCGGCAGGACGATGCCCGGCCTCGCCGCCGCCGGCCGACCCCGCGGCGACATGAAGGGCGTGCGTGTCGGCTGGCGGCCGCTCCTCGGCAACGCGCGGATCGATTCCGAAACGTTGGCGCTGTGCGAGACGGGCGTCCGGGCGCTGGCCGACCTCGGCGCGGAGGTCGTCGACCACGACGCGCCGTTCACCAACACGCTGCCGGTCTGGGGCCCTCTCACCTTCTCGATCTGGGCGAGCCGCTTCGGCGCTCTGGAGAAGCGGCTCGGCAACCGCATGAGTTCGAGCCTGCGCACCTGGATGGCGGAGGGCGCCGGGTTCAGCGCGGTCGACGTGCAGGATGCCATGGCCCTGCGCACCCGCGTCTACCGCGAGGTGGAGGCCTGGTTCGAAAACATCGACCTCCTGGCCACGCCGACGCTGTCGCGGCCGGCACTGCCGGCCGATCAGGACCCGATGGCGCCGATCGAGATAGAGGGTACCCCGGCGGGCGGCCTGCGCGACGGCTGGTATCCCTACACGCATCCCTTCAACCTGACCGGCCATCCGGCGATCACGGTGCCCTGCGGCTGGACCGCGGACGGCCTGCCGGTCGGGCTCCAGATCGTGGGCCCCTGGCTGTCGGACGCCCGTATCCTGCGTGCCGCGGCGCTCTTCGAGGAAGCGCGCCCCTGGCGGGGACGCCGGCCGCCGGTCTGACGTCACAACATCCGAACGGGAGCACCCCATGCCCATCGTCAGAAACCTGACCAAGGCCAAGCTTCAGGCCGGCGAAATCGCCCTCGGCGTCGGCCTGCGCCAGGCCCGTACCGTCGATACGGCCAAGATCATGAAGGTCTGCGGCTATGACTGGCTGTTCATCGACATGGAGCACAATTCCATGTCGATGGAGACGGCGGCCCAGCTGTGCGTCGCCGGGATCGATGCCGGCATCACGCCCATCGTGCGCGCGCCGAGCCACGAGCATTTCCACGCCAGCCGCCCGCTCGATGCCGGCGCGCAGGGTATCGTCGTGCCGCATGTGCAGACCGCGGCGGAAGCGGAGCGCGTCGTCAGCCAGTGCCTCTATCCCCCGCTCGGGCACCGCTCGGTCGCTGGCGGGATGGCGCAGCTGGAGTACGAGTCGCTGCCGGTCGCCGACACGACCAGGCTGATCAACGCGGAGACCCTCACCGTCGTGATGCTGGAGAGCCCGGAAGCGATCGCCAACGCCGACGCGATGGCGGCCGTGCCCCGCGTCGACGTCCTCCTGATAGGCACGAACGACCTCTGCGCGGAGATGGGAATTCCCGGCAGGTTCGGCGACGAGCAGGTGGCGAAGGCCTACGACACCGTCTTCGCCGCCTGTCGCAACAACGGGAAGATTCCCGGCATGGGCGGCATCTACGACCAGGAACTGTCGGAAAAGTACATCCGCCTCGGGATGCGCTTCATCCTCGCCGGCAACGACCTCGGCTTCGTCATGGCGGGCGCACGCGCCCGGTCCGGCTTCCTGCGCGGGATCAAGCTCTAGGCCATGCGCGCCCCCGCCGAACGGGTCGACCCGCCGCCGCTGCGCGACCGTGGCTCCATGGACGGTGCGGCGTCGGCCGCGCCCCCGCCCCCGCTGCTGAGCGTGCAGGACCTGCACGTCCGGTTCCGCACGCCCGAAGGCCATGTCGACGCGGTGCGCGGCGTCGGCTTCGACATCGCCAGGGGGGAGACTGTCGCCCTGGTGGGCGAGAGCGGCTCAGGGAAGTCGGTGACCGCCCTGTCGATCCTGCAGATCCTGCCCTATCCCGTCGCGTCGCATCCCAAGGGGAGCATCCGCTTCGACGGGACGGAACTGGTCGGGGCGCCGGAGCGCACGCTGCGCCGCGTACGCGGCGACCGGGCGGCGATGATCTTCCAGGAGCCGATGACGTCGCTCAACCCGCTGCACACGATCGACCGGCAGGTGAGTGAGCCGCTGCTGCTGCACAAGGGGATGAGCGGCGCCGCGGCCCGCACCCGCACCCTGGAACTCCTGCGCCTCGTCGGTATCCGCGACCCGGAGCAGCGGCTGAAGGCCTATCCGCACCAGCTTTCAGGCGGGCAGCGCCAGCGGGTGATGATCGCCACCGCACTCGCCAACGAGCCCGATCTGCTGATCGCCGACGAGCCGACCACGGCGCTCGACGTCACCATCCAGGCCCAGATCCTGGCCCTGCTGAAGGACCTGCAGCGGCGCTTCGGCATGGCCATGCTGCTGATCACCCACGACCTCGCCATCGTCCGCAAGATGGCCGACCGGGTCTGCGTCATGACGGCGGGCGAGATCGTCGAACAGGGCGAGACGCGCGAGGTCTTCGACCGTCCCCGCCACGCCTACACCCGTAAGCTGCTGGCGGCGCAGCCCAAGGGCAAGCCGCTCGCCGCCCGGTCGGACGCGGAGGAAATCGTCCGCGCCGAGGAAGTGCGGGTCTGGTTTCCGATCAAGGCCGGCGTGCTCCGCCGCACGATCGGCCATGTGAAGGCCGTCGACGGCATCTCCACCACCATCCGCGCCGGCCACACGGTCGGCGTGGTCGGCGAGAGCGGTTCCGGCAAGACCACGCTGGGCCTCGCCCTGCTCCGGCTGGAGCGCAGCGAGGGCGGCATCTACTTCGCCGGGCGCCCGATCCAGGGCATGGACTGGCGGCGGCTGCGACCGCTGCGCCGGTCGATGCAGATCGTCTTCCAGGACCCCTATGGCAGCCTCAGCCCGCGCATGACGGTGGGCCAGATCGTCGAGGAGGGACTGAAGGTCCACGGCCTGGGCGGCGACGCGGACGAGCGCCGTTCCCTCATCGAGCAGACGCTGGGCGAAGTCGGCCTCGATCCCGCCATGGCGGAGCGCTACCCGCACGAATTCTCCGGCGGGCAGCGCCAGCGCATCGCGATCGCCCGTGCCATGGTGCTGAAGCCGCGGTTCCTTGTGCTGGACGAGCCGACGTCGGCGCTCGACATGTCGGTCCAGGCGCAGATCGTCGACCTGCTGCGCGATCTGCAGGCGAGGCACGACCTCGCCTATATGTTCATCAGCCACGACCTGAAGGTGGTCCGGGCTCTGGCCGACGAACTCATCGTCATGAAGGACGGCAAGGTGGTCGAACAGGGCGACGCCCAGACGATCTTCGACCGGCCGCGCAGCGACTACACCAAGGCCCTCCTCGCCGCCGCATTCGATCTGGAAGTGGCCGGCGGCACCGCCGCCAGCCACTGAACGTCAACCACCGACGCGATGAGGCGGCTTCGCGGGCGGTCGCAGTGTGATTCCGGGATACGGCGGGGACACGCTGAAGGCCTGCACCGGCGGTGCAGGCCTTCTGCTTATCGGCCCCGTCAGAGTAGCCGCCTTACATCAGCAACGCGATGATGAGGACGACGAGGAGCGGCGCTCCTAGGAGCCACGCAATGATTGCAAACATAGCATTACTTCCTCTGTGGATTGAGAGAATCACACCCTGCGGGGCCTACCGAATGAGCGGAAGCCGACGTTCTGGTCGCGATGCTGACCACCGTAGCCTGCCGCGAAGTACGCGGCGGCAGCGCTGACGAGCAGGGTGGCCGCGATGACGAAGGAGGCGATCAGGCCGGCGATCCGCGCCTGCTCGGCAGCCTCGATGACCTCCTGGCGGGCAGCCTCGACATCTGCGAGGACGGCATTTACGCGGGCTTCGACCTCTTCGGGCGGGGTATCGGTCTCGAAGGAGGCCATCCGGACAAGATGCGCGCGATCATCGTCCGCGAGCCTGCCCTGCGCGATGCTTCGGGCGAGAATGATCGTCACTTCCTCGCGGGCCTCGGGCGAGATACCGCCGCCCGTGGTGCGCCGCAGAATCCGGTTGGCGAAATAGTCGCCCTGGTCCTCGACGACGGACACGGCGGTGTCGGCGGCGGCGCCGGTGGCCGACGCAGCTGCACCGAGCAATCCTCCGATGCCGCTGAGGGCCAACAGGATGCTGAACAGCGCGCCCACGGCCCACACCACAACCCCGTGGGCACCATCGCGCGTCTCCACCTCATCTTCTGTCGCATCGCCGATACGGCGGCGGAGGCGTCCGGCGAGATAGCCGCCCGCGGCGAAGCTTGAGATCGCGACCCAGATGAACCAGATGCCCGTCGCGATCGTCAGCCAGCGCAGCGACACGCCTTCGCCGGGCTCCGCCGATATCATCGACAGTCCGATTCCCGACCCAAACGTCCAAAGAACGAAAGAAATCGCCGACGCGAAGACAGCCCCAGCGAAAATGGCGGGCCAATCGACATAGGAACCGTCGGTAGTTGGCCCGTGACCGACGGGAGGAGACATATCAGGTGTAACCATCGTCAGGACCTCGTCATGAATGTTCGGAACGGTCGGTCTGGCTCAAGACAACCCTATGAACGACAGGATGAAGAGGACAACCACGACGAGGCCGACGATATAGATAATGCTGTGCATGTCGCTTACCTCTTCTTACCATAATACCACAAGCGTATGCGCTTGGAGCTCACGATTTCCAAGCAATACAAGCCGAAAACGCCGCCACGGAGAAAAAGTTCCGGTGCCCCAACGGTCGTCGGTCACTGTCAAGTCCGCGGGGGCGCTATATCGCTGACCTGGAGTGGTCGACACATCCATCGGATGGTCGCCACCGCGATCATGAGGCTGCTTGCTGTCGGAGCAGGAGACGCGCGCCTTCGTACGTCTCGATTGACGCTCGCCGGCGTCCTCTCCTAGCATCCGTCGCGCGGTGCAGGCCGCGTCCGGGTCCGCGGGAAGGGCTGAGCCCACTTGCAACTCTCGGCACTCCGCCGAACCTTTGTGCAGCCGAACTTGCGGATCTTCGGCGACGCGCACGGAGGTTCCGCATGGCACAGCTGCCCGAACGCCCGCACCTCGACCACCTGAAGAAGCAGGCCAAGGACCTGCTCGCGCGCTACCGCCGGGGCGATGCGGCGGCGCTCGACCGCTTCCGAAACGCGCTGCCCGCGGCCAGGCGCAAGGACGACGCGACGCTGGCGCGCCTCCGCCTTCGCCTACGCGACGCCCAGTCCTGCATCGCGCGCGAATACGGCTTCGCATCCTGGACGGATCTCGCCAGCTTCGTCGGGGCGCGTGCGACTGCGGCCGATCTCGCGGAACGCCGGCTCGCCTGGCTGCGGCTCATCTACGCAGGCGACATCGCCGGAGGCACTGACCGCCCCCGACCGGCAGTGGCTGCGCGCCTCCTCGCCGCGGCACCCGAGCTTGCGGGCGACGATCCCTGGCTCGCCTGCGCCGTCGGCGATTCTGCGAAGCTCAGGCGCGCCGTCCGTGACGATCCGGGCTGGATCGACCGGCCCGGCGGCCCCCTTGTAACTCTCATTCCGCTGCATCTGGCATAGTGGCTGATGCGGTGGCGGGCGGAAGACCGCAGCCCCTCT
>JBKBLL010000213.1:0-6645 GCA_046296375.1 Alphaproteobacteria bacterium | reverse complement strand
GGCCCGACCCGGAGCGTGGCCCTGCCCCGACCACGCCGCCAGCAGGACGGCCGCCGGGGCGGCCGGGCGAGCGACCTGTCGGCCGGCCGGCCGGACGCGGGACGGTACTCTCGTCGACCGCATGGATCAGCGCGACCTGCGGCCCCTTCGTTCCCTTGCTGATGTCGCAGTCGACTGTCGCCCCCTCGGGCAGCGTCTCGCGCCCCAGCGCCTTCACAGCCGACGCATGCAGAAAGGCGTCGGGCGAGCCGTCGTCCGGGGAGACGAAGCCGAAGCCCTTTTCGGGATTGAACCACTTGACCTTGGCGGTCACGCCGGAGCGGTAGAAATTGCCGGCCTGGGGCGGCCGGCGCTCTTCGGTCGCCATCGTCGGGATCCCGGCAGTTGCCGCGGGCCGCCTCCGCCGCCCGCACGGGAGAAGTTAGGCGCTCCGGCGCCGGCTGTCACGACCCCGCCCGGGTATGCGGGGGAGGTGCCGTTTCCGGCAGCGGCGGCCGATCGAGGCTCGCCGGGCCGTCCGCATCGTGTCTACTATGGCGCACCCCCGCCGTCGGAGAACCCTCGCCATGACCGCGCCGCAGCCGAACTACGACCTCGCCGCAGCCCTTCGCGAAGCCGAGGAGCGCTATGTCGCCGCAAACCCGAAGAGCGCGGCCGCCTACGAGATCGCGCAGCGCAACATGCCCGGCGGCAACACCCGCAGCGTCCTCTACTATTCGCCCTTTCCGCTGAGCCTCGCGGGCGGCGAAGGCTGTCATGTCGTGGACGTGGACGGGCACCGCTACATCGACACGGTCTCCGAGCAGACGGCGGCGCTCTACGGCCATTCGAACCCGAAGATCCAGGCGGCGGTGATGGAGGCGCTGAAGCACGGCATCGTGCTCGGCGGTCCGACGTCGCGCGAGTCCGAGTTGGCCGAACTGCTGTGCGCACGCTTCGCGGCGCTGGAACTGGTGCGCTTCACCAACTCCGGAACCGAGGCAAACCTTTTCGCCGTGCAGACGGCGCGCGGCGTCACCGGGCGTGCCAAGGTGATGGTGTTCGAAGGCTGCTACCACGGCGGCCTGATGAGCTTCGGCGGCTACGGCTCGACCATGAACGTCCCCTTCCCCTACGTCATGGCGCCCTACAACGACCCCGAGCGGACGGCGGCCCTGATCGCTGAGCATGCCGACGACCTCGCCTGCGTCATCATGGAGCCGATGATCGGCAGTGGCGGCTGCATCCCGGCCCGGACCGACTTCGTGAAGGCGATCCGCGACGCAACGGCGCGGCACGGCGTCGTCATGATCTTCGACGAGGTGATGAGTTCCCGCCTCGCGCCGGGCGGCTTCCAGTCCGTGCTGGGCGTGACGCCGGACATGATGACGATGGGCAAGTATCTGGGCGGCGGCCTCAGCTTCGGCGCGTTCGGCGGCCGGCGCGACCTGATGCAGCGGTTCGACCCGGCGCGCCCCGATGCCTTCGGCCATGCCGGCACCTTCAACAACAACGTGCTAAGCATGTCGGCCGGCATCGCCGGCCTGCGCGACGTCCTGACGCCGGAGGAGAGCCGGCGGGTGAACGAAGGCGGCAACCGCCTGCGCGAGCGGCTGAAGGGCGTCCTCGCGGCCCGCGGCGTTCCCGGTACGGTGACGGGCTACGGCTCGATGCTGATGATCCAGCTGGCCGACGGCACCTACGACCGCCCGAAGGACACGGGCCGCGTCCGCCCCGAAGCACGCGCGCTCTGCCAGTTCGAGATGCTGGCCCGTGGCGTCTACCTGTCCCGGCGCAACATGCTGAACCTGTCGCTGCCGATGGGCGATGCCGAGTACGACGCCGTCGCCGCCGCCTTCGACGCCTTCCTCGACACGCACGGAAAGGTCCTGTCCGCGGCCTGAGCGCGAAGGCCCCGGCGGCGGACTTCCGCCGCCGTACAGCCGGCTCTGATTCGGATTCCAGCTTCGGGTCCGGTTGCGGTTACGGTTCCGGTGCAAATCGAAAGCCCAGGCAGGTGGGGAACAGCGACGGCGTGGCCTGGCGCTCGAACATCGGGCGCGCAAGATCGGCCGAAATTGCCTGAGATTCGCCTTTGCGGATCGAGCCGAGCGCAGCCAGTATCGGGGCAGCACGACGCGGGAAAGCAAGCATACCCGCCGTCCCGGAGCGCACGAACGCTCCAGATGCGGTACCCAGCCGGCCTGTCGCGGTGTGAGCCGAGACACTGGCCGGAAGAATGCCCCGTCACATCCTCCGCCGATCACCGATGGAGCGGCAGCATGAACATCGACCGCCAAGGCAATCCCCTCTCGGGTGCGACGCCCGGAGCCGTGGCCCTCTACGATCGGGCCATCGACGGCTTCAACGTCTATCGCGGCGACCCCGTCGGCCTTCTCGACGCTGCCGCCGCGGAGGCACCGGACTTCGCCATGGCGCACATCGCCAAGGCACACCTGTTCGGGCTGGCGACGGAGCCCGATGCGGTCCAGACCGCCAGGGACGAACTGGGCAAGGCCAGGACCCTGCGCATGGACGAACGCGAGGCGTCGCACGTCGCGGCACTCGACCTGCTGCTCGGCGGGGAGTGGTCGGAGGCGGCCCGCGCCCTCGACCGCCACAGCTGCCGTTTCCCGCGCGACCTGCTGGCGCTGCAGTCGGGCCACCTCATGGACTTCTACCGTGCCGACGCGCGCGACCTGCGCGACCGGATCGCGCGGGTCCTCCCGTTCTGGTCGCCGGACATACCGGGCTATTCGGTTCTTCTCGGCATGCACGCCTTCGGGCTGGAGGAGACCGGCGACTACGGCCGGGCGGAAGACAGCGGTCGACGCGCCCTGGACATGGACCCGCGCGACTGCTGGGCGCACCACGCCGTCGCCCACGTCATGGAGATGCAGGGCCGCGCCGAGGACGGGATCGGCTGGATGATCGCGCGCGAACCGCACTGGGCCGGCGACGACAATTTCTTCCGGGTGCACAATTGGTGGCACCGTGCGCTCTGCCATCTCGACCTGGGCCAGACGGAGGCGGCACTGGCGCTCTATGACGGTCCGATCCGTTCGGGCCGCAGTGCGGTCGTGCTCGACATGGTCGACGCTTCGGCGCTGCTGTGGCGCCTGCACCTGTCGTCCGTGGACGTCGGCGACCGCTGGACGGAACTCGCCGCGCTCTGGGACCGGCATGCCGACGGCCGCCTCTACCCGTTCAACGACTGGCACGCGGCGATGGCCTATCTGGGCGCCGGGCGGGAGGCGGAGGTGGAGCGTATCCTGCGCGCCTACCGGACGACGCAGGACGGAGCGGAGACTGCGGACTGGTCGCGCCGCATCGGACTCCCGCTGATCGAGGGCTTCGCGGCTTTCTGGAAGGGCGACCATGCGGCGGCGGTCGAACGGCTCCATCGCGCGCGACACATCGTCAACGGCTTCGGCGGCAGCCATGCCCAGCGCGACGTCATCGACTGGACGCTGACGGAAGCCGCGATCAGGGGCGGGCTGGGCGACATGGCCGAGGCGCTTGCCGCAGAGCGGCTCGCGATGCGCCCGCACAGCCCTGTCAATCGAGGTTTCCTGCGGCGGGCCCGGGCCGCCGCATAGGGCGGGCCAGGCCGGATGTCAGCCCCCGTTCGCGGGCGGCGCACCCTCGGTGACGATCATCCAGGACACGCCGAACCGGTCGGCGACCATGCCGAAGCGCGGCGAGAAGAAGGTCTGTCCGAGCGGCATCTGCACCTGGCCGCCCTGCTCCAGCGCTCCGAACAGCCGCTCGGCGGTGGCGACGTCCGGTGCGGCGATCGACAGCGACATGCCCTTGAACTCGGGCTTGCCCTGGCACATTCCGTCGGAAGCCATCACGGTGGTGGCGCCGATGCGGAAGCTCGCATGCATGATCTTGTCCTCGGAGCCGGGGGGACCGCCGCAGCCGCCGCCCTCCCCCGGTTCGGGATTGTCGCTGAAGCGCATCATCATCTCGACCTCTGCGGCAAGGGCCGTGCGATAGAAGTCGAGGGCCTCCTCGCAGCGGCCGTCGAAAAACAGATATGGCTGGACGTACATGGTATCGGTCCCCGGGATCTGGGTTGAGGCTGTCGGCGGCACCGCCTGCCGGATGCCTTCCTGCGGTTTTGACAGACCGAAGTAACGTTGATATCAACACATTGTCAAGCCGACGCTGAAGGCGCGCGGCTCCACGTCCGATCGACCTCAGGGAGCAAGGATTGACGAACGCCACCATGTCCCGCGACGAAGGCGCCGCGCGCGAGATCCAAACCCTCGTCGAGGCATGGCTGAACGCCGTGCGCTCGAGTGACCTCGACGCCATCATGGCCCACTATGCACCGGGCGTGATCGCCTACGACGCGATCATGGCCCTGCAGTTCAAGGGCGCCGCCGCGTATCGCGACCACTGGCAGGCCTGTCTCGCCATGTGCACCGGCCCGATGACGTTCGAGATCCACGACCTCGCCGTCGTTGCGGAGGGCGATACGGGCTTCGCGCACGGCCTCGTCCGCTGCGGCGGACCGGACGAGACGGGCGAAGTCCGCACCTCCTGGATGCGGATGAGCGGCGGCTACCGCCGGTCGGGCGGGCGCTGGCACATCGTCCACGAACACTTCTCCGCGCCCTTCGAGCCGCAGAGCGGCAAGGCGATCTTCGACGCGACGCCCTGACCCGCGCCGGTCAGCCGATCCGGTAGTAGCGCTCGCGCCGGATCCGGCCCTGGATCTCGTCGTCGAGGGTGCCGCGCAGCACCTGGGCCATGTCGGACCGTACCAGCGCGTTGCTGCGGAAATATTGGTGGCCGCTCGGGTCCGCCTGCCACAGATCGTCGCCGCCCGCCTCCCAGACGATGGTCGGCGAGACGTTGACGACCGCGATCTTCGCCCCGTCCTCGAGATGGGGCAGCGGCCCCGACCGGCCGAGCCGGTCGGGGTTGCCCATGGCGACGTCGCTCGCCTTCAACGCCGTATCCATCTGGTTGTAGTAGACGGTGACCCGTCGGCAGCCGCGCAGGAGCGGCATCGTCTTGTGGGCGATGGAGAGCGTGTCCGCATCGTCGTCCGCGGCGACCAGGAACACCTCGTCGAACAGCGGCGGAATGTTGTTGCCGACGAAGGTGCGCATCGCCTGGATGCCGGCGCGCAGCAGGTGGTTGCCCATGCTGTGGGCGAGGAGATGGATGTCGCCGCCGCAGCGACCTTCTCCGCGCACGTTGCGGATGAAGTCGGTCGCCTTGAGGATGGCGCGCGCGAGCGCCGGGCCGGAGGCGAGCGCCATCGCCCGGTCGTCGTGATATGTGCGCGGCCGCACGCCGGCGCCGCCCGAGGGCCAGGAGAAGAAGAAGACGACGAGGTCGCGGTCGTGCACCTCCCCGAGCCATTGCGACAGCTGCACCGCGCGCCCCGCCGCCTCGCGGAAGGTGTGGTTGTAGCCGTGCAGGAAGACCAGGGCATCCGCCCCGGCGCACATGCGTTCGCGCACCTCGGCATAGACGGCCTTGCTGCCCAGCAGCGACTTGTCCGCGTCGGTCGGGTGCAGCCGTTCCGGCGCGACTTCGATGCGCCCCTCCGCGCTGATCCGCGTCACGTCCCGCCGATAGAGCCTGGTGCCGTCGAAGGTGACCTTGCCGTAGCGGATCGAGTCGAGATCGCCGACGATCTCCGGCCCGAAGCCGGGGCCGCTCGCCTCACGCGCCATCCGCCGGTTGGTCGCAAAGTAGACGGTGGTCGATGCCATGCGTCGCCCTCCTCCAGATTGTCGGCGCTCGTGGCGCAGCCCTGACGCGGGCGCACATCCGCGCTAGTCTGGCGCGACGATGACCGGCCCGCGGCGGCCGAACGAGCGGACCTTCGGCGCCGTTCGCGACGGAGACCTTAACACGGTACGGTTCGGGCGCAGCAGACGGAGTGGTGGCATGAGGTTGGGAATCGTTCATCTGCCGGTGGCATTGCCCGGAGAGGGCGCGCCGATGCCGAGACTGCGCGAAACGGCGCGACGGGTGGAGGACCGGGGCTTGGCCGGCCTCTGGATGACGGATTCGGTCGGGCGCGGTCCCGCGACGCTCGACCCGCTCATCGCGCTGTCGGCCGCCGCCGCCGTGACGGAGCGGATCGAGATCGGCACCTGCGTCCTTCAGATCCCTATCCGTCCGCCGGTCGACGCCGCCCATCGCGTGCGCTCGCTAGACGCGATCACCGGCGGACGCCTCCGCCTGGGCGTGGGCACGGGGTCGACCCAGGCCGATTTCAATCTGTTCGGCGCGGACTACGAGGCGCGTTTCCGCACCCTGCCCGATGCTCTGGAGCGGATGCGCGCCGCATGGCGTGGCGAGGCGGTCAACGGGGCGACGCTCTCGGCCTGGCCCGGCCTCGCCGCGGCGCCGCCGATCCTGCTCGGCGCCTGGCGCAGCCGGCGCTGGATCGAGCGGGCGGCACAGAACTGCGACGGCTGGCTGGCATCCGGCATCCACAGCAGCTGGGAAGATCTGGCGCGCGGTATCGCCATCTACCGTGCGGCCGGCGGCCGAAGGGCGGCGGTCGCGAACGTCTCGGTCGACCTGCGCCCCGAGCCGGTCCCGACCGCGCTCGCCGCCCATTCGAAGATCACCCTGGTCTGCCCATTGGACGAAGCGCGCCGGCGCCTGGGTCGCCTGGCCGATCTCGGC
>JBKBLL010000212.1:0-6657 GCA_046296375.1 Alphaproteobacteria bacterium | reverse complement strand
GGTGCCGACCTTCGCGGTCGGCGAGGTCGCCGACAAGACGGGTAAGATCGACTACAACGACGAGGGGCACAAGATGTCCCAGGGCGTCACCGAGATGGTGATGTCCGCCCTCGGCCGGACGGGTATGGTCAATCTGGTGGAGCGGTTCGATCTGCGCATTCCACTGGCCGAAATGCGGATGGCCGAGCAGAATTTCATTCCAGCTCGCCTCAGCGACTTCAAGCTCCAGACGTTCGACTTCCTGGTGCTGGGCGCCGTTACGGAGCTGAACTTCAACATCGTCAGCGGCGGGGTCGGGCTCGGCGTAGCCGGTATCGGCGCCAGCACCCGCAGCGTGATCATCAATGTGGCCCTGGATCTGCGCGTCGTCGATCGCCGCACCTTCGGGGTCCGCTTCATCCGCAGTCTGCAGAAGCAGATCTACGGGTACGAGGTCGGTGCCAACGTCTTCCGCTTCTTCGGCACCACCCTCATCGAGTTCGAGGCCGGGAAAATCAAAAACGAGCCAATACAGCTCGGCCTCAGGTCTGTCGTGGAGATGGCGGTCTACCAGATCATGACGGACTTCCTCGGCCTTCCGGCGAGTAGCGGGTGTGCGCTGGAATCGGGCTTCTTCGAAGAAACACCCGCGAAAACCGAAAGGGTGAGTCCATGACTCGTAAACTGTCCTTCCTGTCTACCGTCGGCGCCGCAGCTCTGATCGTGGGTGTGGCCGCCAGCCCGGCCAAGGCCTTCGACGTGGTCAACTGGGAGTGGAACCTCACGGTCAACGAGGTTGTGAACAAGAGAATCAACATCAATAGCACCCTCGTCCCGGACGGCATGCTCCTGCTCGAAAACGTCCAGGTCCATGTGGGCGACGTGACCGCGACCTCGGTCGTCAGCGGCATCGATAACAACGCGGCCGGCGGTAACGACAACAACGGCGCTACGCAGACTGTCGACCTCGGTATGTTCGGGGTGGACTTCAACTTCGGTTCCGGCGGCCAAGCGGACCTCGGGAGCGCCACGTATGTAACCACCGACGCCCATCCTCAGCTCGACCCGGAGCTGACCAGCGGATCCGTTACTGGAGGTGTCAATGGCGGCGGAAACGTTAACATCAACGTCGCGCTCGGTACGATCGAAGTCGAGTGGGATATGGACAACGGCGCGCTCGATGCGGTGGATCTTCCCGAAGTGATCAGCGTCGCCACGGCCGTCGGCAACAACTCCAGCATCACCAGCGACGTGATGGTGCAGATCCACGAGGGCCAGTTCCTCTTCAACACCGTCGAAGGCCTCGGCGGCAACGACTCCCCGATCGGAGACCTGCAGGGGGCCGCTGGAGAAGCCATCCTCGCACTGTTCAGCAACCACGGCGACGTGAACACCCACCATCTGCTCGGCGCTGCCGTGATGGTGGGCGCCATCGGCGGCCTGATCGACAAGTCCGAGGTCACCGCAGTCTCGCGGGTGACCGACATCCTCAACGCGACGGTCGACAGTGCGGCCACCGCGGTGGGCAACAACAAGTCGATCACCCTCGAAGCCCGCAGCCCGAACAACTCCGTGCTGCTGGGTGACGTGACGCAGGTCAGCGTCGCGGATGTCCGCGCCACGTCCCGTGTTCAGAACGTCGACCTGAACAACTACGCCAACCTCGGCGACCTCGGTCGCCCGATCGTCAGCTCCGTCGCCACGGCGGTGGGCAACAACCTCAGCGTGAACCTGAGCACCCTGTCTCCCGCCACAACCCAGTGATCGGCGGACGAAGTCACGACCTTGTGTGGGGGCGGCTCAAGCCGCTCCCACTCCTTCCCTCAGGAAAGGCGGGATCATGCATAAGAGAAAGACGGCCCGCGCGCTGTGCCGTACCCTCGGGATCTGCCTCGCCGCCGCGACCGCGCTCGCCGGCGGAGCGGGCTCCCTGCGCGCCGCGGACGCGCAGTTCGAAAAGCCCTTCGACTTTACGCCGCGCGACCGGCGGGTCGCGATCGCCGTCGCGATCAAGCAGGTCCAGGACGGCCTGCTGGGGCCGAGCCGCATAACCTCCGTGACCAACATCGAACAGAACATCTGCAGCGGTCCGTCGGGCACGGCGAACGCCGCCGCCAACTTCTTCTGCGAGATCGTGCGCGGCAATGACAATCAGATCGGCGATCGCGATCAGGCCAGCATTGGCGACCAGACCGCGACCAGCATCACCTCGACGGACAGCACCGTCACGCAGAGCTCGACGCGCAGCGGTGTCGACGGCATCGCCGCCGCGCTGAACGGCCGGTTCTGAGGTGGCCATGTTGGGGCGTGGGCAGGAGGAGGTCGGCCTTCGACGAAGGGCCGCAGGGGTCGCGTCGGCCGCCATCGCGGACGGCGGCGCGACGCGAGGGGAAGCGATGGCCGGGAGCGCAGCGACAGTCAGGATCGTGGGAAGCGAGGCTCTGCTGGTCGAAGGGCTCAAGCAGTTCTTCGAAGGTGCGGGCTTCGGCGTCGACCCGCGCTCCGGACGGCCTGCGGTACCGACCGCGCTCGAGGCCGCGGCCGAAACGAACATCCTGATCGTCCTCGACGACCCCAGCCCGGGCAGCGGCACCCATCAACTCGTCGAATGGATGCACGAGCATCATCCGGAGGCGAAGCTGGTCCTGCTGCGCCCGGCCTTCACCGGTACCCAGCTCGTCGCGGCCCTCAGTCTCGGATTTCACGCCATCCTGCTGCGGAGCATCTCGCAGGATGCGCTGGGCCACGCGGTCCATATGCTGCTTCTCGACGAGACGCTCCTCCCGGTATCGCTGGCGGTCCAGCTGATCGATCGCGAGGCGCGCCTGCGCGGCGCCGGCGATCAGGGCCGGGACGGCGACGGCTTCTCGGAACGCGATCTGCGCATTCTCGGCTGCCTGGTGCACGGCAAGCCGAACAAGATGATTGCCCAGGAGATCGGCGTCAGCGAAGCGACCGTAAAGGTCCAGATCCGCCAGCTCCTGAAGAAGATCGGCGCCAGCAACCGGACGCAGGCGGCCATCTGGGCTCTGGGTCAGGGGATAGGGGCGAAACAGGGCGGGGAGGAAGGGAACGGCTCGGTGGAAGCCGGGACCTGGCCGGATCCCGGCCGCGAGCAACGGGATTGCTGATATGCTGGCACGGCGCTTTCGGATCTGGGGACGGGCCTGCGGCGTGGCGCTGATCGCCGCCCTCGCGTGCGGAGCCTCCGCCTCGGCGCAGCAGTCCGGCCGCAACCAAACGGCACCCGGCGGTACCAATGCGTGGCAGACCGTCTGCCCGACGCTGGATGGGGAGCGGCGCTGCGTCGTCTATGCCCAGAACGGCGGCGCCACCCGCGTCGGCACGGTCGCGGCGCGCGTCAGCGTCGGCCGGCGCGGGGCGGCGGGGGCGAACGTCGTCGTCGTCGATATTGGCACGCCGGTCCTGCAGGAGCGCGGCTTCGGCCTCGGCATCGACGCCAACCGTCCGCTGGTCGCGACCATCGTCCAGTGCGACCAGATCGCCTGCCGCGGCATCATCACCGGCGCCGCCGCCGACGCGCTGGTGGATCAGTTCCGCAAGGGCAGGGAGGCGACGGTCGCCTATTACGCCGAGGATCGCGTGCCGGTGCGGATCCGCATCTCGTTGCAGGGCTTCACCGCGGCCTATCGGGCCCTGCCCCGATCGCGCGGCTGAGCGGACGGCGATACCGCCGTCCCATGACGAGGCCCCCGCGATGGACCCCGCCCCACCACGACAACCCCATCCGCCACCCCGCCGCATCCTGATTGTCGAAGACGAACCCGCCGTCGCCGAAGTCGCCGAACGCGCATTGAAGAGCGCGGGGTACGCCGTGCTCGGCCCGGTGTCGTCCGAGCATGAGGCCCTGCTCGCCGTCGGTCGCGAGCGTCCGGACCTCGCCCTTCTCGACATCTGCCTGAAGCGGGGCGGGGACGGCGTCCGCCTCGCCAAGCTGCTCCACGACCATTGGCGGATCCCCGTCCTGTTCGTCAGCGGCAGCCCCGAAATGGCGTCGCGCGGCCGCGCCTTCGCGCTGGGCATCGTTCAGAAGCCCTATTCGCTGCGCAGCCTGGTGGACAGCGTGCGCTTCTGCGAGGAATGCGTCGCCGGCACCGCGGGGGAGCCTCCGGGCGCCCTTACTCTCTTCCCGGGTGCGCGACGCTTCCCGCGCAGCGGTTGACGACGCACCGAGAGCGCGGGGTCAGCCCGACCCGGCCGCGGGGCCCGGGGCGGCGGGCGCCGGTGCCTCCTTCTCCTTCCGCTCGGCCTCCTCCTCCACGGGTGGCGGCGGCAGCCATGCCGGCTGCCATACGCGCAGGAAGGTCGCGAAGCGCACCGGCCGGGGCCCGGGGCCCGCTGCGGACCCGGCCGCTCGGCCGATACCCGCATGGGCCGTCGCGTCGATCACTTCGGGGCCGGTCCGCATCAGCGTCATCCGGCCCGCCCCCAGCGGAAAGGAAAGAGCCTCGTCCGCGAACCGGCCGTACTGCCGCGGCGGCGGCGATCCCGCGAACCGATACGATCCGATCGGGCCGTCCAGATAGACGATCTCGGCCCCCTGCGGGGTGACGGCGTCCACCAGCAGCGTCGCGTCGCGGCCGTCGTCCCATCGTCCCACCCAGATCCCGGCATAGGCGGCGCCGTCCGCATCGTCGGCCTCGATCGGGCGGGGCAGGGCGATGCCCTGCGGCAGGGGCACCCTCGGCACCGGCATGACGGGGGAAGGTGGGGGCGTCGGGGTCGCGCCCGTCCCGACCGCCGGAGTCCCGGCGGCCGGCGCCGCGACAGCTGGTGTCACGACAGCCGGCACTGCCGGCGGTGGAGGGGGCGGCGGCGCGGTTGCCGTCGGTGCGGCTGCTGTCGGCGAGGGGGCCGCCGTCCGCGGCCCCGCGCGGACCAGCGAGGCCATCAGGACGGTCCTCGGCACGGTGAGGCGCAGGCGGAGCTGGTCGCCCGGTCCCGCCACCATCACCAGCCGGCGTTCCCAGCCGACCGCGACGTCCAGGCCGGACGTACGCAACTGCCGGTCGGTAGCCTCGAACGGGCCGGCGACCCCGGCGATCCCGCCCAGCCGGATGCGGCGCAGGTCCCCGTCCGCTTCGGTCACCTCGACGCGGATGGGGCCCACGCGTCCCTCCCGCGCGGTGGTGCCGCCGTCCCAGTCGCCGAGCCAGACGCCGACGAGATCGCCGCCCGGTTCCGCGCGCGGCGCCGCCTGCGTCGGCGCCGTTTCGCCGGGCGGTGCCGGGGGAGGGACCGGCGCAGGGGAAGGCGGCACGGGGGCGGTCGGCGCGAGGACAGGCGGCGTGGGGGCGGGCGGCGCAGGGGGGGGCGGCGCGGGCGGAGACGGCGCGGGGGCGACCGATCCCGCCTTCCGGTCCAGCACCGCCCGGGTGCTCTGCCGCGGGTTGACGACGCGCAGGCGGAGCCGGTCCTGGCTGTCTACGGTCACCAGCATGCGCTGTTCGTCGCCCATGTCGAACGTGGCGCCGCGCCGGTCGGGCCAGCCGTACAGCCGTCGTTCGAAGGGCGCGCCCGATCGCAGCGGCGTGACCAGCGTCGCCCGAACCCCGTCGTCCGTCAGCGGGTCGACCCGGAGTTCCAGCGGCATCTGCCGCCGGTCGGCGTCATCCTCCCAGAAGCCCGACCACTGGCCCGGCAGAGGGTGGTCCCGCAGCGCAGGGTGATTCGGCGGCAGGCCCTGGCCCGCGGCCGGAAGGGCCATCAGGCCGACCATCGCCGCCGCCCAGAGGCCGCGCCGTCGGGGCGCGGCATGCCGATCCGCTCGCGCCGGCATCCCCGCCGCCCCCGTCACTCCGCCGCCCCCGTCACTCCGCCGCTATGCCGCGGCGATAGGTGGACGGCTCCATGTCCTTCACCGCCGTCGCCCGCTTCGACAGCCAGAAGGACTGCGAGTCCGGCATGCTCTCGAACGCGGTGTCGACGCCCAGCTTGCGCGCCGCGTCCATCGGCCAGTTCGGGTTGTACATCAGCTCCCGCGCCAGCGCGATCAGGTCGGCCTTGCCCTCCTGCAGGATCTGCTCCGCCTGGTCGGCATGGACGATCAGGCCGACGGCCATGGTCATCACGCCGCCGTCGCGCTTCAGCCGGTCCGAATAGGGCACCTGGTAGCCGTAGCCGACGGGGCCCGTGCCGACCACCGGCGAGCCGCGCATGCCGCCCGAGCTGCAGTCGATCACGTCGACGCCCTTCGGCCCCACCAGCTTCGCCAGTTCGACGCTCTGGTCCGGGCCCCAGCCGGCGTCGTCCTCGACCGACAGGCGCATGAACAGCGGCTTGTGCGCCGGCCAGACGGCCCGCACCGCCTCGGCGATCTCCACCGCGAGGCGCATGCGGTTGAGGTCCGATCCGCCATATTCGTCGTTGCGCACGTTGGCGGTCGGCGACAGGAACTGGTGCAGCAGATAGCCGTGCGCGGCGTGGATCTCGAGCACGTCGTAGCCGGCCTCGTTCGCGCGGCGCGCCGCCTGGGCCCACATCTCGACGAGGGGCGGGATCTCGGCCGTCGTGAGCGCGCGGGGCGTCGGCTCCTTCTCCGAACTGCCGAGCGCGCTCGGCGCCACCAGTTCCCACGCGTCCCAGTCGTCGACGCCCTCGGCCAGTGCGGCCTCCTGCGTCAGCGGCGCGCCGCCCTGCCACGGCCGGAAGCGCCGC
>JBKBLL010000211.1:0-6675 GCA_046296375.1 Alphaproteobacteria bacterium | reverse complement strand
CGAGGCACGGACGCTGCCGGCGCTGACCGTCATCGACAAGGACCACGGCCGCATCGAGACCCGCACCTACAGGGTCAGTCACGAAGCCGGTTGGATGAGCAGCGACCGCAGGCACCCCGGCGAGCCCCGCTTCGAAGGCCTGAAGAGCCTCGTCATGACCACCACCAGGACCGAGCGGCACGGCAAGGTCAGCCAGGAGACACGCTACTTCATCTCCTCCGCAGCCCTCTCGCCCGAGCGCGCCGCCGAGGCCATACGCGGTCATTGGGGCATCGAGAGCATGCACTGGGTGCTCGACGTCGTCTTCAGGGAAGACCTCTCCCGCCTGCGCCGCGGCCACGGTGCACGCAACATGGCCCTCGTACGCCGCCTCGCCTTCAACCTCGTCCGCGCAGGCCGCGGCAGGCGATCCATCAAAACAGCACGCAAGGCCGCCGGCTGGGACACTGCCTTCCTCGACACCCTCCTCACAACGCAGCCACGTTAACCTGGACTCGGTGCCGTGGCGGTGCGGACCAGTTGGTTGAGTGCCGCCTTGGATGCGCGGTAGGCGTACCAGCCGCCGAGCCGATTGTCGCCGATGCTGCCGACGCGGGCGGACAGAGTGGCGAAGACGGCCTTGCCGGTGCGGGGGAAGCGCGGCAGCAGATGCTTCATCAGCAGGGCCGGCCCGATCGCGTTGACGGCGAAGGCGTGGGCGAGATGCGCCGGGTCGAGATCGCGCAGGGCCTTTTCGGGCATCTGCGCGGCGTTGTGCAGGAAGCCCGTCGCGACGAACACGAGGCGCAGATCGCGCCCATCGGCGACGATCGCGTCGCCGATCCGCGCGATCGCGGACTCCTCAGTGACATCGAACGCCGGGTCGGCGGACCGGGAAAGGCGCAGGACGCGGGCGAAGCTCCCGGCCGCCTCGATCCGGTCGGCCACGGCACCGCCGATGGCGCCAGCCCCGACGACGACGGCCATGCCGCCCGGCGGAAACGCGGCGGTCGCCCGGTCGAGTATCACGACCGGAAGTCCGGCGGGGCCTGCGTGAGGCCGGCGTCCGCGAGGCCGGCGTCCGCGAGGCTGGCGCAGGTGAAGCTGACGTAGGAGACGCTGGCGGGGGCGGCCGCGACGGCGGCAGTACCGACGCGGCCGCTGCGCGTCACTGCGGCATCACCACGCTGTCGATCACATGGATGACGCCGTTGTCGGCGGTCACGTCGGCGGTCACCACCTGAGCCTGATCGACCATCACGGCGCTGCCGGTGGCGTCGATCGTGATCATGCTGCCCTGGACAGTGGCCGTCTCCGTGCGCTTACCCGCGAGCGCGTCGCTCGTCACTTTGCCTGCCACCACGTGGTAGGTCAGCACGGAGACCAGCTTCTCCTTGTTCTCGGGCTTCAGGAGATCGTCGACCGTGCCGGCGGGAAGATTGGAGAAGGCCTCGTCGGTCGGCGCGAAGACGGTGAAGGGGCCCGGCCCCTTCAGGGTCTCGACCAGTCCCGCCGCCTCGAGCGCGGCGGCCAGGGTATTGAACTGACCCGCCCCGACGGCAGTATCGACGATGTCGGCCGCCTTGGCAGCAGTCGATCCGAAAGCAAATGCCGCGAGTGCGGCCACCGCGATTACGGTCTTGCGCATTTTCATTCCCCTATGTGCATGGAATACCGGGATTACGCGCTAAACTCTGCCACGGATCACCTTCGTATTTCGCAGATTTTCCTGCCCCATCTCGTTGAACCGATCGGACGTGCGGCACGTATCGACCTTCTTGCTGCTCGCCCTTCCGGGGGCGCATGACGAAGCCTGCGGGCGGGCGCACAATGGCGCTCGGCAAGGAGGAGGCTTTCCATGACGTTCTCGATCATCGCCCGTTGCCCCCGCACCGGCGCACTCGGCGTCGGCACGGCGACGGGAGAGATGGCGGTCGGCTCGCGCGTGCCCTTCGTCCGGGCCGGCGTGGGCGCCGTCGCGACCCAGGCGCTCACCAATCCCGCCCTGGGCGTGCTCGGGCTGAACCTGCTGGGACTGGGCTATGCGGCGGCGAAGGTGCTCGACGAACTGGCGGGCAGCGACCCCTTCGTCGAGAACCGCCAGCTCGCCGTCGTCGACCTTTTCGGACGCGCGGCGGCACGGACCGGTACCGCCAACAAGGACTGGAAGGGCCATCATGTCGGCGACGGCTTCGTCGCGATGGGCAACAAGCTGGTTTCGGCAGCGGTGGTGGACGACATGGCGTCGGCCTTCGCCGCAGCCGCGGATGCCGGGCTGGCCGAGCGACTGTGCCGCGCGCTGGAGGCGGGGCGCGACGCCGGCGGCCAGCCGGACGGCCAACGCTCGGCCGCCCTGCTGATCTGCGAGGACCGCCCCTTCCCGGCCGTCGACCTGCGGGTCGACCGCCATGCGGAGCCGGTCGGCGAACTGCGCGCCCTGCTGGAGGACTATACGCCGCTCATGCCCTATTACCGTGCCCGGGCGGCCGACCCCTCGGTCGGCCCCTGGGACGAATGGCTGGCCCGGAACGCGCCCGTGGGCGGGTGATCCCGGTCAGAAGGGCGCGTCGCCGCAGATCGTGATGCGGTGCATGACGCGCGTGTCGCCGGGATAGTCGTTGACCGCATAGTGCTGGGTGCAGCGATTGTCCCAGAAGGCGAGCGAGCCGGTCTGCCACCGGAACCGGCAGGTGAACTCCGGTCTGGTCGAGTGGCGCATCAGGAAGTCCAGCAGCGGCTGGCTCTCCTCCGCCGTCATGCCCTCGATGCCGTGGGTGTGGCCGCCGATATAGAGGGCCTTGCGCCCGGTCTCGGGATGGGTGCGGACCAGGGGATGGACCGAGGTCGTCTGCACGTTGCCCGGGTCCTTCACCTTCATCGAGATCTTGTCGGCGTAGAATTCCTTGCGCGACTTGCCGTCGTGACCCTTGAAGTTGTCGCCGATATTGACGGCCTTCAGGCTGTCCACGACCCGCTTCATCGTTTCCGACAGCGCCTCGTAGGCGAGGTACTGGTTGGTGAACATCGTGTCGCCGCCGGACGTCGGCACCTGCTTGGCGTAGAGGATGGTGCCCATCGCGGGCTTCGGCGAGAACTGCTGGTCGGAATGCCAGGAGCCGCCGAAATTCTTCTTGTCGGTCGGCAGCTTCTTGATCTCCAGGATCTCCGGGTAGTCGTCCATGCCCTGCATGAAGGGGTGCAGATGGATGTCGCCCCAGCGCTTGGCGAAGGCCAGCTGGCGTTCCGGGGTCAGCTTCTGGTCGCGGAAAAAGATCACCAGATTGTCGAGCAGAGCCGCGCGGACCTCGCCCAGCACCTCGTCGTCGAGTTCCTGCGACAGGTCGACGCCGTCGACTTCGGCGCCGAGCGAGCCGGTGATCGGGCTGACCTCGATATGGCGGTAGGCGCGATTCGGCAGTGCGGTCATGAGCTTGTGCCTCCTTGGGTCGTTCCTCAGGAGGCCCGTCCGGGCTGAGCCTGGATCGAGCCGCCGGTCCCGACGACGGAGCCTAACCTCAATCCCGCCCCCTGTGCAGGGCCAAAAGCACGGACAATTGGTCAGGGCCGGCCGATGCCAACGGCACGGCCGGCCCCGGTTCACGCCTCTCGCGCCGCCATCCAGCGCGCATGGCCGCCGGCGCGAAGTTCGCAGGCCGGGCAGGTGCCGCAGCCCCGCCCCCAGGGATGCAGCACGCTGCGATCGCCGAGATAGCAGGAGTGCGTCTCCTCGATCACGATCCGCTCGAGCGCCGCGCCGCCCAGCTCGCGGGCCAGCGCCCAGGTACCGGCCTTGTCGATCCACATCAGCGGCGTGTGCAGGACGAAACGACTGTCCGTGCCCAGATTGATCGCCACCTGGAGCGCCTTCAGCGTATCGTCGCGGCAGTCGGGATAGCCGGAATAGTCGGTCTCGCACATGCCGCCGACCAGGTGGCGCAGGCCGCGGCGATAGGCGACCGCGGCGGCGAAGGTGAAGAACAGCAGATTGCGCGCCGGCACGAAGGTGGTGGGCAGGCCGTTGTCGGCGAAACGGATCTCCGCCTCTCCGGTCAGTGCCGTATCGCTGATCCGGCCGAGCACACCGAGGTCGACCACGTGATCCTCGCCGAGACGCCCGCCCCATGCGGGGAAGTCCGCTTCCATGCGGGCCCGGACCTCCCGGCGGCAGTCGAGTTCGACACGGTGCCGCTGGCCGTAGTCGAAGCCGATCGTCTCGACCCGGGCGAACCGCTCGAGCGCCCAGGCAAGGCAGACCGTAGAATCCTGACCACCGGAGAAGAGCACGAGTGCCCCGGGCGCACCCGGCGTCCCGGCCGGCACATCCGCGTCCGCCATCGCCGCCTCCTTCGCGCTCAGTTCTCCAGCATGCGGCGCAGCAGGTCGATATCCTCGGACAGGCCGTTGTCGTCGGCGCGCAGTTCCTCGATCTTGCGGACCGCGTGGATCACGGTCGTATGGTCGCGGCCGCCGAACTTGCGGCCGATCTCCGGCAGCGAGCGCGCGGTCAGCTGCTTGGCGAGGTACATCGCCACCTGCCTGGGGCGGGCGACGGCGCGGGCGCGGCGCGGCGAGTGCATGTCGGCGAGGCGGATATTGTAGTGCTCCGCAACGCGCTTCTGGATCTCCTCGATCGTCACCTTGCGGTCGTTCGCCCTGAGCACGTCGCGCAGGACCTCCTGGGCGGTGTCGAGCAAGATCGGCCGACCGACCAGCTCGGCATGGGCGTTCAGGCGCAGCAGCGCGCCCTCCAGCTCGCGCACGTTGGAGGCGATCTTGGCGGCGAGGAACTCCAGCACCTGCGCCGGGACCTTCGCCCTCATCTGGTCCGCCTTGGCCTCCAGGATCGAGAGCCGCAACTCGTAGGTCGTCGGATGGATGTCGGCGACGAGGCCCCAGCCGAGGCGCGAGCGCATCCGCTCCTCGAGCCCCTCCAGGTCGGCCGGCGACTTGTCGGCCGAGATGACGATCTGCCGGTTCTGGTCGATCAGGGCGTTGAAGGTGTGGAAGAACTCCTCCTGGGTACTTTCCCGTCCGCAGATGAACTGGACGTCGTCGACCATCAGGACATGGACCGAGCGGAACTGTTCCTTGAAGGCCATCGTGTCGCGGAACCGGACGGCCCGGATGAACTGGTACATGAAGGCTTCGGCCGACAGATAGACGACCCGGCGGCGCGGATCGCGTTCGCGGATGTGCCAGGCGATGGCGTGCATCAGGTGCGTCTTGCCGAGTCCCACCCCGCCGTAGAGGAACAGCGGGTTGAAGGGGACGCGGTCGG
The DNA here is from genome assembly GCA_046296375.1 of Alphaproteobacteria bacterium. Taxonomy (GTDB): domain Bacteria; phylum Pseudomonadota; class Alphaproteobacteria; order JAJUGE01; family JAJUGE01; genus Constrictibacter. Next base: position 1,418 of record JBKBLL010000211.1, on the reverse strand, counting down.
CTTCGGCGGCGCGCCGGCTGGCCGCATGCGCGAACTCGTTCGGCTTGCCCGCGACGAAATTGTCGAAGGTGTAGCGTTCGTCGAGCGGCGCGCTCAGATTGTCGATCCAGTCGTCCTCGTTCTGGACGATCTGGATGGAGGCGCCGTTGCGCGCGCCGGCATGGTTGGTGCCGGTCTTGATGCCGCCATCCCGTGCATTGTCGCCCGCAGCGCCGTTACCCTTGGCGCCGTTGCCCTTCGCGCCCTGGGGGCCGGCCCGGTCCTGGTGCCCGGCCTGGGAAGCCGGGGCGCCGTCGTGTCTGGTCTCGCGGGTCGCGTAGTCGCGGGTTCCCTCGACGCCGGGCGACAGCACGCCGACGACGACCAGGTCGACCTCGCGCACCGCGTCGTCCTCCTCGCTCCACAGGCAACGCAGCCGATCGCCGTACTGGGCACTTACCCGGTCGCGCAGGAAGCGGGTCGGCACGCCGATGCACACGGTCCCGGCGTCGCACCCGACCAGCGTCATCGGCTTGATCCAGCTCCGGAACACGCCGTCACCGAACTCCGCCCGCAGCCGCCCGCGCACGCGAGCCCACTGAGCGCTCCTCACCTCGGCACGGTCCATGCGCCTATTCCTGGACCCAGGGAAGATCCGAGACCTTCCAGCCCTCGCGCCGGCCGCGATGGCGCGCCTCGTCGAGCCCGCCCTCGAAGCCGCCGGCGACATTGTAGCAGCGGCGATAGCCGGCGGCGGTCATGGCGATGGCGGCGGCGCGCGACCGCACGCCCGAACGGCAGAGGAAATAAAGCGGCGTCTCCATCGACGCCGCCAGGCCCTTCACCATCTGCTCGAACTGTGGGTTACGTTCCATCGCCGGATAGACCTGCCAGCTGACGACCGCGACCTGACGGTCCAGCGACGACAGGTCGGGAACGCCGACGAACTGCCACTCCGGCCTGGTACGCACGTCGATCAGGATCGCGTCGGCATCGGCGGCGAGCGCAGCCCACGCCTCGGCGGCGGACACGTCTCCTGCATAATCGGCCATTCGAATCACCTCCCGCGCTGCACCGATACGGCGCGCAGACATAGGATCGGCGATGCGGCAACATAGACGTCGCCACGATCCGCGTTTCAATAATGTCTACCGGAATTCTCTAGGTCAGCAAGACCGACACGGGACCGTGTCCCCGGTCGGAGTATTTTCCGGCTTCCCTCAGAAGCACAGCTAATACTCCCACAGTCTCTGTCCGAATTTATTTTTGCTCATTTCCGTCTCCCCAACGGATGCCCGACTTTAGAGCGGGTGACGCCAGGGGCGCAACAGACCAGTTCGTGAACACCCTCAAAAACTTGACAATCCCTTGAAATTAAAGGGTTTTTGCTGCGAAACGAAAGCGCCGCGCCCGGACGGGGCGCGGCGCTCGGCGGCGAC
>JBKBLL010000210.1:0-6725 GCA_046296375.1 Alphaproteobacteria bacterium | reverse complement strand
TGCTCAGCCGGCCCGCGATGGCGAAGATCGACAAGCTCGCCGAGGGCGGCCATGCCGGAGCGAAGCAACTCGCGACCTACTATGTCGGTCAGGGCGTCGGCCTGATGGAGACGCCCCAGACCACCCGCCAGGTGGTGGCGTCCTTCATGGAGGACTATGCCGAGGCGGTCGAGCGGCTCGCCGCGACGGTCGACCGCTGAAACCCCTCACGCATAGGCCTGGTCGAAGAAGGCCTGTTCCAGCTTCGCCGTGCGCACGAAGAGGTCTCGCACCTCCGCGCGTTCGGCGGCGTTCAACGTCGGGCCGATACGGTCGAGATCCGCCTTCAGCCACTCGACGAAGTCGCGGAAGGCGTCGTTGGCGTGGATCTCGATCCATTCGTTGAAGTAGAACGCTTCCGGCACGGTTTCCCGCACCGCCGTGGCCCAGTCCAGATAGACCCATTCGGTGACGACCAGGACGGTCAGGACGGGAGCGTAGCGGCCCGAGCGGGCGGCTTCGCCCATGATCTCGTGGAACTGGCGCGTCACCGGCAGGATCTCGGGGTCGCGCCACTCGCTCTCCGGTATGTCGAGCGCATCGAACGAGCGCAGGAAATAGGTGTTCTCGCCGCTCGTCACCGCCGCCCGGAAGGCGGTGTAGCGCTGCCGTGCCATCTCTTCTGGGGCGGTCGCGATCGCCGCGTCCAGCAGGCGGACGAAGTGGTCGAGGAACGAGTAGTCCTGGACGAGGTAGCGCCGGAAGACGGCCGGCGGAATCGTCGCGTCGGCCAGATCGCGTGCGAAGCGGTGTCCCGTGGCGGCGGAGAAGGCGGGCTCGGCCTCCCGCTTCAGCCAAAGGGTGAAGGCCTCGCCGGGGCGTGGTGCGGCGTCGGTCATGGCGGGTGGTTTCCCTCGTTCCGGTGTCGTCCCCTGGAACATCGTTGCCCGGCCCGCCGCTGTCGACCCCGCCGGCGATCGTCGCGCTGGCCAGCGGCGCGGCACAGGACGTGGACCGGGTCCACCGGCTGGGCTATTGCTCCGCGCCTCCGCCGCGGCCGGTGTCGTGCATGCTGTTCAACTCGAACGTCTTCATCTTCCTGTTCCTGCCGACGACCGTCCTCCTCTACCACCTGCTGAGCCGCATCGAACCGGAAAGGCTGCCGATCCTGTTCCTCGCGGCGGCGTCGATCGCCTTTTACGGCTACTGGGAGTGGCGCTTCGTGCCGGTCCTCCTGGTCTCGATTGCGGGCAACTACGCGTTCGCGCGCCGGATCGCCCTGACGCCGCAGGGGCCGGGGCGCCGGCTGCTGGCGGGCGTCGCGATCGGCCTTAACCTCGCGGCCCTGTTCTATTTCAAGTACATGAACTTCTTCGTCGACACCTGGAACGACGCCTTCGGCACGGGCTTCGTGAGCCAGGTGGTCCTGCCGATCGGCATCTCCTTCTTCACCTTCCAGCAGATCGCCTACATCGTCGACACCTGCAGCGGCCGGACCGCCGACCGCGATTTCGCCCGTTATGCCCTGTTCGTCGCTTTCTTCCCCCAGCTGATCGCCGGGCCGATCGTCCACCACCGCGAGATGATGCCGCAGCTGGCGGCGGGGCGGTTTCCAGCATGGCGGCGCAATCTGCCCGTCGGCGCCACCATCTTCATTCTGGGCCTCGCCAAGAAGGTGCTGATCGCCGACAACCTGGCCGCCTTCGCCTCGCCGGTGTTCGATGCCGCCGCGGCGGGCGAGGCGATCGCCGCCGCCGACGCCTGGGCGGCGGCCCTCGCCTATACCTTCCAGATCTATTTCGACTTTTCCGGCTATTCCGACATGGCGATCGGTCTGGGCTGGATGTTCGGCGTGCGGCTGCCGATGAATTTCGCCTCGCCCTATAAGGCGCGCTCGATCGTCGACTTCTGGCGGCGCTGGCACCTGACCCTGTCGCGCTTCCTGCGCGACTATCTCTACATCCCGCTGGGTGGGCGGGAGCGCCGCTATGTGAACGTGTTCGTCACCATGCTGCTGGGCGGCATCTGGCACGGCGCCGGCTGGACCTTCGTCCTCTGGGGCGCCATGCACGGCCTGATGATCGTGGTCGACCAGGCATGGTCGGCCCGCCGAGGCGTCGCCGTGCGGCCCGATGGCCGGCCCGACGACGCGAGCGGCGGCTGGCGCCCCGGCCGGGTCGCCGTCACCTTCCTGCTCGTCCTGATCGCCTGGGTCCCGTTCCGTGCGGCCGACATGGGGGCCGTGGCGGCGATGTATACGGCGATGGCCGGCCTGTCGGACGCCGCGGGTGCCGTCTTCCTGGCGGACGCGAAGCAGCGCCAGATCGCCGCCCTGGCGATCGCCTGCGCCATCGCCTTCTTCGCGCCCAACACGGCGCAGTTCATGCGTCGCGTGCGCCCCGTGCTGCCGCTGCGCGGCTATCCCGCGACCGAGATCGATCCGCGCGTCCGCGGCCGCCTCGCCTGGGCGCCGACGGCGGGCTGGGCCGTCGTGATGGCCGTGCTGTTCTCGGTCGTCGTCCTGAACCTCGCCGAGCCGTCGGCGTTCATCTATTTCCAGTTCTGAGGCGCCGATGACCCGCTATTCCGTCGTCCTCTTCGCGACGGCCGCTTTGATTCTGCTAACGGCCTTCGTGATCGCCACAGCGGGCGTGAGGCTGGGGCATTACGACCCGGAAGGCGACGATCTGGTGCGCGAACGCGCCGAACAGCTCGGCGGGCCGCCGGCCGAGATCGTCTTCGTCGGCGACAGCAGCGTCGGCTTCGCGGTGGAAGCCGACCATGCGAGCGCCCTGCTCGGCCGCACGACCGCCAACCTGGCGCTCAGCGGCAGCTTCGGCGTCGCCGGCAGTCTGGAGATGATCCGGCGCGCCGAAGCCGCGTTCGGCACGAAAATCTTCGTGATCGTGCACACCGTCGACATCCTCGGCCGTCCGACGCCGGCCCTGGTCGCGGCCCGCGCCAAGCCGCCGGAAGGGCGCAGCCTGCTGGAGACGGCGCGCATGGGACTGAGCGTCATGTCGCTGCGCGACCTGCGGGACATCGTCAGGAACGTGGCGGTCGACGCGCGTGCCGTCGCGGCGGCCAACGCCGCGGAGGAATTCTACGACCACCAGTCCAAGCCGGCCCCCATCGACGCCCTGGTCCGCGACCTCCCGTCCTCGCGGATGGCGTCGGTCGACCCCGGCGCCGTCGCGGACCTTCTGCGGATCGCCGACCACTGCGCCGCCCGCGGCCTCACCTGCCTCTATGCGCACGGGCCGTTCTGGGAAGTCGGCTGCGCGCGCTTCGCCGCGGCGATCGCCCAGCGCAGCGCGCTGATCCGCAGTGTCGAGAACGCGCACTTCCGGCTCCTGGCCGAAACACCCTTCTGCATGCCCACCGCCATCGTCGGCAACAACAGCGACCATGTCCGCCCGGGCGACGACGCGGTCACCACCCGCTTCTATGCCGGCCTCGTCGACCAGGCCCTAAAGGACGGGTCGCTCGGCGCCCCGGCGCGCTAGGCGTCGGGGAGCGCGGAGGGGGACTGCGCGTCGCTCCGGACGGCGGTATGCTCGCGGAATGGACTACGTTACGTGATATCGTAATATGCTCCGACCCGAACCGTTGCCTGTCACCGGCAGCACTGGGCCGTCGCGGCCGTTCCGCTATATCGAGACGCTGCAGGGTGACCGGCCCTGGGGCGCCGTCCTGGACGCCGGCACCGGCACGAGTTCGCTGCGCTGGATCGCGTCCCTGCCGACCGAGCGCTGGACCGCCGTGACCGGCGCCGAAGCCCATGCGGTGCAGGTGCGCGACGCGGTCGCGGCCGTGCGGCGGCCGCAGGACCGGATCGTCCTCGCCAACTGGACCGACCCGGCGCTGCTGCAGGGCGAGCGCTACGACACGGTGATCGCCGACTATCTGCTCGGCGCGGTCGAAGGCTTCGCCCCCTACTTCCAGACCGAGCTGTTCGCCAGGCTGCGGCCTCTGGTCGGGGGGCGACTCTATATCGTCGGGCTCGATCCCTATGTGGGCGCGGCGCCGGAGACGGCGGGGGGGCGGCTGATCTGGCGGATCGGCCGCTTCCGCGACGCCTGTCTGCAGCTGGCCGGGGAGATGACCTATCGCGAGTATCCGGCCGAATGGGTCACGCGCCAGCTGGAGCGGGCGGGCTACGTCCTGACGGCCGCCCGACGCTTCGGCATCCGTTATCGCGCCCGGTTCGTCGACGACCAGATCGACATGTGCCTGCCGCGGCTCGGCAGGCTGCGCGACCGCGTCCTCGCGGCCGCGCTGCGTGCCGAGGGCGAAGCCCTGCGCCGCGCCGCGCTCGAGTACATCGCGGCCAATGACGGCATCCGCCACGGGCACAACTACGTGATCGCGGCGGAGCCGACCGGCTGATATCCGGCCGCCCCGACGCGATGGGGGCGCCTGCCTCAGAACGCCGCGCGCAGTCCGAACACCACGTTGCGGCCGCGCAAGGGGGCTGCGTCTTTCACGAACGAGGTGTGGTTGAAGGCCAGCTCGTTGGTCAGGTTGGTGGCGCGCACATAGAATTCCGCCTCGGTCGGCCCGACCGAGAAGGCATAGGCCGCCGACACGTTGACCATGTCGTAGCCGCCGGTCGACGTTTCGAAGTCCGCCGTCTTCGACTGGCTGAACGTGCGGTAGTACTCGATCTCGCCCGAGATGGGGCCGAACTGGCCGTCGAAGCGCAGTCCGGCGCGTCCCGCCGGCATGCGCGGCACGTCGGCCTCGCCGTCCTTCAGCCTGCCGCGGACATAGTCTCCGAACACGGTCACGCCGAAGCCGGGGAAGACCTGCTGGCGCAGGCTGCCGTCGATCCCCGTGAAGCGCGCGTCGGCGGCCGTATAGCGGATCAAACGGAAATCTTCGTGCCGGTCGAGCGTGTCGGTATAGATGTAATTCCGGAAGTCCTGGTGATAGACGCCGACCGAGAAGGTCGTGTCGCCCGTCCGCTTGCGGAAGGTCACGTCGACCGACCGCGACGTCTCCTTGCCGAGGTCGGGATCGCCGATCTCGTAGGTGTTCGTGGCGAGGTGGACACCGCGCGCATAGAGTTCCTGATTGTTCGGCGCGCGCTGCGCCCGGGCGAGCGTCAGGGCGAGCGAATAGGCCTCGTCGATCTCCCAGACCGCCGCACCGGAAACCGAGAAGGGGGCGTGTTTCGCGGCCGACGTTCCGTCGGGATCGACGCGCTGCCAGTCCTGCCGCGCCGCCAGTTCCAGCCTGACGGGTCCAACCCGGTAGGTTTCCATCCCGAACAGCGCGACCGTGCGCGTGCGGCTCTCCGGCAGGAACGTCTCCACGCCCTTCGCGCTGAAGCGGCTGTGGCCGTACTGCATGCCGAACACGCCTTCCAGCCCGTGGATCGGCGCGTGCCTGAACTCGCCGCGCGCGTCGTAGGCCTCGTTCTTGAATCGCGTGGCGATGCTGCCGTCCTCGATCTCGTCGTGACGATAGTCGGTATAGGACATGCGCAGGCGGGCCGATTCGATGCCGGGCAGGGGGTTGCGATACTCGCCGCGCACGTCCACCCGCTCGCTGCGCAGCTTCACCAGCGGGACGTCGTGCTCGTCGTGATCGTCATGGTCGTGGCCGTGATCGTGGTCGTGGCCGTGTCCGCCGCAATGCAGGTGGGTGCCGTGCGGGTGGCAGTCCTCATATTCGTGGCTGTGTCCCGGCAGGCCGTATTCGCTGCGGTGGCGCGTGAAGGCGGCTCCCAGATAGCCGTTCTCGCCGATCCACGAGCCGCCGACGCTCCCCGTCGACGATTCGCGAAACGAGCCGTCCACGCGTCTGTCACCGAATTTTCGCGGCACGCGGTAGTCGTCGGTCTTGCGGCCCGCCCCTTCGGCGCGCAGGGCGAAATTGCCGGCGCCGACGGTAACGCCGCCGGCTCCCGCCCGCTCCTTGTCGCCGGTTCCCAGTCGACCCTCGACCTCGCCGGACACGCCGCGCTCCGGCACGGCCGTCGGGATCCTGGAATCGAGCAGGTTCACGGCACCGCCGATTGCGCCGCCGCCATAGAGCAGCGCCCCCGGCCCGCGCAGCACCTCGATGCCGTGCAGCAGCAGCGGCTCGGTCACGATGGCATGATCGGGCGATACGGCCGACGCGTCATGCACCTCCGATCCGTCCGACAGGATCTTCACCCGCGGCGCGGTCTGACCGCGAATGACAGGCCGGCTGGCGCCGGCGCCGAAATGGTCGAAATGGACGCCCGGCTGCCCCGCCAGCGTGGCGCCCAGCGTAGCCTCGCGCCGCCGCACCAGATCGTCGCCCGACAGACTCAGCGCCGGCGTCGCCATCTCGTCCACCGTCTGGCCCAGGGGCGTCGCGGTGATGGCGATCCCCGGCAGCACGATCGTCCCGGTCTCCGCCAACGCCGCCCCGTGGAGAAGCGGCATGGCCGCCGCCGACAACAGAACCGTCCGTAACCTCACGACAGTACCCCGCACGCCCGGAAAAGAAGGAAGGAGAACGCCCGCGGGCGATGCCGCGAGCGCACAAATACGTTATAACATAACGCTACGGTATTCAACGAACCCTCCCGCCGCCCGCAGCGCCGCCGTCGATCGGGGGTGACAGCAGGGTGTTACCGGGAGAGCATGAGCCGATCCGGCGGTGGCGGAGCGGGCATGGCGGCGAAGACGACGCTCAACGCGAAAAATCTGGAGTCGGGGGGGGGCGGGGGCGCGGGGGGGGGCGGGGGGGGGGCCCCCGGCGGGGGGGGC
>JBKBLL010000209.1:0-6753 GCA_046296375.1 Alphaproteobacteria bacterium | reverse complement strand
GCGTCGTTGATCTCCTGGAGCAGTTCGTCGGTGACCTTGCCGCTCATCCCTGGGTCTCCTTTCTCGATTCGGCACAGACTAGCGCCAGCGCGGCCGGGCCGTCCATGCACCGCCGTTCGCCGCGCCCGCGTTGCGGCTTGATCCTTGCTGCGCGGCACGTTCCAATGCGGCTCCGCCACCGAGGGTGACCCATATGCCGGACAGCGGTCTGACCAACTCCAAGATCGTCGCCGCCTATCGTGATCGTACGCCGAAGTCGGCGGCGCTGGCCGAGCGCGCGGGACAGCTGTTCCCGAGCGGCATCACGCACGACGGCCGCTACCAGCTGCCCTACGGCATCTATGTCGACCACGCTGCGGGGGCGCGGAAGTGGGACGTGGACGGCAACGAGTATGTCGACTATTTCGGCGGGCACGGCGCCCTGCTGCTGGGGCACAACCACCCGGAGGTGATGGCTGCCGTGCATGCCGCGATCGACCGCGGCACGCATTTCGGCGCCAACCATGTCGGCGAGGTCGAGTGGGGCGAGGCGGTGCGGCGCATGGTGCCGTCGGCCGAGCGGGTGCGCTTCACCTCCTCCGGCACCGAGGCGACGCACATGGCGCTGCGGCTGGCGCGGGCCTTCACGGGCCGGCGCAAGGTGATCCGGCTGCGCACGCACTTCCACGGCTGGCACGACCATATGACGTCTGGGATGAGCAATCATTTCGACGGCTCGGCCACCGTCGGCGTCCTGCCGGGCGTGGCCGACGGCGTGGCCCTGGTCGATCCGGGCGACGTCGTCCAGGTCGAGGCGGCGATGGCGGCCGGCGACGCGGCAGCCATGATCTTCGAGCCCACCGGAGCCTCCTTCGGCATGGTGCCGCTTCCTCCCGGCTATCTGCAGGCGGTGCGCGATCTGGCTACGAGCCACGGCGTGGTGCTGATCTTCGACGAGGTGGTGACCGGTTTCCGGGTTTCGCCGGGTGGCGCGCAGGCCGAATACGGCGTGACGCCCGACCTCACCACCCTCGCCAAGATCCTCGCGGGCGGGCTGCCGGGCGGTGCCCTGGTCGGGCGCCGTGATATCCTCGACCTGCTCGATTTCGAGGCGACGCGGGCGGCGGGCCGCGAGAAAGTGCAGCATCAGGGCACGTTCAACGCGAATCCCGGCTCGGCGGCGGCCGGTGTCGCGACACTGCGCATCATCGAGACGACAGATGCCTGCGCGCGGGCGAACGACTACGGCGCCGAACTGCGTGCGGGGCTGAACGCCGTCTTCGCCGGGGCAGGTATCCCGTGGGCGGCCTACGGCACGTTCTCCGGCTTCCACGTCTTCACCAACCCGAAACGGCGCCCCCTGACGCCCGCGAGCTTCGATCCTTCCGCGCTGTCCTTCGACGAACTGAAGGGCTTCGACGCCGATCTGGTGCGAAAGCTGCGGCTGGCCCTGATGGTCGGCGGTGTCGACATTCAGGGGCGGCCTGGCGGGGTGATATCGGCGGCGCACGGCGCGGACGAACTGTCGCGGACCGTCGCCGCCTTCCGTGGCGCGATCCGCATGCTCAAGGAGGACGGGGACCTCTGATGACGGAGGCCGACTTCCTCATCGTCGGCGGCGGCATGGCCGGCGCGTCGGCCGGCTTCTTTCTGTCCGATCACGGCCGGGTGGTGCTGCTGGAGCGCGAAGCCCACCCCGGCTACCACACCACCGGCCGGTCCGCAGCGCTCTACGAGCCGGCCTATGGCAATGCCGCGATCCGCGCTCTCACCGCGGTCGGCAAGCCCTTCTTCGACGCTCCGCCCACCGGCTTCGCCGCGCATCCGCTGCTGAGCCCGCGCGGCGCCATGACGGTCGCCCGCGCCGACAGGGCGGACGAGGTGGCCCGTGTCGTGGCGGAGGTGCGGACCCTCGTTCCGGCGGTTCGCGAGATCACCGCGGCCGAAGCGCGCGCGATGGTGCCCGCGCTGCGCCCCGATTGGGTGGCCGCCGCGAGCATCAACCCCGCGGCAATGGACATGGACGTCCACGCCATACACCAGGGCTTCCTGCGTGGCCTGCGGGCGCGCGGCGGACGCATCGTCACCGACGCCGAGGTGACGGGCGCCGGGCGCACGCACCGCGGGTGGACGGTCGAGACGGGCTCCGGCACGTTCGTGGCGCCCATACTGGTCAATGCGGCGGGTGCATGGTGCGACGTGGTGGCGCGCGCCTGCGGCGTGGCCCCGCTCGGGCTGGTGCCCAAGCGCCGAACCGGCTTCATCTTCCCGGTCCCCGTCGGCGTCGATGCGGCAGCCTGGCCGATGGTCTGCGATGTCGACGAGACCTTCTACTTCAAGCCCGAAGCGGGCAAGCTGCTCGGATCGCCGGCCGACGAGACACCGGTCGAGCCGTGCGACGTGCAGCCGGAGGAACTCGACATCGCCATCGCCGCGGACCGGATCCAGACCGCCTGCGATATCGAGATCCGACGGATCGAGCGGAGCTGGGCCGGCCTGCGTTCCTTCTTCCCGGACAAGACTCCGACCGTCGGGTTCGATCCGGCCGCGGACGGTTTCTTCTGGCTGGCGGGACAGGGCGGATACGGTATCCAGACATCGCCCGGCATGGGCCGGCTGACGGCCGCGCTGGCGACGGGCGGGAGCGTGCCCGCCGACCTCACCGACCTGGGCCTGCGCGTCCAAGACCTGTCGCCGGCCCGGTTCGGAGGCGACCGGCAATGACTGCGAAACCCGTACGCGCCGTCCTCTGGGATTTCGGAGGCGTCGTCACCGAGAGCCCCTTCGTGGCCTTCGCCCGCTACGAGCGTGAGACGGGTCTGCCGGAAGGCTTCATCCGAGGCCTCAATACGCGCAACCCCGACAGCAACGCCTGGGCCCGGTTCGAGCGGAGCGAGATCGACATCGATGCGTTCTGTCCCCTGTTCGAGGCCGAAGCGGCAGAGGCCGGGCATCGTCTGGATGGGCGTGCGGTGGTGGCTCTGCTCGCCGGGCCGGTGCGGCCGGAGATGGTCGCCGCCCTCCGGTCGCTACGCGAGCGGTATCGGATCGCCTGCCTGACGAACAATGTGCGTGCCGCACCGCGTCCTCCGGACCAGGCGCGCGCGGTGGCCGAGGCGATGGCGCTGTTCCATGCCGTCATCGAGTCGAGCAAGGTCGGTCATCGCAAGCCCGAGCCGCGCTTCTACGAGATCGCCTGCGAAGCCGTGGGCGTGTCGCCGGACGAGGCGGTGTTTCTGGACGATCTGGGGGTCAATCTGAAGACGGCGCGTGCGATGGGCATGCGCACGATAAAGGTGGAGAGCGCCGCCCAGGCGCTCGCGGAACTCGAGACGGTGCTGGGGCACGCGCTCTGAAGCGCCCGATCGGACAGGGGAGCGAGGCATGCGCATCGGCGCAGTCGCATCGACCATGGCCGCGGTCTTCGCCTTCGCGGGATGCGCGATGGTCGCGCCGGAACCCGCGCCGTCCGCGGAGAGGATCGTGCTCTACGACTGCGTCGACGGGGGCGGCTTCACGGCGCGCTTCGCGCCGGACGGCGACTCGGTGGCGCTCGATTTCGGGACCGGCCCTGCGCCGCTGGTGCTGCCGCGTCAGGCGACCGGCTCCGGGTTCCTCTACGAAACGCCGCGCCATTCATTGCGTGGCAAGGGCGCCGAGGCGCACTGGACGGTTGGACGCCGCATGCCGGTCCAGTGCAGGTCGCGCTGACCGCCGCGCTGGCTCCAGTCGAAGCGACGGGCAACTCAACGGCTCAGCCGCGCCCGCGATAGGGCGCCACCCCCTGGTCGGGAAGCCATACGCCGTCGGGGGCGGGCCCCGTCTGATAGAAGATGTCGATCGGAATGCCGCCGCGCGGGTACCAGTAGCCGCCGATGCGCAGCCAGAGCGGCGCGATCTCGTCCACCAGTCGCCGGGCGACGGCTACCGTGCACGCCTCGTGGAAGGCGCCGTGGTTTCGGAAGGCGGATAGGAACAGCTTGAGGGACTTGCTCTCCACCAGAAGCCGGTCCGGCACATAGTCGATCACCAGATGCGCGAAATCCGGCTGGCCGGTGATGGGGCAGAGCGAGGTGAATTCCGGACAGGTGAAGCGTACGACGTAGAGCGTCCCCGGATGCGGATTGGTCACGGATTCGAGAATCGCCCTCTCCGGCGACGCCGGCATCGCCGCCGTGCCGCCCAGGAGTGTCAGGCCTGTTCCGTCCGTCGCGCTTCCCGCCATAACCCAGTGTCCGCCGTCTCGGATGGGGCCACATGGCCGGATGTGTGCGCAAAGTCCAGAGGGAATTGTCCGCGGCTACCTCTGGAGCCGTGTGAACCTCTGGGCAGCCGCGGTTCAGGCCGGGCGGCGCTCAAGACTGCGCGGGCCGACGATCAGCCAGATGATGAAGCCGATGACTGGGGCGAACAGGATCAGAAGGACCCACAGCACCTTGCCCAGTGTGCTTGCCGTGCTCTGGACCACATTGACGATCGCCCAGATGCAAAGCCCGAGAAGGACGATGCCGAACAGGAATTCCATGACGTTCTCCGCTCTCGCGCCGGCACCCCCCGGCGCCACCTCGAACCATCAACCCTGACAGGCCGCTCCGGTTCCCCCGCGCGATCTTTCGTCCTCGCGGGGGGCGGTCGGCGCGGCGTGGAGGTCACGGCAAAAAAGGCCCGGACGCGGCGCGTCCGGGCCAACTTCGGAAACGACCGGCGCTACTTGCCGAGGCGCGCCGCCACCGCCTCCCAGTTCACCAAGTGGTCGAGGAAGGCCTTGATGTAGTCGGGGCGCCGGTTCTGGTAGTCGAGGTAGTAGGAGTGTTCCCACACGTCGCAGCCCAGGAGCGTGTTCTGGTCGAAGCACAGCGGGTCGACGCCGTTGGGCGTGTTCGTGCACTTCAGCTTGCCGCCCTCTTCGACGAGCCAGCACCAGCCGCTGCCGAACTGGCCGACGCCCTTGGCCACGAAGTCTTCCTTGAATTTGTCGAGCGAGCCGAAATCGGAAACGATCCGCTTCTCGAGTTCGCTCGGAATGGCGCCGCCGCCGCCCTTCTTCATGCTCGGCCAGAACAGGTTGTGGTTCCAGGCCTGGGAGGCGTTGTTGAAGATGCCGGCCTTGGCCGGGTCGTTGTAGGTCTTCTTGATGATCTCCTCGAGGGACATCGACGCGAAGGGCGTGTCTTTGACGAGGTTGTTCAACGCGGTGTAATAGGCCTGATGGTGCTTCCCGTGGTGGAACTCGAGCGTCCGGGCCGACATGTAGGGCTCGAGGGCGCTGCGGTCATAGGGAAGATCGGGCAGTTTGAAAGCCATGGGAGCTCCGTTGGTTCATCGGTGGAAGGACGGCCCCGATCTGGTTCGCTCGGGCGGCGGCTTTCTGCCTCGCGTCCCCTGTTGGGCGAGTAACGCCAAACATACCCGAAATGTGCCGCCCTTCAATCCGGCCGTCGCCATAGTTCCATCACCCGCCAACCGCCACACCCCCGCCGGACGATCATGACAGACGACGCCCCGACAGACCCTTTCGCCTATTGCGCGGACCAGGTGCGCGCCGCCGACTCCGACCGGTTCGCGACGGTGGCCTTTGCGCCTTCGCGCCGCCGTCCGGCGCTTCTGGCGCTTTACGCCTTCAATCTGGAGGTCGCGAAGACGCGCGAGGTCGTCTCCGAACCGATGCTCGGCGCGATGCGCCTGCAATGGTGGCGCGAGAGCCTCGACGGCATCTACGCCGGCACGCCGCGCCGGCACCAGGTCGTGCTGGCCCTGGCCGACGCCGTCCGGGCGTACGATCTGGCGCGTGCCGATTTCGACCGGCTGCTCGATGCGCGCGAGTCCGACATGGACGACGCGCCGCCCGCCAACCTGGCGACGCTCGAGGCCTATGCCGCGGAAACGGCCGGCGGCCTGCAACGGCTCGTGCTGCAGGCGTTGGGAGCGCGCGACGCGGCGAGCCAGGAGGCCGCGCGCGAGATCGGAACCGCATGGGCGATGGTCGGGCTGCTGCGCGCGGTGCCGTTTCACGCGCGGTCCCGCCGCGTCTACCTGCCGGCCGACCTTCTGCGTGCCGCGCGCCTGACCCCCGGCGCGGTGATCGAGACGGGGCCGTCGGCCGCCCTGTCGGACGTCGTTCGCCAGGTCGGCGCTGCGGCGGCTGCCCGACTGGAGGCCGCGCGCCGCCGGCGCTGGGACCTGCCGCGTCACGCCTTACCCGGGCTGATGCTGGGCGTGCTCGCCTCGGGATATCTGAAACAGCTGCGCCGCGCGAGCTGGGACCCGTTCGACGCTCGGGTCGCCGCCCCCCTGCCGTCGCGGGGCTGGCGGCTGCTGGGCGCCCGCTTCGCCGGGTTCTACTGAACCGGACGGCGAGCGCCGCGCCCCGTGCCGGACAGCACTCGCACGTTCCACCATGCGATGACCGGTGTCATCACGACCGTCGGGCCCAGCCAGACCACGAGGTCGGGCAGGAAGCGCAGATTGACGACGGCCGCGGCCGTCACGGTCGCGATGGTCCCGGCGAGCATCCGGGTGAGGTGGCGGGAAATGCGCGCCTTTCCCGGCCAGCCCGCGCCGCCGAGGGCCCGCAGGTCGGAGAAGCCCATCGCGGTACCGATCGCGCCGAACACGAGCAGCACGGGGCCCTCGTGCCCGCCGCCGCCCGTCAGGCCCGCCGCGCCGGCGGCCCCGCCGGCCAGCATGCCGACGCCGACGACCAGCATGCCCGCGGCGGCGATCCGGTCCAGCGCCTGCGGCCGGCCGTCGCGCACCCGCGCCGCCTGCCAGCCG
>JBKBLL010000208.1:0-6832 GCA_046296375.1 Alphaproteobacteria bacterium | reverse complement strand
AGCCCGCCAGCGACGACCAGCGCGCCGCCGGCGATCGTCCAGCCGTCGGGCAGGTGACCCCAGACCAGCCACCCCATGACCGTCGCCCACAGCGGCAGCAGGTAGCTGAAGGGCTGCAGAACACTCGCCGGCGCTTCGTCCAGCGCACGGACCAGCGTGGCATGCGCCGCCGCACCCAGAACCCCGATTGCCAGCAGGATAGCCCATGTTTCCGGACTGGGCGGCGTCCAGGCGAAAGGGGCGAGCGCCGAATAGGCCACCACGCCGATCAGCGCAGTGTAGAGCACCGTCGTCGGGACCGGATCGATCCCGGCCATCTTGCGTACAAGGACCTGGTAGAGCCCCCAGAGGAAGGCGCCGAGCAGCGGCCAGACGACGGCACCTTCGAAGACCCCCATGCCGGGGCGGACGATCAGGAGCACCCCGGCGAAGCCGATCGCCGCTGCGGCCTTGCGGTGCGGCCCGATCCGCTCGCCGAGAAGCATCGCGGCGAGCACCATCGTGATCAGCGGCGCCGCTGCCGCAATCGCATGCACGTCGGCGAGGTGCATCGCGGCGAAGGCCAGCATGAAGACGCTCATCTCCACGATCAGCAGGAGCGAGCGGCCGATCTGCATGCCCGGTCGGCGGGACGCCAGACTGGCACGAATGCCGCGTCGCCGGGCCAGCAGCAGTGCGAATGCGAGAAATATCCAGAAGCGGACGCAGAGGACCTGCGCCACGTCATGGCGCTCGACAGCCAGCTTGGAAAGGGCGTCCATGCTGGCGAAGGTCAGCATGGATACGATCATGAAGGCGATGCCGCGCGTATGTCCGACGGTCCCGCCCGGAACGAGCGCGATAGAGGCGGGTCGGAGCACGTCGAGTTCCCTGCAGCGGCGTCGCGGCCACAAGGCTACGCGCCGCCAGCGCCGTCAAGGGTGCCCGGCGATGCCGCCGGGATCTCAGGTACGACCGCCTATGGGCCGGCGCAGGCGATGCAGGTGGTAGCGTAGGGCAGGGCGGCGAGGCGCGCCGGCGCGATGGGGTCTCCGCACCTGCTGCAGACCCCATATGCGCTGGACGCGATCCGCTCGAGAGCGTCGTCGATCTGCGCGATCTCGGCGCGGGCGGTCCGCTCGATCGCGTCCTTGGCGTCGGCATCCTCCAGTTCGGTGGCCTGGTCCGCGAACCCGGGATCGAGCGGCGCGCGCAACTCGTCGTCCAGCCGTGACACCCTCTGGCCGAGCAGCCGGCGCTTCTCCTGGAGTTCATGGGCGAGGCGGCGCATGCCGGTAGGTTCGTGTTCGGCCATTCCCTGGGCTCCCTCTTGGGTCGGACCAGTAATCCCGAACGAACACGCTCCGGCATTGATCGGCGTCAATTCGCGCCCCCGGAGAATGCGCTATTCCCACGCCGAAACGCAGCCGATGGGTGGACCATGTCGCACGTACCGCACGAACTCGCCGAAGACTTCCCGGATGACGCGGCGCTGATCCACGCATTGAAGCGGGACAATGCGCATTTCGCGCGGCTTGCGGATGCGTACCACGTGGTCAACCGCGCCGTTCACCGTATCGAGACGAAGGTCGAGGCGGCCTCGGACGTGCGGCACGAAGAACTTCGCAGGGAGCGCATGCGCCTGAAGGACGAAATCGCCGCGATGCTGCGCGCCGCCAAGGCCCGTTGAGACGGGCAGCGACGGTTTTGGTCCCCTGCCGGCGTCGGTTTGCCGGCGGCGTCAGTCGCGGAAGTTCAGGTACTGCAGCGGCTGCTCGATCTTCAGGCCGCGCACCAGGGCGATCGCGCTCTGCAGGTCGTCCCGGTTCTTCCCGCTGACGCGGAGTTCGTCGCCCTGGATGGAGGCCTGCACCTTCAGCTTCCCGTCCTTCAGCGCCTTGATGATCGTGCGCGCGAGATCGCGGTCGATCCCCTGCTTCACGGTCACCGTCTGTCGGATCATGTCGCCGCCCGCCCGCTCGGGCGTGCCGAAGTCGAGAGCGCTGGCGTCGAGCTTGCGCCGGGTGACGTGGCCGCGCAGCAGTTCCTGCATCTGGCTCAGCTTCGGATTGTCGTCGGCGAGGATGGTGACGACGTTCTCCTGCCGCTCGATCGTGCATTTCGAGCCCTTGAAGTCGAACCGCTGCCCCACCTCGCGGCGGAGATTGTCGAGCGCGTTGTCGACCTCGTGCAGGTCCGTCTTGGAAACGATGTCGAAGGTGGGCATCCGGTGTGATCTCGGTGACGGATATGAACGCTCCTTTATAGCACGGGACTGCGGTTCGTCTTGAAGGGCGGGCGACCTATGCGCACACTGCTCGGCCATGACGGCGACCAGCCGAGGAGTGAACATGAACCACTACACCGCGTCCCACTGGGGGATCTACGAGGTCGAGCGCGACGCGGGCGGCGCTCCTTCGCTGAAGCCCTATGCGGGCGATCCCGACTTTTCGCCGATCGGGCTCCACCAACTCGACGACGACCTGATGCGCCTGCGCGTGCGGCGGCCGGCGGTGCGGCAGAGCTGGCTGCGCGACGGGCCGGGGGCCGCCCCCGAACTGCGCGGCCGCGAGCCTTTCGTCGAAGTCGAGTGGGACCGCGCCCTCGACCTGGTCGCGGCCGAGGTGGACCGCGTCCGCAAGGCCCACGGCAATGCGGCGATCTTCGGCGGCTCCTACGGCTGGGCCAGCGCAGGCCGCTTCCATCACGCCCAGAGCCAGATCCACCGCTTCCTGAACATGGCGGGCGGCTATGTCCGGCACATGGACTCCTACAGCCTGGGTGCGGCGCGCACGCTGATGCCGCACATCGTGGCCTCGATGGACGAGCTGAACGCGTCGCACACCTCGTGGGACGTGATGGCGGAGCACACGAAGCTGTTCGTCACCTTCGGCGGCGTGCCGGCGAAGAATGCCGAGATCTCCAACGGCGGCGTCGGCGAGCACCGCGTGCCGCGCGGCCTGCACGCCATGGCCGCGGCCGGCTGCCGCTTCGTGAATATCGGGCCGGTGCGCGACAATCTCGACACCGGAACCGAGGTGGAGTGGATCGCGGTCCGTCCGAACACGGACACGGCGATGCTGCTCGCCATCGCCTGGGTGCTGCGCGACAAGGGGCTGCACGACCGCGCCTTCCTGGCCCGCTACTGCGTCGGCTGGGAGATCTTCGAGCGCTACCTGACGGGCGCCGAGGACGGCGTGCCGAAGACGCCGGAATGGGCCGCGGCAATCTGCGGCGCGCCGGCGGCGCGCATCGTGGCACTCGCCCGGGAGATGGCCTCCAACCGGACCATGCTGAACATCGCCTGGTCGCTGCAGCGCGCCTCGCACGGCGAACAGCCCTTCTGGGCGCTGGTGACCGTCGCGGCGATGCTCGGCCAGATCGGCGTGCCGGGCGGCGGCTTCGGCGTCGGCTACGGAGCCACCAACATCATGGGCAGCACGCACCCCCGCGTGCCCGGCCCGACCCTGTCCCAGGGCAGCAATCCGGTCTCGGCGTTCATCCCGGTCGCACGCATCTCCGACATGCTGCTGAACCCCGGCGCCAGCTTCACCTACAATGGCGGCACGCACACCTATCCCGACATCCGGCTGGTCTACTGGGCGGGCGGCAATCCGTTCCACCACCACCAGGACCTGAACAAACTGCGCCGCGCCTGGTCCAAGCCGGACTCGATCGTGGTGCACGAGCAGTTCTGGACGGCCACGGCCAAATTCGCGGACGTGGTGCTGCCGGCGACCACCAGCATGGAACGGGAGGACATCGGCTTCGCCACGCGCGAGGGCCACTACGTGGCGATGAAGCCCGTCATTCCACCCGTCGGGGAGGCGCGGGACGACTACGCGATCTTCGCCGCGCTCGCCGGGCGTCTCGGCATCGCCGCGGCCTTCACGGAGGGGCGCGACGCGCGCGCCTGGCTGGAGCACATCTACGAGGACAGCCGGAGCAAGGCGGCGGCGATGGATATCGTCCTGCCGCCCTTCGCGACCTTCTGGGAGACGGGGCTGATCCGACTGGCAGAGCATGACGGGCCGGTGATCATGCTCGGCGACTTCCGGGCCGATCCGGACGCCAATCCGCTGAGGACGCCCTCCGGGAAGATCGAGATCGCTTCCACCCGCATCATGGGTTTCGGCCTGCCGGACTGTCCGGGTTATCCGGCCTGGCGTGAGCCGGCCGAGTGGCTCGGCTCCCCCCAGGCCGCGGAGTACCCGCTGCACCTTCTGTCGGACCAACCGGTTCGCCGACTGCACAGCCAGCTCGACGCCAGCGCTCACAGCCGCGCCGGCAAGGTGGCGGAGCGCGAGCCCGTCTATCTGAACCGCGCCGATGCGGCGGCCCGCGGCATCGCGGACGGCGACGTGGTCGAACTGTTCAACGCGCGGGGCCGCTGTCTTGCGGGCGCCATCGTCACCGACGATCTGGCACCTGGCGTGGCCCGCCTCGCGACCGGCGCATGGTTCGATCCCGACCCGGAGACCGGGGCGGACAAGCACGGCAACCCCAACATCCTGACTCTCGACCGGGGCGCCTCCGGGCTTTCGCAGGGCTGTTCCGCCCAGACCTGTCTGGTTCAGGTCCGCGGCCCGGTGAACGAGGCGCCGCGGGTGACGGCCTTCGACCTGCCGGCGTTCGCGCCCGAGCGCTAGGCGGGCTTGCGCGTCCGCGCACGGCGTCCGGTCAGGCGCCGGCGGCCGATCCGTGTCGCCGGGGATCGGCCGCACCGAGCAGCAGGCCGGAAGCCCTGTCGGCAACCACGGCGCAGACGCCGCCGGCCAGCCAGTGGCGCTCCGGCCACCACTCGATACGATGACCGAGTGCGGTCAGGGCCTCGGCGGTCGCGTCGGGCAGCAGTCGTTCCAGCTTCAGCAGCCCTGGATGATGGTCGTGCGGCTCGAACGAACTCGGGAAGCTGTAGCTGGCGAAGCGCGGGGCGTCGATCGCGGCCTGGAGGTCCATGCCGAACACCGTCAGGTTGTTGACCACCTGGACCATCGCCTGCACCTGGACGTCGCCGCCGGGGGTGCCGAACGGCATGAAGGTGTCTTCCCCGAAGCGGATCATCGCCGGGTTCGGCGTCAGCCGGGGCCGCTTGCCGGGCGCGGGCGCGCTCGGGTGGCCGGGGACGGCGAACGACTGGCAGCCACGCGATGACGGGCACAGGCCGGTACCGGGAATGACCGGCGTATCGTTGGAGACGTCGCTCGGCGTTGCGGAGAAGACGTTACCCCAGCGATCGACGGCGCAGACATAGGAGGTGTCGCGACCCGGGCCGGGTCCCGCCGCAGTCGGATCGATCGCGGCGAGGGGAGGGACTTCGGCCCGCAGGGCGCGCGGGTCGCCGGGTTTGGGCATGTCGGGAGCGGCCCGCGCCATGTCGATCAGCCCGCGGCGCAGCGCGCCGTATTGCTCGGACAGCAGCGCCTGCAACGGCACCTCCACGAAGCGTGGATCGCCGTACCATCGCTCCCGGTCGGCGCACGCCAGTTTGACGGCCTCGGTCAGCAGATGGATATAGGCCGGGCTGTTGTGGCCGAGTGCGGCGAGATCGTCGGCTTCCTGCAGGCGCATCACCTGTGCCAGCAGCGGCCCCTGGCACCAGACCCCGCAGGTGTAGACCTCCATGTCGCCGAAGCGGGTCACGACGGGCGCCTCCACCGGCGTGCGGAAGCAGGCGAGGTCGTCCGCGGAGAGCCAGCCGCCGTTCTCGGCATGGAAACGCACGATCTTCGACGCGATGTCGCCGCGGTAGAAGGCGTCGCGCGCCGCCTGCAGGCCCGCCCTGCGGTCGCCGCGCACGCTCCGCTCCTGATCGGCCATGTAGCGCAGACTGGCGGCCAGGTCGGACTGGACGAAGCGTTCTCCGACCTTGGGCGGACGGCCCTGCTTCAGGAAGATCGCGGCGCTCGACGGCCAGCGCCGGTATTCGGCTTCGTGGGCCGTGATGAAGTTCGCCAGCATCGACGATGTCGGAAAGCCGTCGGCCGCGAGCCGGATCGCGCCCGCCGCCACTTCGCCGAAGGTCATCGTGCCATAGCGCTCCAGCGCCGTGATCCAGGCCTCGGGCGCGGCCGGAACGACGGTGCGGAGCAGGCCGTCGGGTATGTGGCCGTCATGGTCGCGAACGAAGACTTCAGGCCGCGTGGCCTTGGGCCAGCCGCCGAGGCCCGCGATCGTCACCGTCTCGCCGGTGTCCGCCATGCGGATCATGATGGGAGCCACGCCGGCGACGTTGACGACGTCGGGGACCACGACGCCGAGGGCTATCCCCGCCGCCACGCCCGCGTCGACGGCATTGCCGCCCGCTTCGAGAATGGCGAACCCCGCCTGGGTCGCGGCGTGGTGACCGGCCGCGATCATGTGGCGATGCCCTTGCACCGCCCGTGCATGGGCACCCGGAGCCCCGAGTCCGATCGTCATCGCCTTCTCCCATAGCCGTAGCTGTCATCCCGCGTCGCAGCATGAGTGCGCCCCCTGACGCACGCAAGCGCCGAGGGCCCCTGCGAGGAGGAGGATCGCGTTTGGGAAGGAGGAGTGGCGCCGATGTCGGATTGGGATGCGCGTGCCGCGCGCTGCGGGCAGAATGTCGGCTTTCCGTCGCCAGCCGAGGCAGCACCCATGGCCCAGCCGCTCCCCGACCGCGTCTCCGTCGTCATCATCGGCGGCGGCGTCGCGGGCTGCTCGATCGCCTATCACCTGACCAAGCTGGGCATCACCGACGTGCTGCTGCTGGAGCGCCGCCAGCTCACCTGCGGCACGACCTGGCATGCGGCGGGACTGGTCGGCCAGCTGCGCGCGACGCGCAACATGACCGAACTCGCGAAATACACCTCGGAACTGTTCGCCGGCCTGG
>JBKBLL010000207.1:0-6846 GCA_046296375.1 Alphaproteobacteria bacterium | reverse complement strand
CGCCCACCTCGCCATAGCCGCTGATGTCGACGGTGATCAGGCGCGGATAGCGCGCGCGGAGCGTGTCCGAACCGAAGCCGGCGCGGTCGATGGCGCCGGGCGCCAGGTTCTGGATCCATACGTCGGCCTTGACCAGCAGCCGGTGCAGCAGGTCCTGGTCCTCCTGCGCCTTGATGTCGATGACCAGCGATTCCTTGCCGCGGTTCAGCCAGACGAAATAGGAGGAAAGGCCGTGCACGAAATTGTCGTAGGCGCGCGCGAAGTCGCCGCCGGACCGCTCCAGCTTGATGACGCGCGCGCCGCCGTCGGCGAGGCGGGAGGAGAGGAAGGGGGCGGCGACCGCCTGCTCGAGGCTGACCACCAGGAGTCCGTCGAGGGGACCGGGCATAGAGGAAACGTCTCCCGTGCTTGCCCCGGGTCGTGCGGGGCACGGCAAATGTCCGTGCCTGCCCGGGCGGTCGCGACTCCGCAACATCCCCGGCGGCCGGTCAAGGCCTATCCGCCGCGGCCGGTCTTCACGCGGCGCACGGCGCATGGGAAGCTCGGCGCTGCGACCGACGGGGTCGCAGCCTTCGAGGGGGATGGACATGTCCGCGGTCATTCAGGTCCCGACGCCGGACGGAATATCGATCGCGGCCTATGATCGGGGGCGGCCGGACGGACGGTCGATACTGCTGATCCACGGCTACTCCCAGAGCCACCTTTCATGGAGCCGCCAGTTCACGGGCGAGCTCGCCGGACGGTTCCGGCTGGCCGCGATGGACCTGCGCGGCCATGGCGCGTCGGACAAGCCGGCGGCGGCGGAGGCCTATCAGGACGGCCGGAAGTGGGCGGACGACGTCGCGGCGGTGATTGAGCGCCTCGACCTGAAGCGGCCCGTGCTGGTCGGCTGGTCGTTCGGCGGGCGGGTCCTGTGCGACTATGTGCGCCATCACGGCCAGGACCGGATCGGCGGCCTCGTCTATGTCGGCGCCGCCACCGGCATGAACCGGGCGCATGCCGGGCCCGGCCGCGCGTCCATCCCGGACATGTTCTCCGACGACCTGGCGACCAACATCGCCGGGACGCGCGCCTTCCTGCGGGCCTGCACGGCCGCCCCGATGCCGGCCGAGGACTACGAGGTGGCGCTCGCCTACAACATGGTCGTGCCGGCTGCGGTGCGGCGGGCGATGATGGCCCGCCGGGTCGAGAACGACGACGTGCTCCGCGCCGTCCGCCTGCCGACGCTCGTCATCCACGGCGAGGCCGATACGATCCGGCTGCCGGAGAGCGGGCGCCATATCGGTTCGCTGGTGCCGGATGCGCTGACGGCCTTTTATCCCGGCGTCGGCCATTCGCCGTTCTACGAGGCGTCCGAGCGTTTCGACGCCGATATCGCCGCCTTCGTCGCGTTCCTGCCGGGCTGAGCGTCGGAAAGCCCGCACCGCAGGGTGGACAGCCCGCCATCGTCCCCTAGTTAACGATCGCGGAGCAGTTCGCCCTCGGGAGGGATTGCCTCGTCCCCGAACGAGGTTCCGGCCGTCATGTCGACAGTCAGACAGATCGCCATCGTCGCCGTCGCGCTCGTTGCGGCGATCGGCCTCTGGTATGCCGCGGGCGGCGGCCTGCCCTTCGTCGGCGGCCCCACCATCGGCGGTCCCTCCAGGGCCGGCGGCGAGCCGCCGGCCCTGCCGGTGATCGTCGCGGCCGTGCAGATCGAGGAGAACAGCACGGTCGTCAGGGCGGTCGGCAGCGGCGAGGCGCTGCGGACGGTCACCCTCTATCCGCGCAGTGCCGGCGAGGTGGCCGAGGTCCGTTTCGTCCCCGGCCAGAAGGTCGAGACCGGTGACGTGCTGATCCGCCTGGACGACGCCGAGGAGGCGCTGGCGGTCCAACTGGCGCAGGTGCGCATCCGCGACGCCCGCCAGCTGCTGCAACGCTACGAACGCGCCGTGCGCGGGGGCGGCGTGTCGGCGAGCGAGGTGGACACCGCGCGGACCACGCTGGAGGAGGCGCGGATACAGCTCGCACAGGCGGAACTGGCGCTGGAGCGCCGCTCCGTGGTGGCACCGTTCGCCGGAGTGGTCGGCTTCTCGTCCGTCGATATCGGGGATCGGGCCAGCGAGACGACCGCCGTCACGACGCTCGACGATCGCACCGCCATCCTGATCGATTTCGACGTGCCGGAGGCCGCCGCAGGCAGCCTGGTCGAGGGTGGCACGGTGGCTGCCACGACCTGGTCCTTTCCGGGCGAGCGCTTCGCCGGCGCGATCGTGGCCATCGACAGCCGGATCGACCCCGAGGCGAGGAGCCTGCGCGTGCGGGCGCGCATCCGCAACCCCGACGACCGGCTGCGCACGGGCATGTCCTTCGGCGTCAACCTGGAGATTCCAGGGCATCCGTTCCCGAGTGTACCCGAGATCGCGCTCCAGTGGGGCCGCGAAGGCGCCTATGTCTGGGTGGTACGCGACGAGCGCGCGACGCAGCTGCCGGTGACGGTTCGCCAGCGCACGCGCGGGCGCGTGCTGGCCGAAGGCGACCTCGCCGAAGGCGACATGGTCGTGATGGAGGGCGTCCTGCGTCTGCGCGAGGGTGCGCGCGTCGCGGCGACCCGGCTGGAGCCGGCGGAAGATCTCCCGCTGCCGCCCGTTCCGGCCGAGGGCAGCTGAGATGGCCGAATCCGTCATGGCGCGCCCCCCGTCCGCACCGATCGGCCGGGAGCCGGAGCGCGGCGATATCGCGAGCCTGAGCATCCGCCGGCCGGTCCTGACCGTCGTCGCCAGCCTGCTGATCGTCATCGCGGGGCTCGCGGCGCTTCTGGGCGTGGAGGTGCGCGAATTGCCGGATGTCGACCGGCCGGTCGTCACGGTCCGGGCCACCTACCAGGGCGCAGCCCCTGAAACGATGGACGCGGAGGTCACCCGCCCGATCGAAGGGGCGGTCGCGCGCGTCGCCGGCGTCACGTCGATCAGTGCGACCAGCGAGGAGAGCTCGACCCGCATCGTCGTGGAGTTCGACCCCTCGGTGGATCTCGCGGAGGCGGCCAACGATCTGCGTGAAGCCGTCGCGCGCGTGCAGCGCCAGTTGCCGACCGAGGTCGAGGACGTTCTCGTCATCAAGGCCGACGACGGCGCCCGCCCCGTCCTGCGCCTGGCGGTCACCAGCGTGCGCCATACCGAGGACGAACTGACGCGCATCGTCGAGGATCTCATCGTCCCGGAACTCGCCGGGGTGCCGGGGGTCGCCGACGTTCCGGTCTATGGCAGCCGCCAGCGCGTGCTGCGCGTCGCCGTCGACCCGATACGACTGGCGAGCTATGGCCTCGCGTTCGACGACGTGGCGCGGACCCTGCGCAACGCGCCGTTCGACGTTCCGGTGGGTACGCTCGACCCCGAGGAGCAGAGCCTCATCGTGCGCGCCGACGCCTCGGTCTTCGACACGGTTCAGGCGGAAAGGCTGGTCATCCGGGGGGACACGCGCATCGGCGACGTGGCGGACGTCTCGTTCGGTCCGGCCAAGGCGACCTCCTATACCCGCTTCAACGGCGTCGGCGTGCTCGGCCTCGGCATCGTCCGGCAGGCCCAGTCGAACACGATCGCGATCTCGAGCGGCGTCGACCGGGCCATCGAACGGCTGAACGCCAGTCTGGACGGGGTGCAGATCACCAAGAACTTCGACGAGGCGGTCTTCATCCGTGGGGCCATCCGCGAGGTCGTGACCAGTCTGGCGATCGCCGTGGTGATCGTGGTCTCGGTGATCTACCTCTTCCTCGGCAGCCTGCGGGCGACGCTCATCCCGGCAGCGGCGATCCCGGTCGCGCTGATCGGCACGCTGGCCGCGATCTGGATGCTGGGCTTTTCGGTCAACATCCTCACGCTGCTCGCGCTGGTGCTGGCCACCGGCCTCGTGGTCGACGACAGCATCGTGGTCCTGGAGAACGTCCAGCGAAAACGCTCGGCCGGCCTCGGGCCGCGGGCCGCGGCCGTGCTCGGCACGCGTCAGGTCTTCTTCGCCGTGATCGCGACCACCGCGACCCTTGCGGCCGTGTTCGTGCCGATCTCCTTCCTGCCGGGCAATGCCGGGCGGCTGTTCGGGGAGTTCGGCTTCGTTCTCGCCTTCGCCGTTACGATATCGTCCTTCGTCGCGCTGACCCTGTCGCCCATGCTGGCTTCGCGGCTGGGCGCCGGGGACACACCGCCGGGGGGCCTGCGCGCCGGACTCGGCCGCGCCGGCACCCGCATGGCATCGGCCTATCGGGTCCTCCTCGACCATGCACTGCGCATGCGGATCGTGGTCCTCGGGATCTGCCTGCTCGCGGCCGGCGTCGCGGCCGCCCTCTACGCCCAGCTCGACGAGGAACTGCTGCCGACCGAGGACCGCGGCGTCATGCTCATATCGCTGACCGGCCCGGACGGCGTGTCGCTCGCCTATACCGACCGGCAGGTGGCACAGGTGGAGGCGCTGTTCCAGCCGCACGTCGAATCGGGCGAGGTCACGGGCGTCTACGCCATCGTGGGCCGCGGCGATCCCAACCGCGCGTTCGTCATCGCGCGGCTCGCCGACTGGGGCGAGCGGATCCGCCGCCAGGATCAGATCACCGCCGATCTGCGCGGGCCGCTGTCGGCGATTCCCGGCGCGCGGATCAACGTGCTCAGCCCGAACAGCCTCGGCATACGCGGTCTCGGCGTGCCGCTCGAGTTCGCCGTCGCGGGCACCGACTATGCGCGGATCGCCGACGTTGCGGCGGAGATGGTCTCGCGCCTGCGCGACGGGGCGCCCGAGGTGTCCAATCCGCGCATGGGCTACTCGACGACCCAGCCGCAGCTCTCGGTCGTGCTCGACCGCGACCGTGCAGCCGATCTCTCGCTGGACATCGAAGGCGTCTCGGCGGCCCTCCGCGCCATGGCGTCCGGATACGAAGTGGCGCGCCTCAACGTCGACGACCGGGCCGTGCCGATCATGCTGCACGCCTCGACCGGCATGATCGACGATCCCGAGGACCTGCGCTCCCTGTTCATCGCGACCGGCAACGGCCGGCTGGTGCCGCTCTCGGCCATCGCCACGCTGGAGGAAACCGGCATCTCGCCTCAGCTCGGGCGCGAGCAGCAGCGCCGCGCCATCGGTATCGACGCCGATCTCGGAGCGGGCCATACGCTGGGCGAGGCCATGGCGGCCGTGCGGCGGATCGCCGACGAGGTCGTCCCGGGAGACATGCAGGTCGTCTTCCTGAACCAGGCCGCCGCGCTGGACGAGACCTCGTCCGGCATCGCGATCACCTTCGCTATCGCCATCCTCGTCGTCCTGCTGGTGCTCGCGGCGCAGTTCGAGAGCTTCGCCAGTGCCGTCGTCGTGGTCGTAACGGTCCCGTTCGGGGTGGCGGCGGCCGTGGCCGCACTCTGGCTCACCGGCATGACCCTCAACATCTACAGCCAGATAGGGCTCGTCCTGCTGGTTGGTCTGATGGCCAAGAACGGCATCCTGATCGTCGAGTTCGCGAACCAGTTGCGCGATCAGGGACAGACCGTGGCCGAGGCGGCGCGCAACGCGGCGCTGATCCGGCTCAGGCCGGTGATGATGACGATGATCTCGACCGTGCTGGGCGGCCTGCCGCTGGTCATCGGCAGCGGACCCGGCGCCGAGGCGCGCGCCGCCATCGGCTGGGTCGCGTTCGGGGGTCTGGGTTTCGCCACCGTCTTCACGCTCTTTCTGACGCCCGTCGCCTACACGCTGCTCGCCGGATTCTCGCCGGCGCGCGGCGACGAGGAGAGGCGCCTTGCCGAGGAACTGCGCGCGGCACGCGACATCGACATCCCCGACGAGGCGGACATGGCGGCGGCGGAGCCTGCACGATGAAGGCGACGCGGACCCTGCGACTGATGCCGGTGCTGGGTTGTCTGGCCGCCGGCTGTCAGGTCGGTCCCGCCTTCGAGCCGCCGGCGATCGAGCTGCCCGCGCGCTATGCCGCGGCCGTGCCGGCCATGGTCGGCACCGAGGATCCCGACTCCCGCTGGTGGGAGCGGTTCGACGATCCGTTGCTGGAGGAGCTGATCCGCCGCTCACTGCGGCACAATCTCGACGTTGCGGCCGCGCGCAGCCGTGTGCGCGAAGCGCGTGCCGTCGCGCGCGGGGTGGCGGCGGGCAGGGCGCCGACACTCGACGCCAGCGGCGGGCCCTCCGCCTTCCTGCGCACTGGCGACGGCGGCACCGACAGTGCCGGCGCGATCGACGCCCTGCTGCGGTTCGGCTGGGACGCCGACCTGTTCGGCGGCCGGCAGTCTGCCCAGACCGCGGCCGAGGCGGAGGCTTTCCGACAGCATGCGCTGCGGCAGGAGACGTCGCTCGCCGTCGCCGCGGAGACGGCGAACGCCGATGTCGCGCTGCGCGGAGCCCAGCTCCGCGCCGCCCTCACCGAGCAATCCCTGGGGCTGCAGCGGCGTACCCTGGCGCTCGTCCGCGAGCGCGCGGCGGCCGGCCTGGCGGCGGGGCTGGACGAGGTCAGGGCCCAGGCGGAGGTTTCGACCCTGTCGGCCGACCTGCCGCCGATCCGTGCCGAGATCGGACGGAACGCCAACGCGCTGGCGGTGCTCGCGGGCGAGCTTCCGGGTGCGCTTGAGGACCGTCTGGCGCCGGCGCGCCCGGTTCCCGCCATGGATGTCGGACCGGCCGTCGGCGTTCCGGCGGAACTGCTGCGCCGGCGACCCGACCTCCGCGCGGCGGAGTTAAACCGGATGCGGGCGACGGCGGAACTGCGCGATCCGGCGCAGGGTGGTCAGGTGGTCGGGCGTTATCCGCTGGTCGTGACGGTGGATGCGGGCGCCGGGGTGCTGGACGCCTTGATGGATCGCCAGGCGGTCACGTCCCACGCCT
>JBKBLL010000206.1:0-6876 GCA_046296375.1 Alphaproteobacteria bacterium | reverse complement strand
CCGGGCGCCGGGCGGCGTCGGAGCAGGTCGTGGTCCTGGCGACCCCCGCGCGCGGCCGCGCCGCCGGCGGCGCGCTCGCAGTCGCCGTGCCGCGCGACGAGGTCGGCCCGAGCCGGCTGCTGCAGCGACCCGACCCGCCCGCCGACCCGCCCGTCCGCGCGGCGGCGGCGACGCGGCCTCCGGCGGCACCCGCCGAGACGACTTCGGCATCGCCCGCGCAGGGGCCGGTCGAGCAGGCAGTGTCAGCCTCGCCGATGGATCCGGCCGAGGCTCCCGTTGCCGCGGCGCCACCCGCGACTGGGGAACCGCCTGCCTCTGCTGCTCCCCCTCGTGAGCCCGCGGCCGAACCCCGGCAGCTCGCGGCCCTGCCGGAGCCCGCCCGGTCTGCGGAACCCCGGCCGCCGCAACCCGAGCCCGTCGAGACAGGAGCCGTCGAGACAGGAGCCGTCGAGACAGGGACCGCCCGGACAGGGACCGCCCCGACAGGGCCGTCGCGTCCGCGATCGGTGCCGTCCATCTTCGAGCCGTCACCGGTCGGTGCCGGCCGCGACGGGCCACGTGTCGACACCATCGACTATGACGACAAGGGACGGATCGCGCTCGCCGGTGTCGCGGGTATCGGGTCGACGGTCGACGTCTATTTGGATGGGGCGCCGATCGGCACTGCGGCGGCGGACCAAACGGGGCGCTGGCAGCTGACGCCGAGCGAGGACGTGGCACCCGGCCGCTACACCCTGCAGGCGGAGGAAACCGATCCGGCCGGGCGGTCGCGCGGCCGCGTAGAACTGCCGTTCGAGCGCGCCGGACCGATGACCGACCTGCCTCCGGGAGAGATCGCCGTCGTCCAGCCGGGCAACAGCCTGTGGCGGATCGCCCGGCGTACCTATGGCCAGGGAACCCGCTACACGGTCATCTACGAGGCGAACCGGCCGCAGATTCGCGATCCGAACCTGATTTTTCCGGGCCAGATCTTCTCGTTGCCCAAGGCCGACCAGGGAGGCTGAGGCGGCGATGCAGTCCGCCGGGGATCAGGCGGCGACGCTGCCGCGAATACGGTGCTTCGTCGGCAGCAGAGGCTCCAGCCCCTCGACCTCCGGCTTCACCTGCAGCATGAAGCAGACGAGCTCGGTGATCAGGCGGTCGGGCCGGACGGGTGCCTGCAACCGCATGCGGCCATAGGCGCACAGGTTGCGTCCGTCGGTCAGGAGAAGGCCGTTCTGGCCGCGCACCCGCGACAGGATTCGTTTGCGCGCCTCGGCCGCCTCGGCGGTGAAGGGCACCGCGCCGATGACGGCGGCGAGTTCCAGGTCGACCGTGCCTCCAATGAGGCGCGCCTCCGCCTTCACCGGCACCTCGAAGCACCGGAAGGAGAAACGGATCGGCTTGCCCGGCTCGCGACGGCCGATCCGGCCGTCCCGAGTAACCCGCATGTCCTCGATGCCCCAGCCGCGCTCATCGGCGCGGTCCAAGAATTCCAGCACGGCTTCCATCTTGTCATGGACCTGGGCAGGGGAATGGGACAACGCTCGTCTCCCGGACGTGGCCGGCGACGTGCCGTCTACGTGGGTGACTGTGTACCCCTGCATCGCTTAATGCGTCCTTAAAGGCGGTAGGCAATTACACCAAGGATCTGGCGCGCGGCCATTTGGAATATGTATGATAATCAATCCGTTATAGGAGTGAAGCTGCGCTGAAGCCGATCGGAGTGTCGGCGCCCTATGTGGGCGTTCACCGATAGGGATACGAGGCTTCAGTGTAAGCACGTAAAAACAACTGGATTTTTCGCCTTGGATCTGATTTTATCCATCGCAGCCGATGTCGGTTAAAAAGGCCTGCATCTCAATCCCCGAAAGGATCATATCGTGAAGTCGACCAGAGACGCAGCAGTTGACGCCGTCAAGGTCCGCAGCACTCAGGAACAGGCGCCCTAGGTGACCGAAAAACTCCCCGCACAGACTGCCCCCGGCAGAAAATTGACTGTGTCGGGACCCTGCCCAGATCAAATCAGCAAGTCGACCAAGCTAGCATGACTCATCTTTGGTGAGCCAGCCCGCATCGCGTCTGTCATCAGACGGTTGATGGGGGATCAAATCCGCCAACCTTAGAAGGATCCAATATGACCTTGGAGAAAGCTGTAAGCCTATTCTGGACTTTCGCCGTCGCTCTGCGACGGGGCAGGGGCTTGAATTACGACGAAAACCTTACGACCTTACAACAAATCGCGACACATCCACGTCTACTCCCGAGAGTAAGAGAGTATTGGAGGTCGTCTGTCGCTGTCTGAGACAGTTGCAACAGAGCGAGATTAAGCCAGTAAATAATCAACCATCAACTCGCTGAGCGGGGGATGTTATGAACATCGTGCCATACTACGGAATCCACTGGGATCGAAAAATCGCCTACCTCATGCAGGGACGAAGCGGAACGAACGCGATCGGCTCAAAAGAGAAAGTCCCCTTTCAGGTCCAGTTGCCGGGGAAGCGCCGTCACTGTAATCACCAGATCCCCTTAGCTACCCCCGTTCCCAACGACTACCACTGGGACTACTTCATCCAGCTTCTGGACGACCCACTCGTCAGGGCGATGCTTCCGATCCCCAAGGCGGACCCGGGGGCGTTCTTCCTGGTCGACGACGACGCGAAGCTGAACACGATTCTGGTGCTGCTTTCCAAGCTCTCCAGCCCGATCCACAACGTCGTCACCCCCATGTGGACGACGACACCCTCGGGCATCGTGGATCAGATGCAGACCACCAACGTGCAGCCTCTCGTCTATTCCGGAGTCGAGCCGAAGCACTCCGACACCGTGAACCAGGTGGCCAAGGCGACCCCCCAGTTACCCTCGAAGGTGATCTTCGTCGGCAGCGGTGACACGATCGTCCCTGCGGGGATGCGTCGTCTGACCACCTCGCTGGGGGAGGGGCAGTTCGATGTGAACGACCTCATCGCCCTCCCCTGGGAGAACCTGGGGGCGACGGTCGTGCGGAAATACATGCGTAACGAGTGGCCTCCGAGCGAATCCGATCACGCACCGGGCCGACCGAAAGCCTCCTCGAGCAGAAGGCCCCTCTAGCCCTCAACAATCCGAGAAGTTTGCAGCTTAAAAGCGACAGTTGCTAACTTCCTCTCATCCCGAAAAACAGGCAAGGACGGGCGGCCGGCGATGCGCCACCCTTCCGTCCGGTTGTATCCGAATGTCCCCGCGCCATTGTGCCGCCCGCCCGGCAACCATCGCGCCGCTAAGGCGTTTGTGCTGCGGCGATTGCGAGCGGGACGGGGATGAAAGAGCCGGGGAAACGGGCGGGCTCGACGGGCCGGAGCCACGCAGAACGGGAAGCCGCCGACGCGGCGGAACCGGCAGCGACGCGGCCCGCCGACCGGCCGGAACGTGCCGCGCTCCCGATCGGACGGCGTGCGGTGTCGGTACGCTCGTTTCCGCTGACCGCTCTCCTCTGCATCGCGATCCTCTTCTCGCTTTACTTCGCGCGCGACGTGCTCGTGCCGCTCGTCCTCGCCTGCTTCCTCTACCTCGTGCTGACGCCGATCCAGCGCGGCCTCGAGCGGTTGCATCTGCCGACGTCGCTGGCGGCCGGCGTCATCGTGCTGTCGCTCGTGGGCGGACTGGGCTGGGCGCTCTACATCCTGGCGACGCCGCTCGGCGAATGGGTCGGGCGCTTCCCGGACATGATGTCGGACGCGCGCTACAAGATCGAGGCGCTGAAGCAGCCGGTCGAGCGGGTCAAGGAAGCATCCGAGCAGGTCGAGCAGATCACCTCGATGGAGCGCGTGCCGGGAACGCCGCAACGGGTAATGGTTCAGGCGCCGGGACTGCTGGAGCGCCTGTTAGGCAACATCACGCTGATTGCCGTCCAGTTCCTGCTGATCCTCGTGATCCTCTACTTTCTTCTGGCGACGGGGGCCGTCTTCCGCGAGAAGCTGGTTCACGTCATGCCGACCTTCGGCGACAAGCGCCGCGCCATCGCGATCACCGCCGACATCCAGCGGCAGACCTCGCGCTACCTGCTGACGATCACGATGATCAACGCGGGGCTGGGGGTGGCGCAGGGGACGGCCATGTACCTGGTCGGCGTGCCGAACCCGATGCTCTGGGCCATGATGGCCTTCATTCTGAACTTCATCCCCTATATCGGGGCGCTGATCGGCACGGGGGTCATCGCCCTCGTCGCGATGATCAGCTTCGATACGCTGGGCGCGGCGATCGCCGCACCGCTCGTCTATATCACGCTGACCAGCATCGAGGGGCAGGTGGTAACGCCCAGCGTGCTCGGGCGCAGCCTCGTGCTCAATCCGCTCATCATCTTCGTCTCGGTGATGTTCTGGGGCTGGCTGTGGGGCGTGCCCGGCGCACTGATGGCGGTGCCGCTGCTCGTGGTGCTGAAGGCGATCTGCGACAATATCGACTCGTGGGCGCCGCTCGGCGAGTTCATCGGCGGCCAGCGGCGCTGACGCCCGCTGCGGCCGGGCCGGCTGCCGTGCGGGCGGCGTCGCCCGCGCGGGGCTCAATGCAGGCTGGCGTGCTCCATGCCCTCGGTGCGGATCGCCGCGATGGCGTGCGCCACCGACGGGGCCACGCCGAGCAGCGTGCCGTCCGCGCCGTGGATGGCGATCCCCTCCACCCCCTCGATCAGGGCCGGACGGGTATAGGCGAGTTCGCCGTTGCCGACGTTGCGCAGGTCCGCGGACAGCGTGTCCATGGTGGTGCTTTCACTGGTCATCTTCGTCCCCTTGGGAGCGATGAGCGCAATCCGCCGCCGGCAAACATGGTCCGGTGCGGGTTTCGGGCGGGTTAACGCCCTGTCGTACGGGTCGGAGCGGCCGGTGTCTCTGGCAGGCCGGCCGTTCGATAGGCCGTATTCAGGATGAACCCTCGATACGCGTTCGGGTTCGACGCTGCGGCGCGCGGATCTCGATCGTGCGACTGAGGACGGCCGGCTCGGGCCGCTCCAGGTCGATGTGCAACAGGCCGTTCTCGAGCGTCGCGGCCACCACCTCGATGCCCTCGGCCAGTACGAACCGGCGCTGGAACTGGCGTGCGGCGATGCCGCGATGCAGGTAGACGCGCTCCGGCTCGTCGACCTGCTTGCCGCGCACGACGAGCTGAGCGCCCTCGGTCGCGACGTGCAGGTCGCCCTCCGAGAATCCCGCTACCGCCAGCGTGATGCGCAGGGCATTTTCCCCGCGCTGCTCGATATTGTAGGGCGGATAGCCCTCCGACGAGGACTTGGTCACGCTGTCGAGCACCCGCTCGATATGGTCGAAGCCCAGCAGCAGCGGGCTGTTCAGAAGCGACAGTTTAGCCATCGCGCACCTCGTGAAGCGAGCGCGGATCCGCCGGGTCCGAACCGGCACCCGGGTACGGCCCTGCGCTGAGGCACCGCACCCGACTCTAATTGGTCGCCGGAAGGCACCGTTCAAGCGGTGCGTGCGGGCGAGGACTTCACCCCCTCGGCGTCGGCCGCCGTCACGGTCGCCATGATGTCCGCCAGCAGCCGATGCAGGTCGTCGCGATGCCCGCTCCGGCCGGCCGGGTCGGTGTCGTCGGAGGTCATCGCCACCGTCAGGTCGAGCGACGGCACGATGTAGAGCATCTGCCCGCCATAGCCCCAGGCATAGTGCACGTCGCGGCCGGCGATGCGTCGCGCGAACCAGCCATAGCCGTAGGCGTCGCCGGTGAAGCGCGAGCGCGTGCGGTACTGCCAGGACCGCTCGATCCAGTCCTCGGAGACCACCTGTCGCCCGTCGGGGGTGCGGCCGCCGTTGCGGTAGAGTTCGCCGAAGGCCAGCAGTGCGCGCGGGCTCAGCGCCATCTGGTTGCCGCCCAGATAGATCCCCTGCGGGTCGCGCTCCCAGGCCGCGATGGCGAAGCCGGGCAGGGGGGCCAGCCAGTCGCGCGCGAGTTCCAGGGTGGAGCGCCCGGTGGCCCGCGTCAGGATGGCGGAGAGGAGGTGGGTCGAGCCGGTCGAATACAGCATCGGCCCGCCCGGTTCGGCCACGAAGGGCTGGGCGAGTGCCGCGCGCACCCAGTTGCGGCTCGACACCCAGCGGCCGTAATTGGCGCCGGACGTCCGTTCCAGCCCCGCCTGCATCGACAGCAGGTGGCCGACCGTGATGTGCTCCAGGCGCGGGTCGGGATCGGGCGGCAGGTCGCCGCGCAGCAGCGGCGCGACACGCTGTTCGGGCCCGTCCAGCACCCCCCGGTCGATCGCGATGCCGACGAGGGCGGATATGATCGACTTCGAGGCGGACTTGATGTTGGCCGGTGCGGTGACGGAGGCGCCGCGGAAGGCCCGTTCCGCCAGGATTTCGCCCCGCCGGGCGACGATCACCGTCCTCAGCGGCGCCAGTGCCCCCGCATCCGTCACGACCGCCGGCAGCGGCCGCTCAACGCCCGCGGGCGCGGAGACGAGAGAAGCGGTGGGTTCAGGTCCGGCACTCGCCGCCGCAGCGGGCGGGACGATGGGCGCCAGAAGCAGGAGTATGACGAGTGGGACTGCCGAAACCGGCGCGGGGAGACGGTGCATCGTTCGGATCGCCGACTGTCGGACGCGGGCCGGCGGCGTGTCCGCCGGAGAGCGAGAGTCGCCATATGGCGCCGCGCCGCGCCGCGTCCATACCGCGGCTCCCGGTGCGGGATTGGGCGTGCCGTCCTTGTGCACGAACCGACCGTCGGCGTTGGCGCTCATCATGTCGATGCGGAGCAGACGGTGACGTCGGCGGGCATGCGCGAGCCGACCTCCAGATCGAGGGCGATCGCGGCCGACCGGTTGATCAGGTGGTGGCCGTCCCCGGTGCCCTTCGGCAAGGCCGCGCAGTCGCCCGCGCGCAGTACCGTTACGCCTCCGTCCTCGATTAGCGT
>JBKBLL010000205.1:0-6879 GCA_046296375.1 Alphaproteobacteria bacterium | reverse complement strand
TATATTGGGTGTGTTCCAAATAGCGCCCGTCCCTAGGGCGCTCGGGGGCCCCGCCGGGGGGGGGGGCCCCCTTCAGTTCGCCGGCCCCGCGGCCGCCGCCAGCGCGGCCCAGACCGATCCGGCGTCCCGATGCGCGTGGAACAGCATATGCGCCCCCATCGCCTCTGCAGGCGGAACGTGCACGATCCCGCGGGCAGGCTCCGTGGCGGCGACGCCGCGCCCGCGCAGGAACGCGAGCGTGTGTGCGGGATCGGCGACGCGCAGCGCCAGCCCCGCCTCGAACGGCAGTGCGGGCGCGCGGAAGCCGGGCAGCAAGCCCGCCGCGGTCTGGGCCCCGCACAGGGTGAGCCGGCCGCGATCGAGTCGGACGGCGCGCAGGCCGCCCGGCTCCGTGTTTGCGGGGCGGCCCGCGAAGAGGGCGAAGCGGCCGGCAGCCTCGTCCGGGTCGGCGGCGACGATCAGGAAGTCGGTCAGCGCTTCGGCGCCGTTGGCATGGTCGAGCCAGTCGGGCAGCCAGACGCGATCCGGCGTCTCGTGACCGCAATACTGCACCCGGCCCTCCGGCATCACGCCGGCCTCCGTGCGCAGGACGTGGAAGCCCGCGAGCGGCCGGTCGGGCAGGGCGTCCAGCGGCCGGCGCAGACGGACCGCCGGCTGGGTCCGCATACCCGCAGCGCGCAGCCGCGTCTCCTGCGCCGGGACGTCCGCATGACCTAGGGCGACCAGATGCAGCCCCGTGTAGCGCGCGAGGCCGGCACGCAGTTGCGCAGCGAGCGGCGTATCGAGGGTGGCCGCGAGAATTTCGAGATAGCCTATGCGGGTCGTGATCAGCCGGTTCGCCGTGCCGGCCGGCACGAGGCCGCCGTCGGGCCCGGCGTTGAAGTGGGTGTTCTGCGGCTGCACGGCGAAACCCAGCCGCTCGAACGTCCGCGCCGCGGCGTCCATGTCCGGCACGAAGAAGCCGACATGGTCGAGAAAGACCTCGTCCCCACGCGGAAGCTGCCGGTCCTCCGTCGCGCCAGCCGGGAGGAACTCTCCCGGGCCGTCTTCGCCCTGCCTCATCCGAACCTCCGTAGCGACGCCACCGCCCGGCCTTTATCGGCGGCCGGGAGCGCCGCGGCAACCACGCCGGCAGGAACGGTTTGCGCCCCGCCGGCGGACGGGGCAGTGTTTCGCCCGCGCCGCGGCCGCGGCGTCGACAGGACGTTCAGGAGACACGGATGGCGACCGCGCCCGCTCCCGCCTTTCTCGCCCGGCCCGACGGAACCCGGATCGCCTACCGGCACACGCCGGCCGCGGACGCCGCCCCGATGCCCGGCGTCGTCTTCCTGGGCGGCTTCAAGTCCGACATGCAGGGCGGCAAGGCCCTTCGCCTGGAGGCGTTCTGCCGGGAACGGGGCCGCCAGTTCACGCGCTTCGACTATCGCGGCCACGGCGAGTCGTCCGGACGCTTCGAGGACGGCACCATCGGCCTATGGCTCTCCGACGCGCTCGCCGTGCTGGACGAGGTCGCGACGGGTCCGCAGATCCTGGTGGGCTCCAGCATGGGCGGCTGGATCGCCCTGCTCGCCGCGCGGTCTCGGCGGGAGCGGGTGGTGGGTCTGGTCGGCGTGGCCCCCGCGCCGGACTTCGTGGTGCGCATGGAGCGCGACCTGACTCCGGAACAGCGCGACATGCTGGCGCGCGAGGGTCGCTTCGACCGCCCGTCGTCCTATTCCGACGATCCCTATCCGATCACCCGGACGCTGATCGAGGAGGGCAGGCGCCACCTGCTCCTGGACGGGCCGATCGACCTGACGATCCCGGTGCGGATCCTGCACGGCCTGCGCGACGACGCGGTGCCCTGGCAGCTGTCGCTGACGCTGTGCGAGAAGCTTGCCTCGACGGATGTCCGGATCGTCTTCGTGAAGGACGGCGACCACCGCCTGTCGGACGACGACGAACTCGACCTGCTCTGCGCGAGCGTCGACGAACTGGGGCGCAGCGCCGCCTGACGCGCGTCAGGCGGCCGCCTCGCCGGCCAGGATCGCACGCAGACCGGCGCGATAGTCCGGATAGCGCAGCGTCACGCCCAGTTCCGCCTTGATCAGCCGGTTGGCGACGCGACGGCTTTCGGCGTAGAAGCTCCGCGCCATCGGCGACAGGTCGGCCGCGGCGTACGGCACGAGCGGCGGCGGCTCGACGCCGAGCAGATCGCAGGCGAAGGCCGTGACGTCGTGCGACGGCGCGGGCAGGTCGTCGGCGACGTTGTAGACGGCACCGGCGCGCGGGCGGGCCATCGACGCGCGCAGAACCGCGACGATGTCGTCGACATGGATGCGCGAGAAGACCTGCCCCGGCTTGTCGATCCGGTGGGCGCGCCCGGCACGCACCGCCTCGATCTGGCTGCGGCCGGGGCCGTAGATCCCGGGTAGCCGGAAGATCTGGACCGGCACGCCCCGATCGCGTCCGAACGCGAGCCAGGACGCCTCCGCCGCGGCACGGCGGCGCGCCCTTTCGCTTCCCGGCCGCACCGGCACGGTTTCGTCCACCCAGCCGCCGCCGCGATCGCCGTAGACGCCGGTGGTCGACAGATAGCCGATCCAGGCCAGGGATCCGCCCGCGCATCGGACGAGGTCGCCGCCGTGCAGGTCCAGGGCAGGATCGCCTTCCGCATCAGGCGGAACGGACAGGAGGACGTGCGTCGTTCCGGCGAGGGCCGATTCCGGCTGTTCCAGCGGCGCCTCGCGGTCGAAGCGCGATACGGTGACGCCGGCCCGCACGCCCGGCGTACGGCCGGTCCCGGCGACCACCCACCCCTCGGCGGCGACGACGGCCGCCAGGCGCGACGCGGTATAGCCCAGACCGAAACAGAAGAGACGGGGAATGAGCGCCTCCTATTTCCCGTCGCTCTCCTTCCGCTCGCCGGTATCGGGCGCGGGTGCCGCGAGAACGACGGTGGCGGTCAGGACCATCCGTTCCGAAACCCCCATGTCGCCCGCCTCCGGCGAGGCCGCCATCATCGCCTGCGGCGCATCGGCGCGCATCGCCTGCTGCCGGTACATCGGGCGCGGGTGCGCCACGCCGGCAAAGTCGACCCGCTGCACGCGGAAGCCGCGATCCGGCCACACCTTCGCGGTTTCGGACGCCTCCTCGGCGGCCCGGCGGTAGATCTCGGCGCGCAGCCCGGCGGCGGTCGTCTCGCGCTCGGCGAGCGTCGGGCTGAAGTCGACCTCGTGCACCTCGAGTTGCTGGCCGGGCTTGCTCAGCTGGCGGGCCCGGTCGTAGATGCCGCCCATCGCCGTCTCGGGCAGCCGTACCTCGGCGGTGATGCGCCACCGTTCCAGGCCGCTGGCGTCGCGCGAGCGGTCGGACCGCGTCACGCGCCAGTCGCCCTGCGCGAGCTCGTTCAGGACCGGCGGGACACGGCCGGTCTGCTGAACCGCCTGCTCGCCCGCAAGCACGATCTCGACGCTCGCCACGAGCTTGGCCGTTCTGGTCTCGATCCAGCCTTCGGCCTGGAGCTGCAGGACGATCTGGTCGGGCGGGGGCGGAAACGGCCCGATCGGCTGCGCCGCGGCGGGAGTGGAGAGCAGGGCGAGGCCGAGCAGGGCGCTCGGCAGTCTACGGGGGATCATCTGCATCCTCTGGACCTTCCTGCAGGGAAGCCGGTCAGGCGATGGGTAGGGCAGTGGCGGGCGGGCCTGCTAGAAATCGAGGTCCGCATAGTGGCGGGGCGGCCGCAGGCCCGGGACCTGATCGGCGAGAAGCGGGCGGAAGCTGGGCCGCGACTTGATCCGCTGATACCACTGCTTGGCGCCCTCGACCCGATCCCACGGCACGTCGCCCAGGAAATCGATGGTGGACAGATGGGCGGCGGCGGCGATGTCGGCCAGCGAGAAACTGTCCCCGCCCAGCCAGTTCCGCCGCTCCGTGAGCCACGCCACATACTCCAGGTGATAGACGACGTTGACCTTTCCGGCGCGGATGGCGGCCGAACTCGGCTCGCCGGTCCGGAGCATCCGCTTCACCACCTTCTCGCCGTAGAGCTGGTCGGTGACCTCGCGGGCGAACTTGCCGTCAAACCACGCGATCAGTCGCCGCGTCTCGGCGCGTTCCGCCGGCGAGCGGCCGATCAGGATCGGCTCCGGCTGCACTTCCTCCAGATACTCGCAGATTGCGGCGGAATCACAGATCGCGGTGCCGTCGTCGTCGACATAGACGGGCACCGTGCCGGCGGTGTTGAGCTCCAGGAACGGGTCGCGCCGCTCCCAGACGGGCTCCGCCTCGAGATCCGCTTCGATCCCCTTCTCGCGCAGGGCGATCCGCACCTTCCGGCAGTAGGGCGAGAGGGGAATGTGATAAAGTTTAGGCATGGCCTCGGAGTTTAGCGGATGGGTTCGGCGTTAACGAGTGCGTCCCGCTATAGTTCTGGCGGCCGTCGCGCGCCGACCTGAGACGTCCGGCTCCTCTGCTTGACGCCACCTGCCGCCGCCCATACCTGTCGGGCCGTTCCCGCCGAGCCAGGACAATGACGATACGCCCCATAGTGATCGCGCCGGATCGCCGGCTGAAGACCCGTTGCGCGCCCGTCGAGCGCGTCGACGACGATGTCCGGCGGCTGATGGACGACATGCTGGAGACGATGTACGACGCGCCCGGCATCGGCCTGGCGGCGCCGCAGATCGGCGTGCTGCGCCGCGTGATCGTCATGGACCTGGGCGAGGAGGGCGCGCGCCGGCCGCTGATGCTGGCCGACCCGCAGATCCTGCGCGCCTCGACCGAGGAGGCGGTCGGCAACGAGGGCTGCCTGTCGCTGCCCGAGATCTATGTCGACGTGCCGCGCCCGATCGAAGTCACGGTCCGCTATCTCGACAGGGAGGGGCAGGAGCGCGAACTCGAGGCGGACGGCCTGCTCGCACGCTGCATCCAGCACGAGATCGACCATCTCGACGGCGTGCTGCACGTGGACTACCTCTCCACGCTGCGGCGCAAGATGATCCTCCGCCGGCTGGAGAAGCAGCGCCGGGTCGATGCGGTCGCCGACTGACGCCATGCCCCGCCTTCGGCTCGTCTTCATGGGAACGCCGGATTTCGCCGTGCCGGCGCTGACCGCCCTCCTGGACGCGGGGCACGAGGTCGCCGCGGTCTACTCCCAGCCGCCCCGGCCCGCCGGCCGCGGCCAGGCCGAACGGCCTTCGCCGGTGCAGCGTTTCGCGGCGGCGCGTAACCTCGCCGTCCGCACGCCGCGGACCCTGCGCGACGCCGCCGCGCGGGCCGAGTTCGCGGCCTTCGCCGCGGATGCCGCGATCGTCGTCGCCTACGGCCTGATCCTGCCGCAGCCGGTGCTCGATGCGCCGCGTCTCGGCTGCATCAACATTCACGGGTCGCTGCTGCCACGGTGGCGCGGCGCCGCCCCGATCCAGCGCGCGCTGCTGGCCGGCGACGCGGAGACCGGAATCACGATCATGCAGATGGACGCCGGTCTCGATACCGGGCCCATGCTGCTGGCGGACAGCGTCCCGATCGGGCCGCGGACCACGGCGGCCGATCTCCACGACAGGCTCGCGGCGCTGGGCGCGCGCCTGATCGTCGACGCGCTCGACGGCCTCGCCGCCGGGCGCCTGACGCCCCGGCCGCAGCCGACCGAAGGCGCCTGCTATGCCCCGAAGCTCGGCCGCGACGAGGGACGGATCGACTGGTCCAGGCCGGCCGCGGCCCTCGACCGGCAGGTCCGGGCGCTGAATCCCTGGCCGGGAACCTGGTTCGAGCATGACGGGCACCAGATCAAGGTGCTCGCCGCGGAGCCGCTGGCGGCCCGGACCGACGCCGTCCCGGGCACCGTCCTCGGCTCCGGCCTCGGCACCGGCCACGGCCCCGAAGGCAGCGCCGAAGGCGGCCTCGCCATCGCCTGCGGCGAGGGCACGCTGCGCCTGC
Source organism: Alphaproteobacteria bacterium (assembly GCA_046296375.1). Taxonomy (GTDB): domain Bacteria; phylum Pseudomonadota; class Alphaproteobacteria; order JAJUGE01; family JAJUGE01; genus Constrictibacter. The sequence continues at coordinate 963 of JBKBLL010000205.1, read as the reverse complement.
TGCGGGTCCAGCGGCCCGGACGCGCACCCATGGACGCGGCGGCCTTCCTGCGCGGCTACGCGCTGGCGCCCGGCACGCCGCTGCCGGTGGGCGGCAGCGCGGCACCGTGAGCCGGTGGAAGATCACGATCGAGTATGACGGCGCCGGCTTCGTCGGCTGGCAGCGCCAGGCGAACGGCCTGTCCGTCCAGCAGGCGCTGGAGGACGCCATCGCCGGCTTCTCCGGCGAGCGCGTCACGGTCATGGGCGCCGGGCGCACCGATGCCGGCGTCCATGCCCTGGGTCAGGTCGCGCATTTCGACCTCGCCCGCGACTGCGACCCGGTCACCGTGCGCGAGGCGATCAGCTATCATCTCAAGCCCGATCCGGTGGTGGTGACCGCGGCGGAGGCGGTGCCGGCCGATTTCGATGCACGCCGCTCGGCGACCGGTCGCGCCTACCTCTACCGCATCGCCAATCGCCGCCCGCGGCCCGTCCTCGATCGGGGCCGCGTCTGGCACGTGCCGGCCCCGCTCGACGCAGCGGCGATGCAGGCCGCCGCGCGGCTGCTCGTCGGACGCCACGATTTCTCGAGCTTCCGCGCGGCGGAGTGTCAGGCGAAGTCGCCGGTCCGTACGCTCGACGTGCTGACCGTGGCGCGCGTCGGCGACGAGGTGCACCTGCGCGCCCGCGCGCGCTCGTTCCTGCACAACCAGGTCCGCATCCTGACCGGCACGCTGAAGCTGGTCGGCGAGGGGCGCTGGCCCGTGGAACGCGTGGCCGAGGTCCTTTCGGCGTGCGACCGCCGCGCCGCCGGCCCGACGGTGCCGCCGCAGGGGCTCTATCTCACGGACGTGTTCTACTAGCCCGCCTGGGTGGTGATCGCCTGAGCGGCTCCGGTAATCATGATGCCGATCAGCAGGTCCAGCATGATGATCCCCACGGCCCCGAGGCCGCCCCGCTGCAATGCCACCCGCGCCACGAA
>JBKBLL010000204.1:0-6974 GCA_046296375.1 Alphaproteobacteria bacterium | reverse complement strand
CAGCACTTTCTTCAGGGTTTGGACTAATCGCTATGATCGCAACTGAGCTTGCAGTCCGGCACTCGAGTATCAAAGGCAAACATTAGAATATTTATTCACGATAGATAAGGCAACGCAGTGCCAGACTCTAAACCAGATTATTCACGAACAGTGAGACCTGTAGTGATGGACGCAACTTAACCAGCTGATCTCTTACGATTCTGTTGCTGACGCAGTCTCATCACTGATCGACGGAGTTTGCACCCGCCGCGCCGGCGGTCGGCTGGCGGCGCCTAAACCACCCCCGCCCCCCGCAGCGTTGCGATCTCCTCGGCGTCGTAGCCCGCTTCAGCGAGGATCGTGTCGGTGTGTTGGCCGAGGCGGGGTGGGGCGCGGTCGAGGCGCGGGCCGTCGGCGTCGGTGCCGAAGCCGGCGGCAACGATCGGGATCGGGCCGTCGACGCCCGCCGTGTCGCCCGGCACGGACTGCAGCACGGTGCGGTATGCCAGCTGCGGATGCGCTAGCACCTCCGGCACGCTGTTGATGGGCGAGGCCGGCACCCCGTTGCGGCCGAACCGCTCGGCCCAGGCGGCGGCATCGTCGGACGCGAGTGCGGCCTCGATCTCCGCCTTCAGCGCGGCGGCGTTCGCCTGGCGCGCCGGATTGTCGGCGAAGCGCGGATCGGCGGCGAGGTCCTCGCGCCCGATCGTGCGACAGATGCCGAGGAACTGCGGCTGGGTCAGGGCGGTGATCAGCAGCCAGCCGTCGCGGGCGTGGAAACCGTCCGCCGTCGGCAGCTTGGCCGGGCCCATATTGCCGAGCAGTTCCGGCGCCTGCCCGCCGATCTGCCAGTTGGCGATCAGCGGCGACAGCAGGGTGAGCGAGGCGTCGAGCATCGAGGCGTCGATGCGCTGCCCCTCCCCCGTCACCTGCCGGCGGAAAAGCGCGGAGGCGACGGCGAAGGCCGCCGTGAGGCCGGTGCCGAGATCGACGGCGGTGAAGCCGGCGCGGGTCGGTCCCGTCTCCGGATGACCGGTGACCGACATCATGCCGGAGGCGGCCTGGATCGCCCCGTCATAGGCCGCCACGCCCGCATAGGGCCCCGCTTGGCCGTAGCCCGAGATCGAACAGTAGACGAGGCGCGGGTTGACCGCGCGCAGATCCTCCCAACCGAGGCCGGCGCGCGCCATCGTTCCTGCCTTGAAATTCTCCACCACGACGTCGGCGCCCGCCACGAGGCGGCGCACGATCTCGCCGGCGCGCGGATGCTTGAGGTCGAGCGTCATCGAGCGCTTGCCGGCGTTCATGGCGCAGAAGACGGGCGCCATCCCGATGTCGCCGAAACGCGGCCCGGTCAGCAGGGTTCGCGCCTGGTCGCCGCCCTTCGGATTCTCCACCTTGATGACCTCGGCGCCGAGCAGGCCGAGCTGGAAGGTGCAGAACGGCCCCGCGAGGACCTGCGAGAAGTCGATCACCCTGATCCCGTCGAAGGCCCTCGCCATCCTGTCTCTCTCCGGCTGCGTCCGATTCCGAATGTCCGGGCATGTTAGCGGTCGGGGGCGGCTGCGGCCAACCCGGCCGAGGATGCGCCGGCGGCTATCGCCGCCGCGCCGCCCCTTCGAACAGTACCGGTTCGCGCCGCGCCGCGTCGGCGGCGACCGCCGCGAAGTCCGCAGGGTCGAGGCGCGACGCGGGCGGCGGGACGACGCGGAAATGGCCGAACCGGTCCTCGCCCGCGACGAGCGCCACCTCGGTGTCCGGGCCGGAGCGGCCGCGCATCGAAGGGGCGATGTAGCGGATCGCGGCGCCGATGCGCCGGTCGCCGGTGCCGTTGGGGCCGGAGGCGTGAAAGAGGTGTCCGTGATGCAGGGACGCCTGCCCCGGCGCCAGCACCACGTCGACCGCCTCGCTCTCGTCGACCTCGACCGCGATCTCCTGGCCGCGCGTCAGGAGATTGTCGGCGGCGAAGCTGTCGGCGTGCGGCACGATGCTGCGCCGGTGGCTGCCCGCGACGAAGCGCATGCAGCCGCTCTCGGGCGTCGCCGGCGACAGCGCCACCCAGAGCGTCACCTCGTCCGCCTGGTCGAGCCCCCAGTAGGTGAGGTCCTGGTGCCAGCTCACATAGCTCTGCGTGCGCGCCTCCTTGATGAAGAGGCCGGATCCCCAGACCATCAGGTCCGGTCCCAGTACCGCCGAGGCAGCCTCGACCATGCGCGGATGGCGGACCAGCCGGTCGAAAGACGGCAGCACCCGTGCGGGATAGCCGCGCAGCAGGGCGAGGCGCTCGGGGTCGGCGCGCACCTCCTCCTCGGCGGCCTCCAGGTCGGCGCGCAGTGCCGCCGCTTCCGCCGCCGACAGGATGTCGAGCGGAAAGACGAAGCCGTCGCGGCCATAGGCCGCCGCGAGCCGCGAAGCGATGTGGTTCATGCCGTCCTTCCTCCCTCGGCGTGGCACTCGGCCGCGTCCGGCCGGCCCGGCCTCTTCCGGCAGATCGTGACTCCGCAATGGGCGCGCGGCAAGGCGCCGGCGCCCCTCGCGCCGCGCGGCCGGCCTTGCGGCAGCCGCGCCGGCCGGGCCGTTTCGTTGACAGTCCCTTGCCTGCGGCTTATCTGTCCGGAGCGTCGCCAGAGGCCGGATTCTTTCCCCGGCCGGCACGTCCCGGAGCCTTTCCACCAGAGGAATCCCGCATGCTCGGCGCCCTCGCCAAGCGCATTTTCGGTTCATCGAACGACCGGTTCGTGAAGCGTCTGCACCCTACCGTCGCCGCGATCAACGAGGTCGAGCCCCAACTCGCGGGCCTCTCCGACGACGATCTGCGCGCACGAACGCTCTGGTTCCGCGAGCGCCTCTCCAAGGGCGAGTCGCTCGACGACATACTCGTCGAGGCCTTCGCGACGGTGCGCGAGGCGGCCAAGCGCGTGCTCGGCCAGCGTCATTTCGACGTTCAGCTGATGGGCGGCATGGTCCTCCACCAGGGGATGATCGCCGAGATGCGGACGGGCGAAGGCAAGACGCTGGTGGCGACGCTGCCCGTCTATCTCAACGCCCTCACCGGCAAGGGCGTGCACGTCGTCACCGTCAACGACTATCTCGCCAGTCGCGACGCCGAGTGGATGGGTCAGGTCTACGCCTTCCTCGGCATGTCGGTCGGCTGCATCCTGCACGGACTGACCGACGAGCAGCGGCGCGCGCAGTATGCCGCGGACATCACCTACGGCACCAACAACGAGTTCGGCTTCGACTATCTGCGCGACAACATGAAGTTCCGCCTGGAGGATATGTGCCAGCGGCCCTTCAACTACGCGATCGTCGACGAGGTCGACTCGATCCTGATTGACGAGGCCCGCACGCCGCTCATCATCTCCGGCGCGGCCGAGGCCTCGTCCGAACTCTACAAGATCGTCGACGGGCTGGTGCGCCAGCTGCAGCCGGAGCACTACGAGAAGGACGAGAAGGTCCGCGCCGTCTCGCTCACCGATGCCGGCCAGGAACGCGTCGAGGAACTGATGCGCGAGCGCGGCCTGCTCCAGGGCGGGCTCTACGACGTCCACAACATCAGCCTGGTGCACCATGCCAATCAGGCGCTGCGCGCGAACGTGCTGTTCAGCCGCGACACCGACTACATGGTCAAGGACGGTAAGGTCGTCATCATCGACGAGTTCACCGGCCGCGCCATGGAAGGCCGCCGCTATTCGGAAGGCCTGCACCAGGCGCTGGAGGCGAAGGAGGGCGTCGAGGTCCAGACCGAGAACCAGACGCTCGCCTCGATCACCTTCCAGAACTACTTCCGGATGTATCCGAAGCTCGCGGGCATGACCGGCACGGCGATGACCGAGGCGAGCGAGTTCGCCGAGATCTACAAGCTCGAAGTCATCGACATGCCGACCAACGTGCCGTGCGTGCGCATCGACCATGACGACGAGGTCTACAGGACGACGGCGGAGAAGAACGACGCGATCGTCGACCAGATCGAGGACTGCGCCAAGCGCGGCCAGCCGATCCTCGTCGGCACGGTGTCGATCGACAAGTCCGAGAAGCTGTCCGACCTGCTGAAGACGCGCGGCATTCCGCATCATGTGCTCAACGCGCGCTATCACGAGCAGGAGGCGTTCATCGTCTCCCAGGCCGGCCGGCCGGGGTCCGTCACGATCGCTACCAACATGGCCGGCCGTGGTACCGACATCCAGCTCGGCGGCAACGCCGACATGCTGATCCGCCAGCAGCTGGCCGACGTGACCGACGAGGCCGAGTTCTGGCGCCGCGCCGAGGAGATCCGTGCCGAAGTCGCCGAGGCGAAGACAGCGGCACTCGCCGCCGGCGGCCTGTTCGTGCTGGCGACCGAGCGCCACGAGAGCCGGCGCATCGACAACCAGCTGCGCGGCCGGTCGGGACGCCAGGGCGACCCCGGCGCGTCAAAGTTCTATCTCGGCCTCGAAGACGACCTGATGCGGATCTTCGGGTCGGAACGCATGGACACGATGCTGCGCCGGCTCGGCCTGAAGCAGGGCGAGGCGATCATCCATCCCTGGATCAACAAGGCGCTGGAAAAGGCGCAGCAGAAGGTCGAGGCGCGCAACTTCGACGTCCGCAAGAATCTGCTCAAATACGACGACGTGATGAACGACCAGCGCAAGGTGGTCTACGAGCAGCGCCGGGACATCATGCGCGCGCCCGACGTGCACGAGACGATCGTCGACATGCGCCGCGAGGTGGTCGACACGCTGGTGGGGCGCTTCATCCCGGAAAACGCCCTGCCCGAGCAGTGGGAAGTGGGCAGCCTGCACGAGGAACTTCTGCGCATCACCGGCATCGATTTCCCCGTGGTCGAGTGGGCCGCCGAGGAAGGGATCGCCGACGACGAGATCCGCGAGCGCATCAACGGGCAGATCGACCGCCGGATGGCCGAGAAGTCGGCCAACTGGGGCCCGGAGATGATGCGCTTCGTCGAGAAGAGCGTCCTGCTCCAGCTGCTCGACCAGGTGTGGAAGGAGCATCTGCTGGCGCTCGACCATCTGCGCCAGGGCATCGGCCTGCGCGCCTATGCGCAGCGCGACCCGCTCAACGAATACAAGAGCGAGGCGTTCGAGCTGTTCGACGCGATGCTGTCGCGCCTGCGCGAGCAGGTGACCGGCACTCTCTGCCATGTCGAGGTGCAGCAGGGCCCGGTCGAGGACGTGATGCCGCACCACGACGACAGCGACTGGCACGAGACCCGGCAGGATCCGGCGCTGGCCGGAACGCCGGCGGCCGAGGAGGACGGCGACCTCGCCGTCGCGACGCGGCCACCCCAGGCCGCGGCGGCCCGCCGCGTCGCAGCCGCGGCCGCGATCGACCCGAACGATCCGACGACCTGGGGCAAGGTCGCGCGCAACGCACCCTGCCCCTGCGGATCCGGCAAGAAGTACAAGCAGTGCCACGGGCGGTTCGGCTGAGAATCCACGCTCGGCCGAGCTTCGCCTGACCCAGCCGCGCGCCTAAGCGCCCAGGTCCTGCCGCAGCGGGACCTTTTGCGCACGCGCGCCGTAAGCCATACCGTCGCGAGCATAATGGCCTTCCGCGGACGGCGCGGCGCCCTCGGCGGAACGGGGCCGGCGGTTCTGCCGGATGACACGGCGTGTCGCGGAGGAGTGCCGGCGGGAGGTGGAGAAGACCGCGCGATGGATGGGTGCTGACCACCTGACGACGTAATCGTCGGGGCGATGCTCAGGGGTTCGAGCGAGAAGGCGTTCTCGTTATCGGTCGGTGAGCGCCTGCTGCTGGAGGTCCCTGCAGTGGTCGGCAGCGAGTTCGGTACTGCGGGTGATGAAGTCGATGATGACTTCGAGATCGTGTGGCTCATAGCTCGACCAAAGCGAGAACATGCGCGCCTGCGCCGACAGGTAGGCCGCCTTGATCGGCTCGATATTGTCGTGACGGATGCGGACCAGCACCTTGCGCCGGTCTGACGGATCGTCGCAGCGTTCGACATAGCCGGCCCCGGCGAGGCGGTCGATCAGCGCCGTCACCGATCCGGACGTCAGACCCGTTGCGGCGGCGAGATCGCCGGCCGAAACCGTCTCTCGCAGAAAGATCAGGTCCAGCACCTCAAGATCGGTCGTGTGCATGCCGAACCGCCCAGCCACGGCACGGCTGGTGATGACCGATTGGGCACCCATTCTTCGCACGGCGACCTCGACGCGCTTGATAAGCTCGCCGGGAACTGAGCTGGCGCGTTCATTCTCTGTCTTGTCTGAAGTCATGGCTACGGGGTCCAGCGAGGTCGGGTCCAGAGCGCGCCGGAGGCCGTGCCGGCGTTGGCCGGGCGCTAGAATCGCGCCGCCGCGATCACCGCGGAGAGCATAGCGCCGCTGACAACGAGATCGAGCGGCAGGCGCATTAGGCTCCTGCGTGTCCAGCGACGTGCAGCATCTTCATCGAAGCTTTCCGGCGCCGCCCGTTCGAAGACGAGCGCCTTGGGGATGAAGTCGAAGGCCGACCATATGCGCATGGCTGAATGGCTCGCGAGCGCGACGAGCAGCCAGAACCGAGTGTTGGAGTCGGACCACCCGACAACCAGCGAGACGATGAGCATGAGTTCGAACGCGACATGCGCGGGGATCCAGAATCGGCTGCGCGAGATCCCGCCGCGAGACGGCTGAACGAGGTCGGGCCGCCGCGGCCAGAACGGATCGACAACTCTGAACTCATACAAGCCGCCGCCCAGGCTTACGAGCGCCAGCGCAGCTGCGAGAATGGTTACGAGCACAACGAGGTCGGGCATCGGTTCGTTCCTGACTATCCTGAAAAATATCTCTATGATCAAGAATTATGCCTGTCAAGATAACGTCGCCCGGCACGATGGCGGCTCCGGCCAAGGGCAGTGGGCTCGCGCATCCCGCGGCGGGGCGGCCCGGAACAGGGTCGCTCTGAGGGCGATTCGGGCGGGCGGCGGCGCTGCCCAACCCGCCTGTTCGGGCGCCCGCCTTCCGCGCTACGCTCGCCCCATGGGCCGGTGC
>JBKBLL010000203.1:0-6992 GCA_046296375.1 Alphaproteobacteria bacterium | reverse complement strand
GGTGACCGCTGGGTTGTACCGGGAGTGCATGCGCCGAGCCGGCGGTGGGGGTGCGGGTAGGGCGCCCAAGCCGCCGCACACCGCTAAAAATCTGGCGTCGCGGGGCGCCGCGCGACTGGCGGCATTGCTGATGGAAATCGCGAGCGGCGACGCCGCGGCGAAACGGCGCCTGCGCATGGAACTGGCCGGCCAGCGCAGCCCCGGCGAACTCGCGCGCGAGGTCGGCAAGCGCCTTGCCGCCATCGCCAAGGCGCGTTCCTACGTCGACTGGCAGAGGCGCAAGGGGCTTGTCGACGATCTGGAGGCGCAGCGGCGCGCCATCGCGGGGCCGATCGCGGCGGCCGATCCGTCCGGGGCGCTCGACCTGATGTGGCGTTTCCTGGAACTGGCCGATCCGGTGTTCGCGCGGTGCGACGACCGCAGCGGTCTCGTCATCGGCGTGTTCGAGGCCGCCGTCGACGACCTCGCCGCGATCGCCGCCGCGGCGAAGGCCGATCCCGCCGCTCTCGCCGACCGGGTCTTCCGCGCCCTCTGCGACAACGATGACGGCCAGTACGACGCTCTGATCGAGGCGCTTGCCCCGGCGCTGGGTCCGCAGGGGCTGGAGCGCCTGAAACAGCTCTTCCTCGAACTGGATCGTACGCCGGTGCCGACACCGCCGCAGGCGCAGCGCAGGGTCGTCGGCTTCGGTTCGGGCGGCCCGATCTATGCCGACGAGATCCAGGCGTCGTCACGTGCGAGCGCCGTCCGGCTGGCGCTGGGGGCGATCGCCGACGCCCAGGGCGACGTCGACGCCTATATCGCCCAGCAGGCCGGGAAGGCGAAGACGGTCCCCGCCGTCGCCGCCGAAATCGCCCGCCGCCTGCTGGCTGCCGGGCGCGCGGATGAGGCCCTGTCGGCGATCGACGCCGTCCACGCGGACCGCTCCGGCTGGATCCCGGTCGAATGGGAGGAAGTGCGGCTCGACGTGCTCGAAGCCCTCGGCCGCTACGACGAGGCCCAGGCGTTCCGCTGGGACTGCTTCGCGCGCAGTCTGAATCAGGTCCGCCTGCGGGCCTACCTGAAGCGGCTCCCTGACTTCGACGATCTGGCGGCGGAGGAACGGGCGCTGGCGCACGTTCTGGCCTTCCCCGAAGTTCACTACGCCCTCGGCTTCCTCGTCTCGTGGCCGGCGCTCGACAAGGCGGCACACCTGGTCCTGGCGCGCGCGGCGGAGATCGACGGCAACGTCTACGAACTGCTGACGCCCGCCGCCGCGGCCCTGGAGAGCGCCCATCCGCTGGCCGCGACGGTCCTGCGCCGTGCGATGATCGACTTCACCCTCGGGCAGGCACGTTCGAGCCGCTACCGGCACGCGGCCCGCCACCTCCTCGAATGCGCGGGCCTCGCCGCCCAGATCGTGGATTTCGGCGACCTGCCGGCGCACGACGCTTATGTCGCCCGGCTGCGCGCGGATCACGGCCGCAAGAGCGGCTTCTGGAGCCTCGTCGAATAGGACGCCGGAAGGGACCGGCGCGGCATTACGCCGTCCGGTCGGCGGTCAGGACCATGCAGGCCGTGCCCTGGCGTGAAAGCGTGTCGCAGGCGGGGGCGGCGAGGTCGGGGGAGAGGCCGACCAGCCAGGCGCGATAGAGCACGGCCCCGTCGCCGCGGGTCACGGGACTGACCACCGTCTCCGCGACCCTCAGCAGGCCGCCACCCTGGGCGCGCGCGGTCTCGGCCGCGGCGCGGGCCAGCGCGGCGCTGGAGAAGGCGCCGACCTGGATGCCCCGCCCCGACTGCGGTGTCGCCGCGGTACGGACGGGGGAGGCGGGTGCCGCGACCGGTGCGGCGACCGGCGCTGCGATTGGGGCGGACGGCGCGACCGATGCCGTGAGGACCGGTGCGGAGGCGACGGGCGCCATGACGGCGGGCGCGGAAACGGGCCGCGCGGCCGGGGCCGGGGTGGAGACGGGTGCCGCCGACGCGAGCAGGGTCGGACGCCGGGCCGCTGGTGCCGCGTCGAGCGAACGGCGGTTGAGTTCGGCCGTCGCGGTCGCTTCGGCCGCCGACGGGGCCGCGCCGCCATAGGCCAGCGCGCTGCGGTTCAGGTCGTCGGCCGAGCGCTCCGGCACGGCGTAGAAGGCGAGCTGGCCCGTCGCCTGGGCCGAGCCGGCCAGCCGGGGCGCGACCGAGGCCAGATAGTTGCGCGTCTCCGCCGGCAGCGGCCGGCCGCCATAGAGGTGGCTCTCCAGTCGCCCCGGGCCGGCATTGTAGGCGGCGAGGAAGGACGGGAAACCGTAGCGGTCGTGCATGTCGCGGATATAGGCGGTCCCGGCAAGGATGTTGTCGCGGGGGTGGTAGCGATCCGGGCCGAGGCCGTGCTGGGCGGCCAGTTCGGCATAGGTCGCCGGCATTACCTGCATCAGGCCGGCGGCGCCCACGCGGGAGGTGGTCAGCCGGCCGTTGATGTATTGACGGCCGCCCGATTCCTGGCGCATCACCTCGCGGATCCAAATTTCAGGTACGCCGAAGCGGGCGGCCGCCTCGGTGATATAGGGTCCCCAAGGGTCCTCGGGCGGGCCCGGTGGCGCATAGTCCGACGGCGTGCGGGCGGGCGCGGCACCGATGCCGGGTGCGGCGGCTGCGACCTGCGGTGTGGTCTGGCGCGGCGACGAGCAGGCCGACAGGGCCATGGCGAGGCCGATGCCGGCCACCAGCAGCCCGACGCTGCCGCGCCGCGGCGAACCGTCCGATACCGTATGCAAGGCGCATTCCCCTGACTGGTGATGCTGCAGCCTAGCGAATGCGCCGAGTCCCGGCAACGCCGATGTGATACGGTACAAGGGGTTGCGCGTGCTTTCTGTTGCGCCGTGGCAACAAAGGGCCGGATGCCTTTATCGCGGGCGGGCACGCTCCTATAGTTCCGGACAAACCGTTCGCGGGAGACCCCAGATGCTGAGCGCGGCAGACAACGATCTCCTCACCCGTACCGGCGCCGATACGCCGATGGGCCTCTATTTCCGGCGCTTCTGGCAGCCGGTCGCCCTTTCCGAGCAATTGCCGGAGCGCGACGGCCCGCCGCTCAGGGTGCGCATCATGGGCGAGGACCTGATCGCCTTCCGCGACACGGAGGGACGGGTCGGCCTGGTCGACCGGCGCTGCCCGCACCGGGGTGCCGACCTCTATTACGGCCGCAACGAGGATTGCGGCCTGCGCTGCGTCTATCACGGCTGGAAGTTCGACGCGGAGGGGCGAGCGGTCGACCTGCCGAACGTGCCTCCCAATTCGACCTACAAGGACCGGATCCGCATCGCTGCCTACCCCACGCGCGAGTTCGGCGACATCGTCTGGGCCTGGATGGGGCCGCGCGAGCGCATGCCGGAGGTGCCGCAGCTCGAATTCGCCACGCTGCCCGCTTCGCACCGCTTCGTCACCAAGAAGCTGCAGGAGTGCAACTGGGCGCAGTCGATCGAAGGCGCGCTCGACACCTCGCACTTCTCGTTCCTGCACATGCCCGCCCCCAGCGTGCCGTCGAACGAGAGCCCGGACGTGCCGGCCGACGAGCGGCGGCTGCGCTGGATCCGCGAGGACCCGATGCCGCGCTTCTCGATCCTGCCGCACGAGGTGGGCTTCGTGATCGGCGGCGCGCGCAAGGCGGACGGGAAGGACATCTACTGGCGCACCACGCAGTTCATGCTGCCGTCGCACGCCACCACGCCCTCGACGCTGCCGGGCGAGAATTACTTCGGCTACACGTTCGTGCCGATCGACGACTTCTCCTGCTGGATCTACACCTATGTGTGGAATCCGGAGCGGCCGATCAGCGACGCCGAGCGGGCCAAGTTCCGCGCCGGACACGGCGTGGTCGGCGAGGTCGACGCCGACTATGTGCCGCTGCGCAACCGCCGCAACGAGTACATGCTCGACCGGGACGATCAGAAGCACCGCACCTATACCGGGGTCCGCGGGTTGGCCGAACAGGACGCGATGATCCAGGAGAGCCAGGGCGCGATCGTCGACCGGACCAGCGAGAACCTGACCGCGACCGACGCCGCGATCGTGCGCTTTCGGCGCACCGTGATGAACGGGTCGAAGGCCCTGGCCGAGGGGCAGGAACCCGAGGCGCCCTGGCGGCACGGCGGCTACCGCCTGCGCTCGGGCAGCTGGATCGCGGCCGAGGGCGTCTCCTTCGAGCAGGTGATGACGGAGCGTTTCGGCGATCCGCTGGGGCGTGTGGCCGCCGAATAGCCCGTGACCGGCGTCACGAGCCCGCCGCGGACGGCTTGGCGCCCGGCCGCCACCATGCTGGTATTGCAGCGCAGCCTTGTGGCGGGAGGAGTATAGAGTGCCTGGGGCCGGAACCGTGCGGACTTTTGCCGATCGCCTCCGCCCGCTCGCGGCGGACCGGAGCGGCGGCTTCGCGTTCGTCGATTCCGCCCGGCGCGAACGCTACTTCTGCTTCGCCGACCTGCATGCGGAGGCGACGCGCCGTGCCGGCCTCCTGCGGGCGGCCGGGTTCCGCCGCGGCGACAGGATCGGTCTCGTCGCTCCGGACGAGGCGGAGATGGTGCTGGGGTTTCTCGGCATGGTCCTGGCCGGGCTGGTGCCGGTGCTGATCGCGCCGCGCCATGTGCGCCGGACCGACGGCCTCGCCCCGGCGCAACTGGATCATATCCTGGCGACCAGCGGTGCTGCCGCGATCCTGGCCGATCCCGCATCCGCGGCCGACCTCGAGGGGCGCTGCGGTGCGGCGCGGCTGCTGCGCCCGGAGGCGATCTTCGCGGCGGGGCGCACCGCGCCGATTCCGGACGAGCCGGATGCCGACCCCGACGCGCCCTGCTTCCTGCAATACACGTCCGGCAGCACGGGCCGGCCGAAGGGGACGATCGTCACCCACCGCAACCTCCTGGCCGCGACCGCGCTCTGCGCCGATTCGGCACGGCGGCGGGACGGGGCGCCGGACCATGTGGTCAGTTGGCTCCCGCTCTATCACGATCTCGGGCTGATCGGCTTCTGCCTGTCGCCGCTGGCGGTCGCCACCCCGGCGACCCTCCTGTCGCCGGGCCTGTTCGCGCGCCGGCCGAAGGCCTGGCTGGAGGCGATCGCCGCGCGCGGCGCCACCATAACCGGCGCGCCCAACTTCGCCTTCGACTTCGTGCTGCGCCGGCTGCGCCCGGCGGACGTCGAGGGGCTCGACCTCCGCAGCCTGCGCGTCCTGTTCTGCGGTGCGGAGCCGATCCGGCTGGCCTCTTTCGAAGCCTTCGCCGAGCGGCTGCACCCTGCCGGCTTCGATCCCGACTGCTTCATGCCCTGCTACGGCCTCGCCGAGGCGACGCTGGCCGTCTCGATCCATCCGCGCGACGAGCCGACGCGGGCCGATACGCTGTCCGCCGGGGCGCTGCGCGAGGGACAGGCGAAGCCGGCCGCTCCGGGAGAGCGTGCGCGTGTCGTCGTCTCCTGCGGGCCGCCCGTTTCGGGCCATGCGGTGGAGATCGTCGACGAGCGAGCCGTGCCCCTGCCTGAGGGGCGCGTCGGCGAGATCCGCGTGCGCGGACCGGCGGTCTCGCCCGGCTATTTCGGCGATCCGGCGGCGACGGCCGAGAGCTGGCGCGACGGCTGGCTCATGACCGGCGACCTCGGCTACCTGCGGGACGGCCGTCTCCATGTCTGCGGCCGGGTGAAGGATCTCGTCATCGTGCGCGGCGGCAACTACCACCCGCAGGAACTGGAGTGGGCGGCCGAGCGGGTGGAGGGGCTGCGTGGCCGTATTGCCGCCTTCCCGATCGATCGAGACGGCGACGAGGCCTTCGCCGTGGTCGCGGAAGCGCCGGCGGGCTCCGACCGCGAGGCGCTGGCCGCCGCCGTCGCCGAGGCGATCACGCGGGAGATCGGCGTGACGCCGGCCGACGTGCGGATCGTGCCGCCCGGCACCGTTCCGCTGACGACCAGCGGCAAGGTCCAGCGCCGCCAGGTCCGGACGGCCTACGAGGCGGGGGCACTTCCGGGGGCATTCCCGATGCCATCGCCCGGCATGGCGGCAGTGCAGTGACCGGCTTCTGGGATCGCTTCCGGGCTTCGGTCGAGCGCTGGCCGGATCGGCCGGCCGTGGTGCTCCAGGGCCGCAGCGACGTCACGACCATCGACTATCGCGGCCTTCTGGGGCGGGCGGAGGCGATGGCGGCGCGGCTCGCCGCGGCCGGCGTGGGCGCGGGCGACCGCTGCGCCCTGATCGGCGAGAACAGCCCGGACTGGATCGCGGCCTGCCTGGCGGTACTCAGGCTTGGAGCGGTCGCCGTACCGCTCGACCGCACCTACGCGCCGCCGCAGGTGGCGGCCCTGCTGCGCGATTCCGGGGCCGTCTGCCTCGTCGCCTCCGCCGGCTCCCGCGCCACGGCGGAAAGCGCCCGGGCGGAGGCCTGCACCGCGGTACGGCTGATCGACATGGCTCCGGAGGGCCCGCCGGTCGCGTCGGCGTCGGTCTCCCCGCTTGCCGACCCCACGGGCGGGGCGGACGCGCCGGCGTTGCTGCTCTATACGTCCGGCACGACCGCCGACCCAAAAGGCGTCGTGCTGACGAACCGCAACCTGCTCGCGGCGGTCGACGGCATCCTGGCGGTGCTGCCGCTGACCGAGACCGATTCCAATCTCGGCGCGCTGCCGCTTTTCCATATCCTGGCCCAGGTCTCGGCGATCTACCTGCCGTTCTCGATCGGCGGCAGCGTCGTGCTGCTGGAGGAGGTGAGCGGCGCCGAGGTCCTGCGCGCCATGCGCGAGCGGCGAATCACCATCCTGTGCAGCGTGCCGCAGTTCTTCTACCTGATCCACGAGCGGATCGGCCAGGAGATCGGCCGCATGTCCGGTCCCCGCCGGGCGATCGTGCGCGCGCTGGTCGAGGACATCGACCGCGGACTGACGCCGCAGGAACGCCGCGCCGGGATCGAGCGCATCCGCATGGCACTCACCGCCGCCTGGCAGACGGCGGAGACCGCGCCGGAAAAGCCCAGTGTGGC
>JBKBLL010000202.1:0-7003 GCA_046296375.1 Alphaproteobacteria bacterium | reverse complement strand
GGTCCCCTCCTCGGCCGTCGTCATGCGGCGCGGCATCTACGACGCCTTCATGTCGGGGCCGGAGTGGATGATCGACCTCACCCACGGCTACACCTATTCGGCGCACCCGCTGGCGGTCGCCGCCGGCCTCGCCACCATGGACGTCTACCAGGAGGAGGGCCTGTTCCAGCGCGCGGCCGACCTCGCCCCCTATTTCGAGGACGCGATCCATTCGCTGAAGGGCCTGCCGAACGTCATCGACATCCGCAATTTCGGCATGATGGCGGCGATCGAGGTCAGCCCGCGCGAGGGCGCGCACCCGACGGCGCGCAGCTACGACCTGTTCATGAACTGCTGGCAGAACGGCGTCTATGCGCGCTTCGCCGGCGAGACGCTGGCCTTCTCGCCGCCGCTGATCGCGGAGTGCAGCCACATCGACCGCATCTTCGAGACGGTCGCCGCAGCCCTGAAGGCGGTAGACTGACGGCAGTCAAGAACCATGGTCAAGATCGGCAACCAGGACGTGTGCCGCGGCGGCGGGTAAGTCTTTGTTAAGGGCACGGGCATAGGGTCGAGTGAGGTGGTTGATCGCCGCCAGCGCAGGATGCGCGGCACTTCGCAGGATGCCCGATGCCCGACGACGGCGAGAACGCCCTCCGCCTGCAGGCGGCACTTCATGCCGCGGGCGACGTGGCGTACGACTGGGATTTGGCGACCGACAGCATCGCCTGGTTCGGACCGCTCGCCGAGGTGTTCGGCTCGGCCGACGGCGCCACCCCGGAGAGCGGCGACGCGTTCGCCACTGCGATCCACGGCGAGGACCTGCCGCTCCGCTTGAAGAACCTCGCCCGCCACATTGCCGGCGGCGGGCGGTTCGACTGCGAATATCGCGTGCGCGTCGGCAGCGCCTTCCGCTGGGTCCATGAGCGGGGCGGCGTCGAGTTCGGGGCCTCGGGACGGCCGGTCCGCCTCATCGGCATGATGCGCGCGACGACGGACCGCAGGTTCGCCGAGCAGCGTCTAGAATACCTCGCCAGCTACGACGAACTCACCGGACATTTCAATCGTGCCCGGCTGCGGCAGGCGATCGAGCAGGCGCTGGCACAGAGCGGCCGCCATCGCCGCAGCGGCGGCTTCCTCCTCGTCGACATCGACAATCACGCCCGCATCAACGAGGCCTTCGGCTTCGAGAACGGCGACGGGGCGATCGTAAGCCTCGGCGAAAGGCTCGACCGCCTGGCCGGACCAGGCGACGTGATCGGCCGCGTCGAGGGCGACGCCTTCGGCATCCTGTTGGCGAAAGGCGGCGAGGCGAGGGTCCCGGCTCTGGCCGAGACGATCATCCGAAGCCTGGCCGAGACGCCCCTGAACACCATGTCGGGCCCGGTATCGGCGACGGTATCGATCGGCGGCATCGTCTTTCCCAAGGCGGCGCAGACCGCCCAGGAGGTCCTCGCACGCGCCGAGGCGGCCCTGCTCAAGGCGAAGGACGACGGCCGCAACCATTTCGTCCTCTACAGGCTGAGCGCCGAGCAACGGCGCGACCTGCGCCAGGATCTGAGCCTCGCGCGTCAGGTGCAGCGTGCCCTCGTCGACAGGCGCCTGATGCTGGCCTATCAGCCGGTGGTGGATGCGCGCGACGGTCGGACGGCGTTCTACGAATGCCTGGTACGACTGCGCAAACCCAACGGCGAGACGGTCGGCGCCGGTGAGTTCATCCCGGTGGTCGAGCAGCTGGGCTTGGTGCGGCACGTCGACCGGCACGTCCTGGAACTGGCCGTCGCCGAACTGTCGACCGATCCGGACGTAGTTCTGGCGATCAACATCTCGGGCCTCACCGCCAACGACCCTGCTTGGCTGCGCAGCCTGGTCGCTCTCCTGAAGGGAAAGCCGCAGCTGGCGCGGCGGTTGATCGTCGAGATCACCGAAACGGCGGCCATCCGGGAGATCGGCGAGACGGCGCGCTTCGTGGCGGCGCTGCGGACGCTCGGCTGCCGCGTGGCGCTCGACGATTTCGGTGCGGGCTACAGTTCGTTCCGGCACCTGAAGGCCCTACCGGTCGACCTGGTCAAGATCGACGGATCCTTCGTCGACAGCGTGGCCACGGACGAGCGCAGCAGGCTGTTCGTCCGCACGCTGGTCGGCCTCGCCGCCGGCTTCGGTCTGACGACCGTGGCGGAAGGCATCGACAGCGCCGAGACGGCGGCCGCTCTGACCGGGGAAGGCGTGACCTATCTCCAGGGATTCCACCTGGGCGAACCTCGCCTGTTCCGCGCGCCGGCGCGCATGGACCGCATCGCGGCCGACCGGGCAGCGGCACCGGATCGACGGCCGGAACCGGCCGGGGCCTGACCGGGACTCACCGGGGGGATCGGACCCTCACTGGGCGGCCTCCGGCGGGTGGGCTAGACTTGCTCCGAACCAGGAGAGGAGGCCCACAATGGCGGAAACGCTGATCCCCGACAGCGAGAACCTGAGACTGAGCGTTTCCGACGGCGTGGCCCTGCTCACGCTGAACCGCCCGCAGGCCAAGAACGCGCTCGACGCCGACATGATGCGCGTCGGGATGCCGGCCTTCGTCCATCGCGCCCGCGAGGACGACGACATCCGTGCCGTCATCATCACCGGGGCGGGCGGCGATTTCTGCTCGGGTGCCGACGTGAAGCGCATGGGCGGCGCCTCGCCCATGAGCCACGAGGAGCGCAACGCCAACCTGCGCGCGATCCTCGGCTGGATCTACGGCCTGATCGACCTGCCGAAGCCCGTGATCGCCGCGGTCGACGGCGTCGCCTATGGCGGCGGCCTCAGCCTGGCGCTCACGGCGGACATGGTGCTGGCAAGCGACCGGGCGCGTTTCTGCCTGTCCTTCGGCCGCATCGGCCTCACCCCCGACATGGGCGTGGGCTACACCTTGCCGCGGCGCGTGGGTGCGGCGCGGGCGAAGGAACTGGCGTTCACCGGACGCTCTTTCGGCGCCGAGGATGCGATGGGCATGGGCATCGTCGATGCCGTTCTTCCGGCCGCGGGTCTGGTCGGCGAGGCACGACGGATCGCCCGGCGGTTCGCGGAGGCGTCGCCGGAGGCCCTCGCACAGGCGAAGCGCCTCTTCAACCGGTCGCTCGACAGTTCCCCCGCCGAGATGATCGAGGCGGAGCTCGCCGCGCAGCTCGCCTGCCGCCAGACGGCGTATCACGAGGACGCCGTGGCCCGCTTCGCCCGAAAGGAACCCTACCGCTTCAACTGGGACGCCATGGACAAGGCCGAGGAGCGTTAGTCCTCGTCCACGGGAAGCGGCTCGTCCACGACCGGCTCGGCCTCGATCTCCAGCAGCGTCCGCGCCTCGGAGTCCGGCAGCTCGCCCACGCTGCGCAGGCGGCGTCCGATGACGCGTTCGCGGGTGCGCACGGCCGCGATGTCCTTCTCCGCCATCTGCAGGCGGCGCTGGACCTTATCCAGGACCTCGCCGTACTTGCCGAACTCCGTCTTGACGGCGGCGAGCAGCTGCCAGACTTCCGAGGACCGCTTCTCGATGGCGAGTGTCCGGAAGCCCATCTGCAGGCTGTTCAGCATCGCGGTCAGGGTCGTCGGCCCGGCCGGCACCACGCGGCAGTCACGGTTGAGCGATTCCGCGAGACCGGGGCGCCGCAGTACCTCCGCATAGAGCCCCTCGGTCGGAAGGTACATGATGGCGAAGTCGGTGCTGTGCGGCGGATGGACGTATTTCGCGCAGATCTCCTGGGCCGAACGCCGGATTCGCGTCTCGAGCGCCCGCAGCGCCGCGTCCTCGGCCGCCTTGTCGCCGAGGTCGGCGGCGACCACCAGCCGGTCATAGTCCTCCACCGGGAACTTCGCATCGATCGGCAGCCAGACAGGGCCCGCATCGTCGCGGCCGGGCAGGCGGACCGCGAATTCCACCCGCTCGCCGCTGCCGGGCTGGATCTCGACGTTGCGGCCGATCTGATCCCCGGTCATGACCTGGTCGAGCAGGGCGCCCAGGGAGACCTCGCCCCAGGTGCCGCGCGTCTTCACGTTCGACAGGACACGCTTGAGATCGCCGACGCCGGCCGCCAGCGCCTGCATCTCGCCCACGCTCTGGTGCACGCGTTCGAGCTGCTGGCCGACCAGCCCGAACTTCTCGCCCAGACGCTGCTCCAGCGTCGCGTGAAGCTTCTCGTCGACCGTCTGGCGCATCGCCTCGAGTTTGGCCTCGTTGTCCTTGCGCAGGGCCTCGAGACGGCCGTCGACGGTGGTCCGTACCGCGTCGAGACGCTCGTTCTGGTGGCGCGTCATCTCCGCCAGCCCCGTGCGCAGATCGCCGCCCAGCCGATGCAGTACGGTCGCCATCTCCTCCCGAAGCTTCTCGAGCTGGCCGCCGACGACGCCGAACTTCTCGGTCAGCCGCTGCTCCAGCACGGCATGGAGCTTTTCGTCGACCGTGGTGCGGATGGCCTCCAGCTTCGTCTCGTTGCCCTGAGCGAGCGCGCCGATGCGGCTGTCGAGGATACCGCGCACCGCCTCCAGGCGGTCGTTCTGGCTGCGGCCCGCCTCCGCAAGTCCGCCGCGCAGTTCCGCCTCCACCCGGTGGAGCGCCGCGGCCAGTTCCTCGCGGAGGTCGCGCGCCGCCCGGGCGGCCTCCTCGCGCGTCCGCGCCGTCTCTTCGCGCAGGGTCCGGTCGAGGTCGCCCGTCCCCCCCTCGCGCCCGCCCGTCGCGAACGATCGAAGGGCCAACGCCAGATAGAGCATCAGGACGAGGGTGGTTCCCGACAGGATCAGGCTGATCACACCGGCATCGGGCATCGCGAACTCCGCTGAGAAACCGGGGAAGTCGGCGAGGAGCGCTACGGCCGGGCGGGCGGGCGCACGACGCGCGGCTGTGGACTCCTGCGCCCCGCCGACGCTAAAAGCGGGCTTCCATCCTCCCGGAAGGCCACCGACATACCGCCGGCTGCGAGCGAGGCAGCCTGCATAATACGGAAGCACCCGCATGGCGAGCGCGAACGACATCCGCAAGACGTTTCTCGACTATTTCGCGAGACACGGGCACGAGGTCGTCGCCTCCAGCCCGCTCGTCCCGCGCAACGACCCGACGCTGATGTTCACCAACGCGGGAATGGTGCAGTTCAAGAACGTCTTCACCGGCGCCGAGCAGCGCGCCTACAGCCGCGCCGCCACTTCGCAGAAGTGCGTGCGCGCCGGCGGCAAGCACAACGACCTCGAAAACGTCGGATATACGGCCCGGCATCACACGTTTTTCGAGATGCTGGGCAATTTCTCGTTCGGCGACTACTTCAAGGATCGCGCCATCGAACTGGCGTGGAACCTGATCACCAAGGAGTACGGCCTGCCCAAGGACCGCCTCCTCGTCACCGTCTACGCAGAGGACGAGGAAGCGGCCGACCTGTGGCGGAGGATCGCCGGCCTGCCCGACGAGAAGATCATCCGCATCGCGACCTCGGACAATTTCTGGGCGATGGGCGACACGGGTCCCTGCGGACCCTGCTCCGAGATCTTCTACGACCACGGCGCGCACATTCCGGGCGGCCCGCCGGGCAGCCCGGACGAGGACGGCGACCGGTTCATCGAGATCTGGAACCTGGTCTTCATGCAGTTCGAGCAGGTTACCCGCGAGGAGCGGATCAGCCTGCCGAAACCGTCGATCGACACCGGCATGGGGCTGGAACGCATCACGGCGGTACTGCAGGGCCGCCACGACAACTACGACATCGACCTGATGCGCGCGCTGATCGAGGCGTCGGCCGACGCCTCCGGCGCGCCGGCCGACGGCGCGCACGCCGTCTCGCACCGGGTGATCGCCGACCATCTGCGCGCAGCCAGCTTCCTCATCGCCGACGGCGTTTTGCCGTCGAACGAAGGCCGCGGCTACGTGCTTCGCCGGATCATGCGCCGCGCCATGCGACACGCCCACATCCTGGGCGCGCGCGACCCGCTGATGTGGCGGCTGGTGGCGGCGCTGGTGCGCCAGATGGGCGACGCCTATCCCGAGCTCCAGCGTGCCCAGGCGCTCATCACGGAGACGCTCAGGTTCGAGGAGGAGCGCTTCAAGCAGACCCTCGACCGTGGCCTCAGACTGCTCGATCAGGCGACGCAGACGCTTCCCCAGGGCGGCAAGCTCGCCGGCGACGTCGCCTTCCAGCTCTACGACACCTACGGCTTCCCGCTCGACCTGACCCAGGACGTGCTGCGCGGGCGGGGGCTCGGGGTCGACACGGACGGCTTCAACGCCGCCATGGAGAAGCAGCGTGCGGACGCCCGCAGCGCCTGGGCCGGCTCCGGCGAGGCGGCGACCGAGGCCGTGTGGTTCGATCTGCGCGAGCGGCTGGGCGCGACGGAGTTCCTGGGCTATGCCGAGACGGTGGCCGAGGGTCAGGTGCGGGCTCTGCTGGTCGACGGCAAGGAGGCCGAGCGCGTCGAGGCGGGTACCGAAGTCGCGATCATCGTCAACCAGACCCCCTTCTACGGCGAGTCCGGCGGCCAGGTGGGCGACGCGGGCGTCATGTTCACCGCCGAGGGCACCGAGGTCGCGGTACGCGACACGCAGAAGAAGGTCGGCGACCTCTTCGTCCACTACGGCACGCTCGCGCGCGGCAGGCTGGCCGTGGGCGACGCCGTCGAAATGCGCGTCGACGCGAAGCGCCGCGACGCCACCCGGCGGCACCACTCCGCCACCCACCTGCTCCACGCCGCCCTGCGCCGGCATCTCGGCACCCACGTGGCCCAGCGCGGCTCCCTCGTTGCGCCCGACCGGCTGCGCTTCGACATTTCTCACCCGAAGCCGATCCCGGCCGAGGAGGTCGCCGCGATCGAAGCGGAGGTCAACGAACGCATCCGCATGGACAGCGATGTCTCGACCCGCCTGATGCCGATCCAGCAGGCGATCGAAACCGGCGCCATGGCACTCTTCGGCGAGAAGTACGGCGACCGCGTGCGCGTCGTCGACATCGGCGGTCCCTGGTCGCGCGAGCTCTGCGCCGGCACCCACGTGGCTCGCTCGGCCGAGATCGGC
>JBKBLL010000201.1:0-7010 GCA_046296375.1 Alphaproteobacteria bacterium | reverse complement strand
GACCGGCCGGCCGCGGTGCGGCGCCTTGCCAGGGCGCTGACGGACACGGTCATCGGCGGCCTGACGACCAACCGCCAGTACCTGCTGGAAATCGCCGCCCACCCCGCCTTCGCGGCCGGTGAGGTCGACACCGGCTTCGTCGACCGGCATGCCGGCGACCTGCTGCCCTCGGCCCGGCCGGCCGACGACCGCATCCTGGCCCTCGCCGCCTGCCACGTTCTGATCGGCCAGCGGGCCGCGGCGGCGGACCGTGCGGCGCGCGGCGCGGATCCGTGGTCGCCATGGCACCTTACGAACGGCTGGCGCCTGAACTGCGAGGCGATGGACGCGGTCCGCTTCCGCGACGGCGAGGCGACGGTCGTGATCGGCGTGCGCCACCGGGGCGCCGGCTGGCGCCTCACACTGCCGGGCGGCGACATGGACGCGGCGGCCGAGCCGGATGCCGACGGCATGCTCGCCGTAGACCTGGACGGGCGGCGGATGCGCACCGCGGTGGTCGCCGACGGTGACGCGGTCATCGTCATGGCGGACGGCCGGGCGCACCGGCTGCTGCGCCATGACCCCGGCGCCGCCGCCGCGGCGCAGGTTACCGGCGGCGGGACGCTGACTTCGCCGATGCCCGGAAAGATCGTGCGCGTGCAGGCGCAGGACGGCGAGAAGGTCCGGCGTGGCGCTCCCCTGGTCGTGCTGGAGGCGATGAAGATGGAACATACCATCGCCGCCCCCGCCGACGGCACGGTCGTCCGGATCGCCTTCCAGGTCGGCGACATGGTCGAGGAAGGCGTGGCCCTCGTGACGTTCGAGCCCGGTTGACGGGCAGCGCCTCGGTCAGGACGGTCCGAAGGCCGCGAAACGACGACGACCCGCGGAAGCCCGGTCCGTCCGCCCCTTGAACGTCGACCCGTTGGCCGCGAGACTGGCCAATCTCCGCCCCAAGCGAGACCAGGACACATGCCCGACAGCGCATCGACGAACCGGATCAGCGGCCGCAACGCCTTCATCGAACTGCTGCGCAGCGAGGGTGTCACCGAAATGTTCGGCAATCCCGGCACGACGGAACTGCCGGTCATGCACGCCCTCACCGACTATCCCGACATGGGCTACACGCTCGGCCTGCAGGAGTCGGTGGTGATCGCCATGGCGGACGGCTATGTGCGCGCCTCCGGCAGGCTCGCCGCCTGCAACGTGCACGTGGCGCCGGGGCTGGGCAACGCCATGGGTACGCTCTACACCGCCCATGTCTCGGGCACGCCGATGATCGTCACGGCGGGCCAGCAGGAGCAGGGGCACGGCCTGACGGAGCCGCTGCTCTATGCGCCGCTGGTGCCGATCGCGACGCCGGTGGTGAAGTGGGCGACCGAGATCACCCGCCTCGCCGACCTGCCGCGTGTCATGCACCGCGCGGCCAAGATCGCCATGACCGAGCCGACCGGCCCGGTCTTCATCTCCCTGCCGGGCGACATCCTGAATGATTTCGGCGCGATCGACCTGGGCGAGGCGACCCGCGTCGACACGAAGGCACGCCCGTCGGACGGGACGCTGCGCGCCCTCGCCGAGGCGCTGCTCGCGGCGGAGAAGCCGCTGATCCTCGCCGGCCACGAGGTCGTGACGAGCGACGCCTTCGAGGAGGCCGGCGCCTTCGCGACCGCCCTCGGCGCCCCGGTCTATCAGCAGACAGTGGTCACCGGCGCCCACTTCCCGTCCGAGCACCCGCTGTTCCTCGGCCAGCCGTCGCGCGACCAGAAGCAGGTGCGTGCCCTGCTGGAGCCCTACGACACGCTGGTCTGCGTCGGGTCGGACGTGCTGCGCATGTCGATCTACAGCGAGGTCGACCCGCTGCCGCCGCACATGAAGGTCATCCAGATCGGCCAGCGCGACTGGGAGATGGGCAAAAACTACGCCGCCGCCATGGCGGTGCGTGCCGACGTGAAGGAGACGCTGAAGGTCCTGACGCCGCTGATCGCCGAACTGGGCGGCGAGGCGCGCAGGAAGCGCAGCGCCGACACGGCCGCCGCCCTGGCCGAGCGGAACTGGAGCGCCACCCGCCGCAAGCGGACCGAGGCGGCGAAGGCGAAGGCGGACCAGTCGCCCCTCAGCGCCGACTGGCTGATGATGTCGCTCTGCGCGACGCTGCCGGACGACGTGATCGTGGTCGACGAAGGCATCACCACGGCCGCTGCTCTCAACACCTACCTGCCCTACAGGGACCGCTACTCCTATCTCGGCAATGTCAGCGGCGGCATCGGCTGGGGCATCGCGGCTGCGGTCGGCGCGCAGATCGCGCAACCCGACCGTCGCGTCGTCGCGATCATCGGCGACGGCAGTGCCATGTACAGCATCCAGGCGCTGTGGAGTGCCGCCAGCCGGAAGCTGCCGATCGTCTTCGTGCTCTGCAACAACGGCGGCTACCGCATCATCAAGCAGCGCCTGAAGGCCTGGCACGGCAACGACACTTTCATCGGCATGGACTTCAAGGATCCGCCGATCGATTCGACCAAGATCGCCGAGGGCTTCGGGCTGAGGGCGTCGCGCGCCGAGACGGCGGCACAGTTCGAGGAGCAGTTCGCGGCCGCACTAGCGGGCTCCGAGCCGGTGCTGATCGAGGTGATCGTCGAAGGCCACGTCTGACGCCGGCGGCGCCGGGCCGGCGAGCCCGCGCGGGCACGGGCCCGGGCAGCCCCGTGGCGCGGCTGCGCGTCCTGCAGGTCGGCCTGATCGGCGTCGGCACGACGACGGTCCCGCTCGATTCCGCCGTCAACATCGCCTTCCCGGACATCGTCGCCAGCTTCGCCCTGCCGATCCCGACGATCCAGTGGGTCGTCATCTGCTATGTGCTCACGCACGCGGCCCTGATGCTCGCCTTCGGGCGAATCGGCGATCTTTTCGCGCATGCCGCCGTCTTCCGCGCCGGGCTCGCCTGCAGCGCCCTCGCCTTCCTCGCGTGCGCCGCCGCACCCAGCTTCGGCTTCCTGCTGGGCGCGCGCGTCCTGCAGGGCGTCGGCGCGGCCCTGGTGCTGAGCTGCGGGGCCGCCCTGGTGACGGGCTTGTTTCCGGAGGAGCGGCGCAGCTTCGCCCTCGGCCTCTATGCGATGATCTTCGCCCTCGGCTCCGCCCTGGGCCCCCTGGTCGGCGGCCTCCTGGTCGAGACCTGGGGCTGGCGCGCCGTCTACGGCTTCCGGATCCCGCTCGCCCTCCTGCCCCTGCTTCTCCTCTACGGCCTGCCGGCCCGATCGCGGCGCGACGCCCGGCCCGCGTTCGACGCCGTCGGCGCGCTTCTCCTCGCCCTCACCCTCGCCTCCATGGTACTGGCGCTGACGCGCCTCGGCGCCGGCGGAACGGCGACGGCGGCGCTTCTGGCCCTGGCGAGCGCGGCGGGCTTCGCCGGGTTCGTCGCCTGGGAACGCCGCAGCGCGTCGCCGCTCATCGATCTGGGCCTTTTCGGCCGGCGCGGCTTCCTCCTGATCAACGCGACCAACGCACTCATCAACACCGCCATCTTCTCCGTGATGCTGCTGGTGCCCTTCTATCTCGCCGCGGTGGCGGGTCTACCGACGATCCTGGCGGGCTTCGTGCTGGCGTCGGGCCCGATCGGCATGGTCGTGGCCTCGCCGGTCGCGGCGCGCGCCCTCGCCCGCTTCTCGCCCCAGGCCGTGGCGATCACCGGCGCCGCCCTCGTCGCGATCGGCCTGTTTGCGGTGTCGCGCTGGGACGCGGCCCCGTCGGTGGCACTCCGGGTGCCCGGGCTGCTGGGCCCGGGGATCGGGGCCGGCCTCTTCCCGGTCGCCAACCTCGACTTGGTGACGGCCGGCTTGCCGGCCGAGGACCGGGGCGTGGCCGGCAGCCTCGCCATGCTGACCCGAACCGTCGGCGTGGTGGGGGGTGCCGCCCTGCTCTCGCTGCTGTTCGGTACGATCGAGACGGCGCGCATCGCCACCGGCGCCGGTGCGGACACGGCGTTCCTGAGCGCCTTCCGCGGCACCCTGGCCGCCGCGGCCGCGCTCGCGGCGGCGATCACCGTCGTCCTGGCGTGGCGCGGGCGCTCCGGAGCCCCGCGAAGGGTTTGAAGCCGGCCGCGAACGGCCCCATGTCTCTTGAACGATGACCAAGAAGCGCCTGCTCATCGTTGCACATGCGCCATCGCCGAACACGGCGACCCTGCGCGACGCCATCCTGCGGGGTGCGACGCAGCTCGACCTGGACGAAGTCGAAACCGTCGTCCGCGGCCCCTTCGACACGGGCCCGGAAGACGTGCTGGCCGCCCAGGCCGTCATCCTCGGGACGACCGAGAATTTGGGCTATATGAGCGGTGCTCTGAAAGACTTCTTCGACCGCATCTACTATCCCTGTCTCGACCGCACCCAGGGCCTGCCCTATGCCCTGATGATCCGTGCCGGGCACGACGGCACCGGCACGCGCCGGGCGGTGGAGACCATCGTCACCGGCCTTCGCTGGCGTGCGGTCTACGGCCCGCTCGTCTGCCGCGGCGACTTCCAGGACGCGTTCGTGGCCCAGTGCGAGGAGCTGGGCGGCACGGTCGCGGCGAGCCTCGAGGCGGGGATCATCTGACCGCAGCCCGAAGGGAGGACGATATGGACGTGCCTCTGGAGATCAGGTTCCACGGACTGGACGCATCGCCGGCGGCCGAGACGCTGGTCCGCGAACGGGTGGCGCGGCTGGAGCGGCTGTTCCCGCGCCTCGTATCGTGCCGTGTCGGCATCGAGAAGCCGCATCGGGCCCAGCGCAGCGGTGCCTCGTTCGACGTTCGCCTCGACATCTCGGTCGCGGGGCACGACATCGCCGTCAGCCGCGCGGCCGAGCACGCGGTGCTGCACCGGCGCGCGCCGGGCCTGGACGAGGTGATCGCCGAGGCGTTCGACACGGCGGAGAAGCGCCTGCGCCAGGTCAAGGCGAAGCGCGGCGAAATCAAGCGCGACGAAGTTCCGACGTCCGCCGGATGACCGGGTTCGGCCGCCGTCGCCGGACGAACCCGGCGGCGACGGCCCCCCGCACGCCTATTCGGCCGCGGGTTTCGCACCCTCCTCGACCGGCCGATAGATTTCGCTGCCGCCCTCGCGGAACGCCTCGGCCATCTGCGCCATGCCGGAAGCGGCATAGTCGCGGATCTCCTGCGAGATATGCATCGAGCAGAATTTCGGCCCGCACATCGAGCAGAAATGCGCCACCTTGTGCGCGTCCTTCGGCAGCGTCTCGTCGTGGAAGGACTGGGCGGTGTCGGGGTCCAGCGACAGGTTGAACTGGTCCTGCCAGCGGAACGAGAAGCGTGCCCGCGACAGCGCGTCGTCGCGAAGCTGCGCGCCCGGATGGCCCTTGGCGAGATCCGCCGCGTGCGCCGCGATCCGGTAGGTGATGACGCCGGTCTTCACGTCGTCGCGGTCCGGCAGGCCCAGATGCTCCTTCGGCGTCACGTAGCAGAGCATGGCGCAGCCGTACCAGCCGATCATCGCGGCACCGATGCCGCTGGTGATGTGGTCGTAGCCGGGGGCGATGTCGGTCGTGAGGGGGCCGAGCGTGTAGAACGGCGCCTCGCCGCACTGCTCCAACTGCTTTTCCATGTTGATCTTGATCTTGTGCATCGGCACGTGGCCGGGGCCCTCGATCATGACCTGGACGTCCTTCTCCCAGGCCATCTTGGTCAGCTCGCCCAGCGTCTCCAGCTCGGCGAACTGTGCGGCGTCGTTGGCGTCGGCGATGGAACCGGGCCGCAGGCCGTCGCCCAGCGAGAAGCTGACGTCGTAGGCCCGCATGATGTCGCAGATATCGTCGAAATGCTCGTAGAGGAAGCTCTCCTTGTGGTGTGCCAGGCACCATTTCGCCATGATCGAGCCGCCGCGGCTGACGATGCCGGTCACGCGCTTCGCCGTCAGGTGAATGTAGCGCAGCCGCACGCCGGCATGGACGGTGAAATAGTCGACGCCCTGCTCCGCCTGCTCGATCAGCGTGTCGCGATAGACCTCCCAGGTCAGGTCCTCGGCGACGCCGCCGACCTTTTCCAGGGCTTGGTAGATCGGGACGGTCCCGATCGGCACCGGCGCGTTGCGGATGATCCATTCGCGGATGTTGTGGATGTTGCGGCCGGTCGAGAGGTCCATGACCGTGTCGCCGCCCCAGCGGATCGACCAGACCATCTTCTCGACCTCCTCGGCGACCGACGAGGTGACGGCCGAGTTGCCGATGTTGGCGTTCACCTTCACCAGGAAGTTCCGGCCGATGATCATCGGCTCCAGTTCCGGGTGGTTGATGTTCGCAGGGATGATGGCGCGGCCGCGGGCGATCTCGTCGCGCACGAACTCGGGCGTCACATAGTCCGGGATGTTCGCGCCGAAATCCTCGCCGTCGCGGATAGCGGCCTGCTTCAGCCTCTCGCGGCCCTCGTTCTCACGGGTCGCGACATAGGCCATCTCCGGCGTGACGATGCCGGCGCGGGCATAGGCCAGCTGGCTGACCGACCTGCCGCCGACGGCGCGGCGCGGCTGCGGGACGGCCGGAAACTCGGCGACGAGGCGCTCGCCCGTGGCGTAGCCGTTGTCCTCGGGCTTTACCGAGCGGCCCTGGTAGAGTTCGGTGTCGCCGCGTGCCGCGACCCAGGCCTTCCGCAGGCGCGGCAGGCCCTCATAGATGTCGATCGCGGCGTCCGGATCGGTATAGGGGCCGGACGTATCGTAGACCCGCACCGGCGGCTCGCCGGCCGAGGGGGAGAGCGGGATCTCGCGCAGCGGCACCCGCACCTCCGGATGGCCGTCGGCCGCGACGTAGACCTTGTGCGAGCCGGGCAGCGGCCCGGTCGTCACCGTGAAGCGCGGTGTCTTGGAGACGTGGTTCATTGCTAGACCTCCGGTCGGTTCAGGACGCAGAGATCCGGCGCGTGTCGGCTGTGGGCTGGCTGTCAGGCTGACTGCGGCGCGGCCGCATCGTTCCCGTTCCCTCCGCCGGCATGACCCGGATCAGGTACAAAGGGTCACCGCGTTGCGCATGGTGGCGGGATGGACGGC
>JBKBLL010000200.1:0-7041 GCA_046296375.1 Alphaproteobacteria bacterium | reverse complement strand
GTGGTTGTATGGTGCGCGCGGCCGCCAGGGCTACGCGGCCCCGGGCAATCCGGTGACCGGCGCGCTCTATCCGCTGGCGATCGCCTACGGCTACGGCGTCCTCTGGCACCGGCCCGGCCTGGAGGCACGCGAGCGCGCGCTCTGCGCAGTGGCCGCCTTCACGGCGCTGAAGCTGGTCGACCAGGTGCGCAAGTTCGGCCAGTCGGCGCTCAATGTCGGTCTCGACCGCGCCGCGGTGGTCGAAGCGGTCATCCAGACCGCGCCCTACACCGGCTTCCCGCCCGCCCTGAACGCCCTCGCGGCCCTCGCCGAGGAACCGGGGTTCCGTTGATGCCGGCCTGGGCGGGGCGCGCGCCTAATGCCACCGGCATGCGGGCGGGACGCCCGCGATTCCAAGATGCGGGCGGGACGCCCGCGCTCCGGCAAAAAGGCGGGCGGGGCGCCCGCGTCCCGGAAGTATGCGGACGGGAGTGCGGGCGCCCCGGGATCGCTACCCCTTCGTCACCAGCGGGCAGTCACCCTGCTCCATGGGGCGGAAGGCTTCCTCGCCGGGAATGGTGCGGATCAGCTTGTAGTAGTCGTACGGGCCTTTCGACTCTTCCGGCTTCTTGACCTCGAAGAGATACATGTCGTGAATCTTGCGCCCGTCGGGCCGGATGTAGCCCGCGCCGAAGAGGAGGTCGTCGGAGGCCGAGAGGGGGTTCGCCTTCAGCCATTCGATGACCTTGTCGCTCTGGTCCGTGCCGGTCGCCTGGACCGCCTCGAGATAGCGCTTGGTGGAGGCGTAGTATCCGGCCTGGATGCTGGTGGGCATGCGGCCTTCGCGCCTGGCGCCGAAGCGCTTCGAGAAAGCGCGGGTCTCGTCGTTGAGGTCCCAGTAGAATGCTTCGGTGAGTTGGAGGCCCTGCGCCATCTCCAGGCCGATGGTGTGGACGTCGGTGATGAAGACCAGGAGGCCCGCCAGCTTCTGGCCGCCGGCGACGATGCCGAACTCGGCCGCCTGCTTGATGGCGTTGACGGTGTCGCCGCCGGCATTGGCGAGCCCGATGATCTGCGACTTCGAGCCCTGCGCCTGCAGCAGGAAGGAGGAGAAGTCCGTCGTGTTGAGCGGATGCCGGACGCCGCCCAGGATCCTGCCGCCGTTCGCCTTGACGATCGCCGACACGTCGCGTTCCAGCGCATGGCCGAAGGCGTAGTCGGCGGTGAGGAAGTACCAGTCCGTGCCGCCGGACTTCACGACGGCGGAGCCGGTGCCGTTGGCCAGGGCGATCGTGTCGTAGACCCAGTGGATGGTGTGCGCGTTGCACAGCTTTCCGGTGATGTCCGACGATGCGGGATCGACCGCCAGGAACAGCTTCTTCTTGTCGTCCGACAGGCGCGAGGCCGCGAGCGACGACGAGGACGCCGCCGCGCCGATGATCATGTCGACGTTCTCGTTGTCGTACCAGCGGCCGGCGATCGCCACGGCCACGTCGGGCTTGTTCTGGACGTCGCCGACGACGAGTTCGATCTTCTTGCCGAGCACGGTGCCGCCGAAATCCTCGATCGCCATCTGCGCCGCGGCGACGGCACCGGCGCCGTTGATGTCCGAATAGAGGCCGGCCATGTCGGTCAGCACGCCGATCTTCACCATGTCGTTCGACACCTGTGCCGCAGCCGGCATCGCCGACGCCAGCAGCAGGGCGCATCCCGCGGCTACGCTACGCAAACCCATCTCTTCCTCCCCTTTTCTGTCGTTGACGGACCTTCGTGGCCCGCTCGCAAGGCCGGTGGCGTAGCGCCAGCCGGCAGACTCAGGCGCGGGCGTGGAGCCCGAACCGGACCCGTTCGGCGTCGAGGCCTGCACCGCGCATGCGCTGCGCCCGGCGCTTCCTCATCGCCAGCCTCCCCCGCCGTTCACGTAGACGGTGTCGGCGGTCATGAATTCGCAGGCGTCCGAGCACAGGAACAGCACGAGTTCGCCGATCTCCTCCGGGCGGCCGAACCGCCCCATCGGCACGTCCGCCAGGAAGCGCTCGCGCATTTCCGGCGTGGTGCGGGCCGCTTCCTGGAACGGCGTGTCGATCGGCCCCGGCGAGATCGACAGCGCGCGGATGCCGCGGCCGGCGAACTCGCGCGCCACGCCCAAAGTCATGCTGAACACCGCACCCTTCGCCGAGGCGTAGTGGATCGCCTGTCCGGCGCCGCCGCGCTTGTGCGACATCGACGAGACGTTGACGATCACGCCGCTGCCCGCCTCCAGCATGTGGGGCAGGACTTCCTGCATCGCGTAGAACGTGCCCTTCACGTTGAGGTCGTAGGTCCGCTCCCACAGCGCGTCGTCGATGTCGAGGAAGGCCGAACGGCGGCCCGCCGCGCCCGCGGAATTGAACTGGAAGTCGATCCGGCCGAATTCCGCGATCGAGCGCCGGATCGCCTGGCGCACCGCCTCGCGGCTGCGCACGTCGCAGGCGATCGCAAGGCCCCTGCGGCCCTGCCGGACGATCTCGCCGGCGGTGCGCTCCGCGCCGTCCGCATCGATGTCGACGCAGGCGACGTCGGCACCCTCGCGCGCGAAGATCAGCGCGGTCGCCCGGCCGATGCCGCTCGCCGCACCGGTGACGAAGAGCGTCCGTCCGACGAAATAGTCCGCGGTCTTCGGCATCGGGCATCGGCTCCGTCTCGAACCACCGCCCGTCATCCTGCCTGCATCCCGGGCCGGACGTGAGCAAATTATCGTGACGGGGAACAAAAAGGCGAGACGTCATCCGCCCGGGGGCACTCCGGGCGGGGCGCCCATTGCCGACGACTGCAATCTTCCATTACGCAGATAAATTCGCCGGCAAGGGCGGACCTGCGCGGCCAGTGGTCAGGGTACCGGCGTGTGGGGCGGCCATGCGGGCGGTAGGTCTCGGTGATGAACCGTACGGTATGGTGACGATGGTAGTCTGGTAGGAGTGCGAAATCTTTCAGTGACTGGCATCCGCGTGATTGCGGGTCATGGTGAGTTGCATCCGGTTCGCGAAGCGGTCGCGGACGCTCAGCCGCGCCGAGTTGCCTACGGCTGGTCCAGGCCGAAATGGTCGCGCAGGGTGGTGCCGCGATAGGCGGTGCGGAACAGGCCGCGCCGCTGGAGCAGCGGCACGACCTCGGCGATGAAGGCGTCGAGCATGGCGGGCAGGATCGGCGGCATGATGTTGAAGCCGTCCGCCGCGCCGTCGCGGAACCAGTCCTCGATGAGGTCGGCCACCTGTTCCGGGGTGCCGGCCATGGTGAAGTGGCCGCGCGCGCCCGCGAGGTTGGCGAGGAGCTGGCGCAGGGTCGGCCGTTCGCGCCGCACGAGGCCGAGGATGACCTCGGTGCGGCTGCGCGCCGCCTGGACGGTATCCGGGTCGGGGAAATCCTCGGGCGACAGCGGCCGGTCGAGCCGCAGGTGGGAGAAATCGTAGCCGCCGAAGCGGCCCGACAGGCGCTTGCGGCCGACCTCCGGATCGGCGAGATCGTTCAGTTCGCGGGCGAGGCGCTGCGCCTCCGCCTCGGTGGCGGCGATCGTCGGGCTGAGGCCGGGCAGGATCAGCACCTGGCCCGGATCGCGCCCCTCCTCGGCGGCGAGGGCCTTCAGGTCGCGGTAGAAGGCCTGCGCTGTCGCCTTCTCAAGATGCGCGGTGAAGACCGCCTCGGCGTGGCGGGCGGCGAAGCGCCGGCCGGTGTCCGACGATCCCGCCTGTACCAGGACCGGCCGCCCCTGCGGACAGCGCGGCAGGTTGAGCGGTCCCGTCACGGCGTAGAAGTCGCCGCGATGGTCGATCGGCCGGATGCGGTCGGCCCGTGCGTAGACGCCGCCGGCGCGGTCGTCGATCACCGCGTCGTCCGCCCAGCTGTCCCACAGGGCTTTGGCGACGGCCATGAACTCCTCGCCGCGCGCATAGCGCTCGGCATGGGTCGGGGGCGGCAGGGCGCCGTAGTTAGATGCCGCGACGGCGAGCCAGGAGGTGACGATGTTCCAGGCGGCGCGGCCGCCGCTGATATGATCGAGCGAAGCGAACTGCCGGGCGAGGTTGAAGGGCTCGGTATAGGTGGTGGACGCCGTGCCGATCAGGCCGATCCGCTCCGTCGCCACGGCCAGCGCGGACAGCAGGGTGATCGGCTCCGGCCAGGCCCGCGCCGCCTGGGCGACGTCCTCGCCCAGCGCCAGCTGGTCGGCGAGGAAGATCGAATCGAAGCATGCCGCTTCGGCGCGGCCCGCCAGGTCGCGGTAATAGCCGAAATCGGTGAGCGGCAGGGGGGAAGCGTCCGGGTGGCGCCAGGACGCCTCGTGATGCCCGCGGCTGTGGATGAAGAGGTTGAGGTGCAGTTCCGGGCTCATTCGTCGCTTCCCTAGGCCGCGTCTCCCTCGTCGTCGCCCGCTCCCGGGCGGGCCGCATCCGGCCAGAAGCGTACGCCGGCGCGGGCGAGGCCGCCGCCGACGCCGACCGGCGTGCCGTCGGCGCGCCAGCAGGCGGCGCCCGTCATCGACCCGTCCGCCTCGAAGCGGATGGCGTTCATGCCGCTCGCCACGTGCGGCAGCACGGCAAGCCTGTGGCCGCGCGCGCGCAGCCCGTCGAGCACCGTGGCCGGGAAGGCGGTTTCCACCTCGACCGCATGGCCCTGCGTCCACAGGCGCGGTGCCTCGACAGCCTCCTGCAGGGCCATGCCGTGGTCGATCAGGTTGAGGAGCGCCTGCATGGCCGAGCCGAAGATGCGCAGGCCGCCCGGCAGGCCCAGCGCATAGGCGGGCCGTCCGTCGCGGAGCGCGATGATCGGCGACATCGAGGTGGTGACGCGCTTACCCGGCGCGATCGAGGCGGCGTGGCCCGGATGCGGGTCGAACAGGTGCATGTGGTTGTTCGCGACCATCCCCGTGCCCGGCACGATGATGCGGGCGCCGAAGACGCTGTTGATCGTCTGGGTGCTGGCGACGACGTTGCCGGCGGCGTCGGCCACGGTGACGTGGGTCGTGTCGGCCGATTCCAGCGGTGCGACGCCGGCGCCCCAGTCCTGTGCCCGCGCCGGGTCGATGCGCGCCCGGCGTTCCGCGGCATAGGCCTTGTCGAGCAGCCGGTCGACCGGCGCGCGTACGAAGGCGGGGTCGCCCGTCACCGCCTTGCGGTCGGCGAAGGCGATCTTGAGCGCCTCCGCGATCAGGTGCAGCGTCGCGGCCGAACCGAAGCCGAGGCCGGCGATGTCGTAGCCAGCCAGCAGGTTCAGCATCTGCACGACGTGCACGCCGCCGGAAGAGGGCGGCGGCGGCCCGACGACCTCGAAGCCGCGATAGGTGCCGCGCACCGGCGGCCGCTCGACCGTGCGGTATTCGGCGAGGTCGTCGAACCCGAGCAGGCCGTCGACCTTGCGGAAATGGTCGGCGACGAGCCGGCCCAGCGCGCCGCCGTGCAGCAGGCCCGGCCCTTCCGCGGCGATCGCGCGCAGCGTCTCGGCATAGTCGCCCTGGACCAGCCGCGCGCCGGGTGCCGGCGGCGCGCCGTCCGGCAGGTAGAGCCTCGCCATCTCCCGGTCGCGGGCGAGGTCGGCCGCGGTGTCGGTGATGCACTCGACCAGAAAGGGCGTGATGCGGAAGCCGCGCGCCGCGTGCCGGATCGCCGGTTCCATCACGTCGGCGAGCGGCATCGTGCCGAAACGCGCCAGGGCCTCGCACCAGGCGGGCAGGGCACCGGGTGCCGCGACGGCGCGCGGCCCCAGGGTGTTCTCCCGTCCCTCCACGTCGAGATAGTCGGGCAGCGTGTCGGAAACCGGCCGGTAGCTGTCCGGGCGCGCGGCGCCGGGGGCGCACGGCAGGCCGTCCAGGATGCGGTGGCTGCCGTCGGCGAGGCGGATATGGGCGAGGCCGCCGCCCATGATGCCGACCATCATCGGCTCCACCACGGTCAGGGTGAAGAGCGCCGCCACCGCCGCGTCGACCGCGTTGCCGCCGGCCGCGAGCATTTCGGCGCCGGCCGCCGACGCCAGCGGATGATTGGTGACGACCATGCCGCGCGCGCCGTTCGCCGGGCGCTTCTCGCACTTGAACACCGTCGCCGCGCGTGCGCGCCAGCCCTGCTCGCTCACCCTGGTCTTCCCTTGTCCTGTCCGCGCCGCCAGCATAGCGCCGCAGAAGCTGATGGAGGAAGCGCATGCGCCTTGAGAACAAGACCGGCATCGTCACCGCGGCCGCATCGGGCATGGGCAGGGCGGGCGCCCTGCGCTTCGCGCGCGAGGGTGCCGCCGTCGCGGTGGTCGACCGCGACGAGGCGGGCGTGGCCGCCGTGGTGGCCGAAATCGAGACGGCCGGCGGCCGTGCCAGGGGGATCGCCGCCGATCTGCGCGACGATGCGGCGGCGCGGCGGATCGTCAGGGAGGCGGCGAACGCGTTCGGCGGGCTTGACTTCGTCTGGAACCATCTAGGCCACCCGGGTCCCGCCTCGATCGAGGGGCTGGACATGGCCGATTTCGACCTCGCCGTCGACCTGAACCTGCGTTCGGTCCTGGTCACGACGGAAGCGGCCATCCCGGAGCTGCGGGCGCGCGGCGGCGGCGCGCTGCTGTTCACCGCCTCCACCTCCGGCCTGCACGGCTCGCCCTACAGCCCGGTCTACTCAGCCATGAAGTTCGGCGTGGTCGGGCTGGTGCGATCCCTGGCGAAGCGCCTCGCAGGCGACCGCATCCGCGTCAACGCGGTCTGTCCGGGGCCGGTCGACACGCCGATGCTGCGCGTCTTCGTCGCCCGCCCCGACCAGCAGGGCACGGGCGGACGCGATCCGGAGGAGTTGATCCGCCAGCACGCCGCGCGTACCCCGATGGGCCGGCCGGGGCGTCCGGAGGAGATCGCCGCCGCGGCGCTGTTCCTGATTTCCGACGACGCCTCCTTCGTCACCGGGGCGGCACTGCCGGTGGACGGCGGCGCGACGGCCTGATAGGGCCGCGCGGCACGATCATGGCATGATCGCGGCGCAGCGCGCGCGGCGCCGCTAGGGGGACGGGGGATCATGCTGGAGCGCTGGTTCGGGCTGGAGACGCACGGCACGACCG
>JBKBLL010000199.1:0-7048 GCA_046296375.1 Alphaproteobacteria bacterium | reverse complement strand
GGGCGTGACGGACCAGCGGACAGCGCGGGAGGCCGCACCTGGCAGCTCCTCGTCGCATCGTGTCAGCTCCTCGCGCGCCGTCCGCAGCCGCTCGGCCGAGGCACGTCCCTCCTCCGTCCCGGGCGCCAGGGCGGCGACGCGCTGGTAGAGCGGCGCTGCGCGTTCGAGCGAGCCCTGCTGGTCGTAGGTCACGGCGAGATAGTAGAGCGCGATCGCATTGTTGGGCGAATATTGGAGACCGGCCTCGAACATCTGGGCGGCCTCGTCGAGGCGGTTCTGCCGCAGTGCCTCGAAGCCGGCATAGAAGTAGTTCTGCGCCGATTGCTCGGCCGACTGCGCCATCTGCACAGGTGCCGCAGCGGGCGCCGCGGACGGCGCCGCCAGCGCGGCGACCGAGACTCCGCCCAGCAGCAGGCCGACCGACCAGGCCGCCGCGACCGCACCGAACCTATTGAAACCGCCCATATTCTGCCCCGTCCCCGTGTCGTTCGGGGCGCCCCCGCCGGAGCGCCCGGTGCCTCGCGGACACGCTCGTGTCTTAATACAACAGGACGGGCGCGCGATGCACCGGTTCTGCGCCCGTAGAGCGGCGCAGACGCTTGGAAGCGACCGGCGAAAGGCAGTTCAGGCGACGCGTTCGCCGCCGCGCCAGACCGCGCGGACCACCGGCCCGCCCCCGGTGTGGCGCACACGGACCAGGTCGCCGCGCTTGCCCTCGGCGATCTCGCCGCGATCGTTCAGGTCGACCCGGCGCGCCGGCTCGAGGCTCGCCTTGCCCACGGCGACGGGCAGGTCCATACCGCGGTCGGCGAGCAGGAAGATGCCGTGCATGAGGCTGGTCGGCACGTAGTCCGACGACAGAACGTCGAGCAGGCCGCGGTCGGCGAGGTCGGCTGCCGATACGTTGCCCGAATGCGAACCGCCGAGGACGACGTTCGGCGCTCCCATCAGGATGGACAGGCCGGCGCCACGCGCGGCCTCCGCCGCCTCCACCGTCGTCGGAAACTCGGCGATCACCGCGCCGTCGGCGACCGCCTCGTCGACATGTGCCGGGCAGGCGTCGTCGTGGCTGGCGACGGCGAGGCCGCGCTCCCGGCAGAGGCCGGCCAGCATCGCCCGATGCGCCACGCCGTACTTGCGCTGCTCGGCGATGCGCTCCTCGATGAAGCGCTCCATCTCCCCATCGCTGAAGCCCCAGCGGCCCTGGTAATAGACGCGGTACTTGTCCACGTCGACGAACTGACGCTGGCCGGGTGTGTGATCCATCAGCGACACCAGACCGACGGCAGGATCGTCGGCCAGGCTCTCGAACATGCCGATCACGTCCGCCGCCGTGATCTCGCAGCGCAAATGCAGACGGTGCTCGGCGCGGAAATGCCCCTCGCCGCGCCCCCAGCGCAGCGCCTCCGCCATGCCGTACAGATGCTTCACGCGGCCGCTCCGGCCATAGATCTCGCCGAGCGCCAGGGCGTCGAACACGGTGGTGATGCCGGCCGAGGCGATCTGCGCGTCGTGGGCGGCGGCTGCCACCGGGCCGGGCCAATCGACGCCGGGTCGCGGCACGAAGTGCTTCTCGAGATTGTCGGTATGGAGTTCCACCAGGCCCGGCAGCAGGTAGTCGCCTTCCAGGTCCATGGCCGACGGCGCCGCGGCCCGGCCGGTCTCGACCGCGGCGATACATCCGCCCCGAACGACCGCCGTGCCGTCGAGCACGGCGTCGGCGGTGACGATGCGCGCATTGGTGAATATCTGCTCTCGGCTCATCACGGTCTCGCAACCTGGTCGGCACCCGCGCCGGTGCGCGGCGGCGGCACCCTAAACGCTGCTCATGACACGGACGTGACGGCCGACGGCGTGAGCGGCGTCACGCGGCCGTCGCGCAGCATCAGTCCTGGCGCCGAAGATCGGCCTTGAAGCGCTTGTAGTTGCGCACGTAGTTCGCTGCGCCGCGCAGATACTGCTCGGCCTCCTCGTGGGTCAGCGTCTTGACCACCTTGGCGGGGGCGCCGAGAACCATGGAGTAGTCGGGGATCTCCTTGCCCTCCGTGATGAGAGCCTTCGCCCCGATGACGCAGTATCTGCCGATGCGCGCCCGGTTCAGCACGACGGAACCGATTCCTACCAGGCTGTGGTCGCCGATGGTGCAACCGTGCAGCATGACCATGTGCCCGATGGTGACGTGCCGGCCGACGGTCAGCGGCGAGCCCGGATCGGAATGGCAGACCGAGCCGTCCTGGATGTTCGACCCCTCGCCGATGGTCATCAGTTCGTTGTCGCCGCGCAGAACGGCGTTCCACCAGATGCTGACGTCCTTCTCCAGCTTTACGTTGCCGACGACGGTGGCGTTCGGGGCGATCCAGTAGTCGTCGCCGTGCGTCTGCACGCGCGTGTCGCCGAGGGCATACTTCATTCGAGCCTCGATAGCAGCGGTCACATGGCCAATTCCTGGCATGCGCCTTCCTAGCATGCGCCGGCGCCGCGACGGAAGGTCGGCACCGGTCGCAGCCGGCTACTGGCCGAACCCCCGGCCCTGGGGCTGCACCGGCAGGCCGGCCTGCTGCCATGCTTCGATACCGCCGCGATACCAGAGCACGTTGGAATAGCGCAGCCGGATGGCGCGCAGCGCCGCATTGTAGGACATCCAGCATTGCGGATTCAGGCAGTAGAAGACCAGCGGCACGTCCCGGTTGCCCCCGGTGACCTGCTGGAGATAGGCGTCCAGCTGCTTCTGCACCGGGTCGTCGAAGCTGCCGGCCTGCGCCGCCGCGACGGCGGGCATGGCGTTCGGCAGCACCTGCGGGCCGCCGAGCACGTCGAACACCGCCGGCCGGTTCCCCGGGTTCTGGAACAGGCCGACCAGTTCCTTCGTTGTCACCAGCCTGCCGCCCGGTATCTCCGTCGGCGTCGGCCCGTGCATGGCGCCGGCATGCAGGCCGCGCGGCGGCGGCACGCCGAAATCCTGGCGCTCGCTGCGCTCCAGCGCGTCGAGGTCCGGCCCGTCCATGCGGCCGGCCGCTGGCCCCCCGGGGCCGGGCGACTGGCCCCATCCGGGCTGCTGGTCTGAACCGGGCTGCTGGCCCCAGGCCGGCTGCTGGCCTGAACCGGGCTGCTGGCCCCAGGCCGGCTGCTGCCCTGAACCGGGCTGCTGACCCCAGGCCGGCTGCTGCCCTGAACCGGGCTGCTGACCCCAGGCCGGCTGCTGCCCTGGGCCGGGCTGCTGGCCGTAGTCTGGTTGCTGACCATGGCTCGGTTGCTGGCCATAACCCGGCACCTGGCCGTAACCCGGATGGGGCGGCGGGTGGCCGGGCTGCTGGCCATATCCGTGAGGTTGCCCCCAGCCGGGCTGCTGGCCGCCGCCCTGCATCGGCGCGGACTGGCCACCCGGCGCCCCGAAGTCGGGCAGCTGGGTCTGCCACTCGGGAAAACCCTGTTGCGCCGCCGCCGGCGGGACGAGCCCGGCCGCGAAGAGCAGAAGGGCCGCACCCACATGCCTCATCGCATCACCTCCAGCTGACGGCCGTCGACCCCGAGGTCGCGATAGGGGTCGAAACTGGGATTGTCGGTCATGAGGTAGGTCCCGTCCTGCAGTCGCCAAGCGTGGTTGTAGGTGTTCGGGAGCTCGACGCGCTGACCGGACGCGTCCGGGTCGTGGTACTGTTCCTGGCCGCGGATGGCCCTGGAGAAGCGTTCGTGTCCCTTCTCCATCATCGCCTGACGATCGCGCCACCCTTGATTGATGATGTCGCTGATCTCGCGGTTCGTGTCCGCCGTGATGCGCGACCGGTCGGCGGCCCCCTTGGCTGCGATCCGCGCCATTTCGGCATTGCTGCGGTTCATCCGCGCCTGCCAGTCGGGATTGACGGAGAACGACTTGCGGATCGTCTCGGCCAACCGGAAATCCAGGGCGCCGTCCGGTGCGCGCATCGCGAACGCCGGCAGGCTCGTCCCGCCGAAGAATGTCCAGATCTCTCCGGGCATGACGCCCGCCATGCGCGTCACGCTCAGAAGGACGCCCGCCACCATGGTTTCGCGGATGTCCCAGCCTCGAAGGCGGTATC
Organism: Alphaproteobacteria bacterium; assembly: GCA_046296375.1. Classification (GTDB taxonomy): domain Bacteria; phylum Pseudomonadota; class Alphaproteobacteria; order JAJUGE01; family JAJUGE01; genus Constrictibacter. Next base: position 2,990 of record JBKBLL010000199.1, on the reverse strand, counting down.
CGATCAGGATCTCGCCCGTCTCGCCCCACATCCGCTGCTCCAGGCCCGGCATCTGGTTCTGGTGCAGGGGCTTGTCGAAGCCGAGCTCGCGGATGAGGTCCGGCCGCTCGCGATAGTCGAGCACCACCGCGCCCGGGCGTCGCATGTGGACCAGAGTTTCCAGATATTCGCGCGCCGAACGGATCGCCGCGTTGGCGCAGCCGGCCGGCGCCTGACCGCCCTGGGACCGGTACTGCGCCGGCAGGTCGTTCCACTCCCAGCCGGTTCCCGGGATGATCTCGACCGCATCCACGCCACCCGGTGCGCCGGCGGCCCAGGCGAACTGTGTCGCATCCGCCTGGCAGCCGGTCTGCGGGTTCCAGACCACGCCACCCTGGGCCTGCCAATGGGCGGGAACCACGATCCGCGCCGCCGGCATCGGCCGCTCGAAGCCACTCGGATCGACGATGTCGACCGGCTTGAAGCGCTGCGCCTGCCCGCCCGGCGGCTGTGTCTGCGCGGAAGCGGCCCCGGTGACGGCCTCGGTAACCGCCGAAACCGCGAGCGTCAGCGCGAGCACGGCTCCAGCCGCTGGTATCCGCGTCATCGGGAACTCTCCAGCGAACCCTTCACGAGGCAGGCACCGCATGATGCGGCAAAACGGCCGGCGGGCCAACCACGCCCGCCGGCCGTTGTGCTGTCGGTCACGGGGGCGGCCGCATCGCAGCCGCCCGAATGGGATCACGCGGCGCGTTGACCGCGGACCAGACGGCCCGGCAGGGCGCCGGTCGCCTCGCCCTCGCGATAGGTGACCTGGCCCGAGACGACGGTCGCCACATAGCCGCTGCCCCGCTGCAGCAGCCGCTTGCCGCCGGCCGGCAGGTCGTAAGCGACATAGGGCGAGCCGAAGCCGATCCTGTTCCAGTCCAGGATGTTGAGGTCCGCCTTCTTGCCGACCGCGATCCGGCCGCGGTCGCCGAGACCCGCGGCATCCGCCGTGTCCGAGGTCAGCCGGCGGATGAGTTCCGGCATTTCGAAACGGCCGCGCTCCTTGCCCCAGTAGGCGAGCAGCCAGGTCGGGAAGCCCGCGTCGAGAATGAAGCCGACATGGGCGCCGCCATCGCCAAGGCCCATGATGGCGTTGGGATCGGCGAGGAACGCCTCGGAGATCGACAGGTCGTGCGTGCTGTAGTTGGTGATCGGCGCGTAGATGAAGCCGAGCCCGTCATCCTCCAGCATGATGTCGTAGGCGATCTCCTGCGGCGTGCGGCCGTCGCGCGCTGCGATCGACTCGACCGAGTCCGCCTTGGTGGGCGTGTAGTTCGGCGGATTGCCGAAGCGGTACATCTGCGCATAGGACATCCGGTGGAACAGCGGGAAAGTGCTGAATTCCTTCGGATCCTCCGACAGGAGCTGGCGGCGGAAGTCGGGGTCGCGCATGATCCGCACGCGCTCGGCGACCGGCAGGTGCGCGATCTTGCGATAGGAGGCGCAGCCGGAGAACGGGTTCTGGCTGCCCTCGAGGCCGAGCAGCAGGCCGATGGCGCGCGGCGGTACGACGGGCCGGATGTTCACGCCGTCATCGACTGCTTCCCGGCTGTAGCGCAGGAGATCGCGCCAGATCTCCGGGCCGTTGTTGCGCTGCGCCAGCGAGAAGACACAAGGCTGGCCGGAGGCGGCGACCGCGCGGCGCAGCATCGCGAACTCCTCCTTCACGTCTGGCTGCGTCCATTCCGAGACGATCTCCAAAAAGCCCGCCCCCGCATCCTTCATGCCGAGCGTGAGGCCGGTCAGCTCCGCCTCCAGCGCGCGCAGTGTGGGCGTGTACTCGCCCTTCAGGCTCTTGTGGCTGGTGGTGCGCGAGGTCGAGACGCCGAAGGCGCCGGCGCGCACCGCGTCCGCCACGATGGTGCGCATCTGCGCCACGTCGGCCTGGTTCGCCGGCTCCAGCGCGATCGCCCGGTCGCCCATGACGAACACCCGCACCGCCGCGTGCGGCAGCAGGGCGCAGATGTCGATGTCGCGGCTGCGGCGGTCGAGCGCGTCGAGATATTCGGGGAAGGACTCCCACTCCCACTTCAGGCCCTCGTGCATGACCGGGCCGGGGATGTCCTCCACACCCTCCATCAGTTCGACCAGCTTGTCGCGGTCGCCGGGCTTGCAGGGCGCGAAACCGACGCCGCAATTGCCCATAACCGCTGTCGTCACGCCATGCCAGCAGGAGGGTGTCATCTGGGAGTCCCAGACCGCCTGCCCGTCATAATGAGTGTGGATGTCGACGAAGCCGGGCGTGACCAGCAGGCCGCGCGCGTCGATCTCCTCCGCGCCCTGCGCCTCGACCTTGCCGACCGCGGCGATGCGACCGCCGGCGACCCCGACGTCGCCCTCGAACGTCCCGTTCCCGGTGCCGTCGACGATCGTGCCGCCGCGAATGACGAGGTCCAGCTTGCCCGGCATGTCTCCACCCTCTCGATTGTGTCCGGACATACTAGTCGCAAAGGGGCCTTCCCGTCACCCCTGCTCCGATGGAGTCGCCCGGCCCGCGCCGACCGCCGCCGCGAGAAGCGCCATCGCCAGTTCGGCGGTGCGCCCGTCACGATCCCGGTGCGGGTTGAACTCCACCACCTCCCAGGCCGCCGGTTCCGCCTTGCGCCGCACGCGCCCGACCGCCGCCACCAGGTCGGCGGCGGTGAGGCCGCCCGTCACCGGGGTACCGACACCCGGCGCCTCCGTCGGATCGACGGAATCGAGGTCGAGCGACACCCCGAACGCCGCCGTCCCGGCGCTGACGTGCGCCACGGCCTCGTCGATGACGGCCGCGAGGCCGCGCCGCCGCACCTCCTCGGCGTAGAAGACGCGCACGCCGAGGGCGTCGAGCAGGACCGGCTCCTCCGGCTCGAAGTCGATCCGGGCCAGGCGAACCGCCCGCCGTGCCGCATCGCGGGTCCCGGCCACCACCGCGAAGACCGGCTGTCCGTGGAACTCCACCTTATCGGCGGCAAAGAGGGGAT
>JBKBLL010000198.1:0-7071 GCA_046296375.1 Alphaproteobacteria bacterium | reverse complement strand
CGCCTTCGTCTGGGGCGGGCCGATGCAGCTGATGCGCCTGCACGACGCCGACCCGGCCTGCCCGGTGGTCGCCTTTTGCGAGGTCGTGACGCGCGATCCGTTCTTCGTGGTCGGCCGCGAGCCGCGCCCGGATTTCCGCTTCGCCGACCTGGAGCATCGGCGCATCGCGACGGTGGCCGAGGCGCCGACGCCCTGGCTCTGCCTGCAGGAGGACCTGCGCCGCGCCGGCGTCGATCCGGACGACATCGACCGCGTCGCCGACCGGCCGATGGCCGAGAACGCCGCTGCGCTGAAGGCGGGGGCGATCGACGCTGTGCAGCTTTTCGAGCCCTTCGTGGAGGAACTGGTCCGCGAGGGCGCCGGCCATGTCTGGTACGCCGCCGCGAGCCGCGGGCCAACCTCCTACACCGCCCTGATGACGACACGCGCGGTGCTGGCGGAAACGCCCGAGCGCGTCCTGGCTATGACCCGCGCCGCGCACCGGGCGCAGCAATGGCTGGCCCGCCGCGCCGCACCGGAGATCGCCGAGGCGGTCGCCGACTTCTTCCCCGACCTCAGGCCCGACACGCTCGCCGGCGCGATCGAGCGCTACCGCCGCCTCGGGATCTGGGGCCGCGACCCGTTTCTCCCGGTCGACGGCTTCGTGCGCCTGAAGCTCGGCCTGCTGTCGGGCGGGCTCATCGGGCGCGACGTGCCCTACGAGGCCTGCGTCGACATGCGTTTCGCCGAGCAGGTCGCGGGAGGCGCGGGCTGACGCTGCACCCGCGCCTCCCGCGCAACGTTCAGCCGTCGCCGCGCTCCAGTGCCGTCCGCGTCGCCTCGTCCACCGTGCCGGAGACCGGCAGGGCGCGCTCGCGCTGAAACTCCATCACGGCCGCGCGCGTGTTGCGCCCGAACACCCCGTCGACGTCGAGGTCGGCGGCGAGCAGGAGGTTCAGCCGCTCCTGCAGCGCCTCCACGAGGGGGCCGCGGTCCCCGAAGGCGATCTGGTCGAAGTCGCCCGCCGTCGGCGCGCTCCCGAAGGCGCCGTCGCGCGCCCACTGGCGGACCAGCGCCTCCGAAGCCTCGAAATGCATCGCGTCCTCGGTCGGAAAGGCCGCTCCCCAGAAGAAGCCGTGGCGGTTGAAGATCGGCGCGATCTCCAGCAGCCCGCGCTGTGTCCGGCCGTCGCCGCGCGCATCCAGCCTGCCCTCCAGCTTGAGGTCGATCGCCGTCCCCCAGGCATGGTTGGAGATCGCGCTGGCCGATCCGCGCACCAGCCGGCAGCAGAGCATCCCGGCCGTCGACAAGGCCGCGTGGGTGGACGGGTGTTCCGCGGCCACGTCGGCGAGGATCCGGCGCAGCGCGTCGACCGCTGGCCGCAATCCGGTGGCGCGGAACGGGCCCAGGTCGGCCGTGGCCATCAGCGCTGCGATGCGCCTGTTGGTCGGATGCCGGCAATCCTGATCGTAGCTGCCGCGCGGATTGCCGATCAGTCTCAGCATCGTATTGTTGCGCGCACCGGTGAGGGCGCCGTTGACCTTGCGGCGGTCCATGCCGAGCTCTTCGAACGATACGGTATCGGATATCCTTGACATCTAGCGCCTCCCTCCTTCCGAGGGGCCTGCCGCGCCGACGCTCGTGGCGCGGATGCGACGACGTCGCGACGGCAGCCTGCGCCCGTGGCACGGCGCGCGGCCAGTGATCCCGCTCACGGGTCGGCAGGCGAATCGCGGCGCGCGGGCTGGCGCCCGGGGGGCCCAGGTGCTATCAGGCTGCACTTTCTTGACGGCAGGCGGATAGGACCGGCGAATGCAGGAGATGCTGCGCAGGCTCGAGGAGAAGCGCGAGCGCGCGAGGCTCGGCGGCGGCCAACGGCGCATCGAGGCGCAGCACAAACGCGGCAAGCTCACGGCGCGCGAGCGCATCGACGTGCTGCTCGACCCCGGCAGCTTCGAGGAATGGGACATGTTCGTCGAGCACCGCTCGACGGACTTCGGCATGGCGGAGCAGAAGGTGCCCGGCGACGGCGTCGTCACCGGCCACGGCACGATCAGCGGCCGCCTCGTCTTCGTCTTCAGCCAGGATTTCACCGTCTTCGGCGGCAGCCTGTCCGAGGCGCACGCCGAGAAGATCTGCAAGGTGATGGACCAGGCGATGAAGATGGGCGCGCCGGTCATCGGCCTGAACGATTCCGGCGGCGCGCGCATCCAGGAGGGTGTCGCCTCGCTCGGCGGCTATGCCGAGGTGTTCCAGCGCAACGTGCTGGCCTCCGGCGTCGTCCCGCAGATCTCGGCGATCATGGGCCCCTGCGCCGGCGGTGCGGTCTACTCGCCGGCGATGACCGACTTCATCTTCATGGTGAAGGACACGTCCTACATGTTCGTGACCGGCCCCGACGTGGTGAAGACGGTCACCCACGAGACGGTCACCCATGAGCAGCTTGGCGGCGCGCTCACCCACACGACCAAGTCCGGCGTCGCCGACCGCGCCTTCGAGGACGATGTCGAAGCGCTGCTGCAGACCCGCCGCTTCGTCGACTTCCTGCCCGCCTCGAACCGCGAGCAGCCGCCGACGCGCATCTGCACCGATCCGCTCGACCGGATCGAGATGTCGCTCGACACGCTGGTGCCGCCGAACCCGAACAAGCCCTACGACATGAAGGAGCTGATCGCGAAGGTCGTCGACGACGGCGACTTCTTCGAGCTCCAGCCGAACTATGCCGGCAACATCCTGACCGGCTTCGGCCGCGTGGGCGGCTCGACCGTCGGCATCGTCGCCAACCAGCCGATGGTGCTGGCCGGCTGCCTCGATATCGATTCCGCGCGCAAGGCCGGGCGGTTCGTGCGCTTCTGCGACTGCTTCAACATTCCGATCGTGACCTTCGTCGATGTGCCGGGCGTTATGCCCCGCACGACGCAGGAGTATGGCGGCATCATCAAGCACGGCGCCAAGCTGCTCTTCGCCTATGCCGAGGCGACCGTGCCGAAGATCACCGTCATCACGCGCAAGGCCTATGGCGGCGCCTACGACGTCATGAGCTCCAAGCATCTGCGCGGCGACGTGAACTATGCCTGGCCCCAGGCCGAGATCGCGGTGATGGGTGCGAAGGGTGCGGTCGAGATCATCTTCCGCGAGGACATCGGCGACGCCGGCAAGATCGAGGCGCGCACGAAGGAGTATGCCGAACTCTTCGCCAACCCCTTCGTGGCGGCGAGTCGCGGCTATATCGACGACGTCATCCGGCCGCACAGCACGCGGCGGCGGATCGCCAAGTCGCTGGCCATGCTGCGCAACAAGAAGCTGGAGAACCCCTGGAAGAAGCACGACAACATCCCACTGTAGACTGTGCAAGCTGGACTGCGCCCGCAGGAGGAGCCGGCCGTGCCCCGCGCGATGACCGACCCGGAACTGTACGAAGCGGACTTCTACGCCTGGACGAAAGTCCAGGCCGATCGGCTGCGCCGTCTCCAGGCGGAACGCGCAAACCTCGATCTCGACCTTCCCCATCTCGCCGAGGAGGTCGAGGATTTGGGCAAGTCCGAACGCAACGCCCTGCGCAGCCAGCTCCGCCGGATCATCGAGCACTGCCTGAAGCTGGAATGGTCGCCGGCAACCGATCCGCGCGGGTCATGGCGGCGCAGCATTTCCGAGGCGCGGCTCGAAATCGAAGGCAGGATGACGGCGACGCTGCGGCGCGAGATGATCGACGATCTCCCGTGGCTGTACGATGGAGCGCGAGAGCTTGCACACGACGCGCTGAAGGAGCACGGGGAAACCGAAGCCGCCGAAGTGCTCCCGGCCAGCAACCCCTATGCGCTCGACGATCTGCTGGCGCGGGGCTGGTATCCGTCTCATCGCACGGCGGAGGCGTGAGTCGATGGGCCGCCCGATGACGGACCCCGAGCTCTACGAGGCGGACTTCTATGCCTGGACGAAGGTCCAGGCCGACCGGCTGCGCCGTCTCCAGGCGGAACGTGCCAACCTCGATCTCGACCTTCCCCATCTCGCCGAGGAGGTCGAGGATTTGGGCAAGTCCGAACGCAACGCCCTGCACAGCCAGCTCCGCCGGATCATCGAGCACTGCCTGAAGCTGGAATGGTCACCGGCAACCGATCCGCGGAACGTCTGGATGGCCAGCGTCGTCGACGCTCGTGCGGAAGCCGAGCAACTGGTTTCACCGACGCTCCTGCATGACGCCTCCGCTTATCTTCCTAAGCTTTACGAACAGGCGCGCCGAATGGCAGTGCTGGGGCTGGCGAGCCACGACGAGGACAACGCGATCTTGAGACTTCCCAGCGAATGCCCCTACACGCTCGACCGGCTCCTGGCCGACGACTGGTATCCGACGAACCGCCACGGCGTGCCGGACTGAGCCGCCGTGGATCCCGCCCGCCGCCGCCTGAACGGCTTCCTCAACCATCTGATCGGCTATTTCGCCGTGATGATCGTTCTGGTCCCGCTGAACTTCTGGCTGACGCCGGACACGATCTGGTTCGTCTGGCCGCTGGTCGGCTGGGGACCGGTCCTCGCACTGCACGTTGCCTATGTCATGGGCCTGATCGGGAGGCGCTGAGCCTGCGCATGTTCGAAAAGATTCTGATCGCCAACCGCGGCGAGATCGCCGTACGCATCATGCGCACTGCCAGGCGCCTCGGTATTCGTACCGTCGCCGTCTACTCCGAGGCCGACGCGTCGGGCCTGCACGTCGAACTGGCGGACGAGGCGGTGGCGATCGGCCCGTCGCCGGCGGCGCAGAGCTATCTGGTCATGGACCGCATCGTGGACGCCGCGAAGCGGACCGGGGCGCAGGCCGTCCATCCCGGTTTCGGCTTCCTTTCCGAGAACACGCATTTCGCCCGCCGCCTGGCCGAAGAGGGCATCGTCTTCATCGGCCCGACGCCCGAGGCGATCGCCGCCATGGGCGACAAGATCGAGTCGAAGAAGCTGGCGCAGAAGGCCGGCGTCTCGACCGTCCCGGGCTATCTGGGCGAGATCGCCGACCCCGCCGCGGCGGCCGGGGTGGTCGCCGACATCGGCTACCCGGTGATGATCAAGGCCTCCGCCGGCGGCGGCGGCAAGGGCATGCGCGTCGCCTGGAACGAGAAGGAACTGGTCGAGGGTCTGCGATCGGCCGCCAGCGAGGCGCGCTCCAGTTTCGGCGACGAGCGCGTCTTCATCGAAAAGTTCATCGAGGAGCCGCGCCACATCGAGATCCAGGTGCTGGCCGATGCACACGGCAACGTGATCCATCTCGGCGAGCGCGAATGCTCGATCCAGCGCCGCCACCAGAAGGTCATCGAGGAGGCACCGAGCCCGTTCCTCGATCAGGAGACACGGGCGGCGATGGGCGCCCAGGCCGTCGCCCTCGCCAGGGCCGTCGACTATCGATCCGCCGGCACCGTCGAGTTCATCGTCGACAAGGACCGGAACTTCTACTTCCTGGAGATGAACACGCGGCTTCAGGTCGAACATCCGGTGACAGAACTGGTGACCGGCCTCGACCTGGTGGAAGAGATGATCCGCGTCGCCGCCGGCGAGAAGCTGCGCATCGGCCAGGACGACGTGCGGATGACCGGCTGGGCGATCGAATCCCGGCTCTACGCAGAGGACCCGACGCGCAACTTCGTGCCGTCGATCGGGCGCCTCACCACCTATCGCGAGCCGGAGGGCGTCGACGGCGTGCGCGTCGACAGCGGCGTGGTCGAGGGCAGCGAGATCAGCATGTTCTACGATCCGATGATCGCCAAGCTAGTGACGTCGGGCGGCACCCGCGCCGAGGCGATCGACCGCATGCGCGCCGCGCTCGACGCCTTCTGCGTGCGCGGCATCTCGCACAATATCGGCTTTCTGCACGACATCGTGGCGTCGGAGCGCTTCCGCGAGGGCCGCCTCAGCACGCGCTTCATCGAGGACGAGTATCCCGAGGGCTTCGACCCCGCCGCCGGCGTCGCCCGGTATGCGACGGTCTTCGCCGCCGCGGCCGCCTTCCTGAACTATGTGCGCGTCGCGCGCGAGGCGACGATCAGCGGCCGCCTGCAGGGCGTCGTGGCGGAACCGGCCGGCGACTGGGTCGTGACCCTCGGCCGTGCGCATCATCCCGTGACGGTGACGCCCGCCTGCGGCGGCATCGACGTCGGGGTCGACGGCCGCAGCGTCGCGGTGCGCGGCGTCTGGGAGCCGCGCGACCCCGTGCTCTCCGCCGAGATCGACGGCCGGCGCGCCCACATGCAGGTCGAATGGGACGGCGCCACCCTCCGGCTCATCCATGGCGGTGCCACGGCGGCGGCACGCGTGCTGACGCCGCGTCAGGCCGAACTCGCCGCGCTGATGCCGGAGAAACAGCCGCCGGACCTGTCCAAGTTCCTTCTCTCGCCCATGCCGGGCCTGCTGCTCAGCGTCGAGGTCGAAGAAGGCTGGGAGGTGAAGGCCGGCCAGGAGCTCTGCGTGGTCGAGGCCATGAAGATGGAGAACATCCTGCGCGCCGAGCGCGACGGCGTGGTCAAGGCCGTCGGTGCGAAGCCAGGCGACAGCCTCGCCGCCGACCAGGTGATCATCGAGTTCGCGTAGGCTTTCGCGTCCAACGTGTCGTGACCGACCCGAACCGGCGGTCCTTTCGGCGTTCGAGGCTATAGTCTGCAGGCGAGGCGAGGCGGGTCGGGCATGCTGTCACTCGATGATTTCGACCATGTGCGGGACCCGCACATCCGCAACATCCTGGGCGTGTGGCTGGCGGTGCGGGGCGACCGGCCGATGCCGCCGCGTCGGGCCATCGACCCTGCCGCGGTGGCACGCGAACTGGAGATCATCTGGGTCTGCGACGTCGTCTGGCCGGGACCGCGCTTCCGCTACCGGCTGGCCGGCGAACGGGTGAACGCCGTCTACGGCCGCTCCCTCGCCGGACTGCACATGGACGAGATCGTGCCGGTGGCGACGCGCGAGCCGGTCCTTGCGCGCTATCAGCGCGTCGTGGTCGAGCGCGGCATCTCGCACACGACGGGGCGCCTCTATCTCAGCAGCGACCGCATCTTCTCCGGCGAGCGGATCGTCGTCCCGCTGTCCGAGGACGGGGAGAACGTGGATGCCATCCTG
>JBKBLL010000197.1:3655-7090 GCA_046296375.1 Alphaproteobacteria bacterium | reverse complement strand
TCACCTCATCCGCTACGATCGCGAGCCGTTTCGCGATGCCGTCAAGCAAATCACCGACGGGCGGGGCGCGGACGTGGTGTTCGATCCCGTCGGCGGCGAGGTGTTCGAGAATTCGATGCGCTGCATCAACTGGGGCGGGCGCATCCTCATCCTCGGCTTCCTCGGCGGCGCGCCGGCTCTGGCGCGGACCAATCACCTGCTCATCAAAGGGGCGTCCGCCGTCGGCGTGCGGCTCGGCGGCTTCGTCGAGGCGGAACCGGAACAGGCGGCGGAGAATCTCCGCGTGCTGTGCGACTGGGCGGCGCGGGGCATCCTGAAGCCGTATGTTTCCGCCCGGCTGCCGCTCGATCGCGCCGCGGATGCGCTGAATCTGCTCAAAAACAGGGAGGCGATAGGCAAGGTGCTACTGGTCTGAGCAAGCCCTGGAACCGTCGGGTCGCGCTAGGGTTCTGATTGGTGGGTGCACGGTACGGCCGGCCGCCCGATTCCAATCCGAAACCCCAGTGTACAGCAGCATGGTCCGTGGCGATGCAGGCGAGGTGGGGACATCGTCAGCGGCAGGCGGGGGAGGGCGTTGCGGGGCAGACGGCGAAGGCGGCATCGAGGAGGTGCGGCGGCGGCTGACCGAGGAGATCCCGCGCCTGCGCCGCTACGCCCGCGTTCTGGTGCGGGACGCGGTCTATGCCGACGACCTCGTGCAGGAATGCCTGATCCGGGCAGTGTCGCGGCTCGACAGCTATGCGCCCGGGACAAATCTCCGAGCTTGGCTGTTCGTCATTTTGCGCAACGTCGTCATCAACGACTATCATCGGGGTCGACGGGGACCGGCGCTCCTGGAACTGTCCGAGGTGCATGCGGACCTCGCGACGGCCGCCGCGCAGGAGCAGCATCTGCTTCTCGACGAAGTGCGGCAGGCGGTTGGAAAGTTGCCCGAGGAGCAGCGGGAGATCATCCTCCTGGTCCCGGTGGGAGGCTTGGCGTATGAGGAAGTTGCACAGATTCTGGATATCCCTATAGGTACGGTTCGTTCACGACTGTCGCGAGCCAGGATGGCTTTACGTGAGCTGCTCGCGCGCGGTAGCGCCGGGGAGAGGGGAGATTGATGGCTCGACCGGAGTTGGTCACCGAAGAGGACATACAGGAATATATCGATGGCCGCGCTTCCGCCGAGTTGCGGACGATCGTCGAAGCGTTCCTTGCCGCCAATCCGAAGCGTCAGGCCGAAGTGCGCGCTCTCCTCCGACAGCAGGAAGCCTTGCGCCGGCTCGGCACCGAGATTCTGGCGGAGCCGATTCCGGAGCGGTTGCAGGAGATCCTGCGCCGGCTTCCGAAGCGAGGCTGATTTTTCGTCTTCGACGGGGAACAAGTCGGCGGCACCGTTGTTGTTCGGGTGGCACGATCCGCGGGGGTCGTGACCTCTTCCCCTCAGACCCCGCAGTACCGACTCCCTTCCTACTCAGGGCCGCCTTCGGGCGGCCCTCTCTTTTTCGGCCCGGGATGTCGGAACCGCGCTGCCTCCCACGCATTAAAGGGGTAACCAATGGCGGAGGCGAACATGTCGGAGAACGTCTACGGAATGACGCATGTCGTCGGCAGCTCCAGCCAGGGGCTGGCGCAGGCGATCGACAATGCGATCGCGACCGCGGCCGAGTCCGTTCGCAATCTGGAATGGTTCGAGGTTGCCGAAACCCGCGGTCACATCGAAAACGGCCGCGTCGCCCACTATCAGGTTGTCCTGAAGCTCGGCTTCCGCTACGAGCGCAAGCAGGCGCAGTGACGCCGCGACACCCACCGAGCCCGAAAAAGAAACGAAGGGAGCAGGACATGGCAGACCGGAACGACCCCTATCCGGACGCGCCCGGACCGATCAGGTCCACCGAGGAGGCGCGCGCGGGGCGCACGAAAGGCATGCGCAAAGTGCTGGGCATCAGTCTGGCGCTCGTCGTGGTCGCGCTCCTGCTGGCTTACTTCATCGCCATATAGGCGCACGTCCGGCCGAGAGCCGGCTCAGTCGAGGAAGAAGCGGTTGCGCGGTCGCGGCAGGCCGAGATTCTCACGCAGGGTCGTGCCCTCGTATTCGCGCCGGAAGATGCCGCGGCGCTGGAGTTCCGGCACGACCCGATCGACGAAGTCGTCCAGGCCGCCGGGGAGATAGGGGAACATGACGTTGAAGCCGTCGCTGCCGCGCTCGACCAGCCATTCCTCCATCTGGTCGGCGATCGTCTCCGGCGTTCCGGTCATCTCCAGCCCGGAATAGCCGCCGATGCGCTCGGCCAGCCGGCGAACCGTCAGGTTCTCGGCGCGGGCCAGCGCAATGGCGCGCTCGCGGCCGCTCTTGCTGGCGTTGGTCTCCGGGATGTCGTCGGGCAGCGGCGCGTCCGGATCGTAGACCGAAGCGTCGGTGCCGAGGGCGATGGAGAGCGAGGCGATGCCGCTGTCGTAGTGGACGAGGCTGTCGAGATGGGCGCGCTTGGCGCGGGCTTCCGCCACCGTCTCGCCGACCACGACGAAGGCGCCGGGCAGGATCTTCATGTGTTCCGAATCGCGCCCGGCGGCCGGCATGCGGCCCTTCACGTCGGCGTAGAAGCGCTGGCCGTCGGCGAGGGTGCGCTGGCTGGTGAAGACCATCTCGGCCGTCTCGGCGGCGATCTGGCGGCCGGCCTCCGAGGCGCCCGCCTGGACGATCACCGGCCAGCCCTGCACGGGACGAGCGATGTGCAGCGGGCCGCGGACCGAGAAATGCTCGCCCTTGTGGTTCAGGACGTGGAGCTTCTCCGGATCGAAATAGACGCCGCTCGCCACGTCGCGGACGAAGGCGTCGTCGGCCCAGCTGTCCCAGAGGCCCGTCACGACGTCGTAGAACTCGCGGCCGCGCCTGTAGCGTTCGCCGTGCTCGACGTCGGCGTCCAGGCCGAAATTCAGGGCCGCGTGCGGGTTCGACGTGGTGACGAGGTTCCAGCCGGCGCGCCCGCCGCTGATATGGTCGAGCGAGGCGAAGCGCCGGGCCACGTGGAACGGCTCCTCGTAGGTGGTCGACGCCGTCGCGATCAGGCCGAGATGCTCGGTCACGGCGGCGAGGGCAGGCAGCAGGGTGAAGGGCTCGAACGAGGTCGAGGTGGCGCTGCGCTTCAGGGCGTCGACCGGCATGTTCAGCAGCGCCAGATGGTCGGCCATGAAGAGGGCGTCGAACTTGCCCTCCTCCAGCTTGCGCGCGAAGCGCTTGTAGTGCGCGAAGTTGAAGTTGGCGTCCGGGAAGGCGCCCGGATAGCGCCACGCCCCCGTATGGATGCTGGCAGGGCGCAGGAAGGCGCCGAGGCGGAGCTGGCGGGCTGTCATCCCACGTGTTCCTCTCCGGGAGCGGGGGGGGGCCCCCCCCCCCCGGGGGCCGGGGTGTAAACAGCGAGCGGGCGGGACCCCCCCGCCCCCCCGGGAGGA
>JBKBLL010000197.1:0-3645 GCA_046296375.1 Alphaproteobacteria bacterium | reverse complement strand
TTTCTGGGGGGGGCCCCCCCCCCGCCCCCAGGGTAGTCTACCGCAGTGCGGCGCAGGCGCGCTGGATGCGGCGGCCGGCTTCTTCCAGGACCTCGTCGGCGGTCGCGTAGGAGATGCGGAAGTAGGGCGACAGACCGAAGGCACTGCCCGGAACGACCACGACCTTCTCCGACTCCAGCAGGTAGGCCGCGAAATCGTCGTCGCTCCGGATCTTCTTGCCCGACGGCGTCGTCTTGCCGATCGTGCCGGCGCAGTTCGGATAGACGTAGAAGGCGCCCTCCGGCCGGCGGCAGGTCAGGCCCGAAGCCTGGTTCAGCATCGAGACGACCAGGTCGCGGCGCTGGCGGAAACGCTCGGCCCGCACCTTGATGAAGTCCTGCGGCCCGTCGAGCGCTTCGACCGCCGCGGTCTGGCTGATCGAGGAGGGGTTGGTCGTCGACTGCGACTGGACCTTGCCGATCGCCTTGATCAGCTCGACCGGGCCGCCGGCATAGCCGATGCGCCAGCCGGTCATCGAGTAGGATTTCGACACGCCGTTGCAGGTGAGCGTCCGGTCGTAGAGCTTCGGCTCGACCTGGGCGGGCGTGCAGAACTCGAAGCCGTCATAGACGATGTGCTCGTACATGTCGTCGGTCAGCACCCAGACGTGTGGATGCTTCAGCAGCACGTCCGTCAGCGCCTTCATGTCCGACCAGTGATAGCCGGCACCCGTCGGGTTGGACGGCGAGTTCAGGATCAGCCACTTGGTCTTCGGCGTGATCGCCGCCTCGAGCTGCGCCGCGGTCAGGCGAAAGCCGCTCTCCTCGGTGCAGGCGACGACCACCGGCTTGCCGCCCGCCATCAGCACCATGTCCGGATAGGAGGTCCAGAAGGGCGCGGGGATGATCACCTCGTCCTCGGGGTCGAGGCTGGCGACGAAGGTGTTGTAGAGGACGTGCTTGCCGCCGTTGCCGATGGTGATCTGCTCGGGCTTGTAGTCCAGGCCGTTCTCGCGCTTGAACTTGCGGCAGACGGCCTCCTTCAATTCGCGGCGGCCGTCGGGCGCGGTGTATTTGGTGTCGCCGGTCTGGATCGCACGGATGCCCGCGTTCGCGATGTTCTCGGGCGTGGCGAAGTCCGGTTCGCCGGCGGCGAGGCCGATGACGTCCTCCCCGGCCGCGGCGAGTTCCATCGCTTTGGTGTTCAGGGCCACCGTCGGTGACGGCTTGATCAGCGACAGACGCTTGGCGACGATCGACATGGCATTTTCTCTAGTCAACTGCTGCGAAACGCGCGGACCTTAAGCCCGGGCCGTCGCGGGTGCAACGCGGAAAGCTTCCCTTAACCTTGCCCCGCGAAGATGCACCTCGGCCGAACCGGCCGTGCCGATCCACTCCGGAGCCGGGAACGCCCGCCGTGACGATGTCCGCGGACCAGGACCAACGCCGCCATGGCTAAGGGCGCCAACAACGCTCCCGTCATCATCGTCAAGCGCGTCAAGAAGGTCGGCGGCGGCCATCACGGCGGCGCCTGGAAGGTCGCCTATGCCGATTTCGTGACGGCGATGATGGCCTTCTTCCTGCTGCTCTGGCTGCTCAACGCGACCAGCGAAGAACAGCGCAGTGGCATTTCCGACTATTTCGCTCCGACGACCGTGTCGGACAGCCGCACGATCGGCGAGGGCGCAATGTCCTCGATGACTACCTCGCCAGCCATGTTCGCATCGACGCCGAGCTTCGGAAGCAGCCGCGGCGACGAGGACGACGATGAGGATGACGACGACGATTTCGAGACGGCTCGGCTCGACACCGACGAGCCCGATGCGCGTCGGCGCGCCGACGGAACGGGGCGAAGCGGCGACGACGACAGCCGACGACGGCAGCGCGACGACGGCAGCGCGTCGCACGACGAGCGCAGCCGTGCCCGTGACACGAAGGTGGACGGTGACGATCCCGTCGCGGCGGCCGCGGCGGCCGCGATCGCCGAGCGCCAGCAGTTCGAGCAGGCGGTCCAGGAACTGCGGCAGGCGCTGGCGACCACGCCGGAACTGGAAGCGTTCAAGCAGAGCCTCGTGATCGACCAGACGGCGGAAGGGTTGCGCATCCAGATCGTCGACCAGGACAAGGTCGCCATGTTCCCCCTGGGCGGTGCCCAGATGTATCCCGAAGTGCGCGAACTGCTGCGAAAGGTCGTGCTGGCGGTCGAAGGGCTGCCCCACAAGATAGCGGTGTTCGGCCATACCGACGCCGCGCCCTTCGCCAGCGACCGGGGTTACAGCAACTGGGAACTCTCGGCCGACCGTGCCAACGCCAGCCGGCGGGCGCTGGTCGAACTAGGGCTGCCGACGGCGCGCATCGCGCGTGTCGGCGGCCTCGCCGATACCGACCCGCTCGTGCCGGAGGATCCCCTCTCGGCCCGGAACCGCCGGATCAGCATCACCCTGTTGCGACAGATGTCGCGCCAGGCGGCACTTCCGGCGCCGATCCCGACATCCAACCGCCAGGCCGCGATTCGGCCGGACGGGCCGGCCGGCGGCGCCGCGCCGGGGGTGGCCGTTCCCTAGGCGGGATACCCGCTCTATATTCGCGCTCTGTCCGGCAGAAACGGGTGCGATGAGACTCGATCCCCACAGACGGCTGCGCCGGTTCTTCGCCACGACGCCGGTGCCATGCCCGTATTTGCCGGGCGGTACCGAACGGAAGCTGGTGGTGGAACTGGCGGGACCGGGCTCGGCCGCACTGTTCGCCGACCTGTCGCGTGCCGGTTTCCGCCGCAGCCACGGCTTCGCCTATCGGCCCGCCTGCGGCGGCTGCACCAAATGCGTCCCGGTGCGGATCGCGGTCGACAGGTTCGTGCCGACCCGGTCGCTGCGTCGGGTGACGCGGCGCAACGCCGATCTGCGCTTCGCGATCCGGCCGTTGCGCGCCACTCTGGAGCAGTATCGCCTGTTCAGCGCGTACCAGCACGGCCGCCACGGCGACGGCGACATGGCGACGATGACCGCCGCCGACTATCGCGATATGGTCGAGGATACGCCGGTCGAAAGCTGGCTGGTCGAGGCGCGTGACCCGAACGGCCGGCTGGTCTGCTGCATTCTCGCCGACCGAGCGGTCGACTCGCTCTCGGCCGTCTACAGCTTCTTCGATCCGGAGCAGCCGCAGCGCAGCCTCGGAACCCAGGCGGTCCTGTGGCTCGTCCAGGCGGCGCAACGGCTCCGCCTGCCGTATCTCTATCTCGGCTACTGGGTCGACGGCAGCCGGACCATGGATTACAAGCGACGATATCCCGCGCTCGAAGCCCTCCAAGACGGCCGCTGGCAGCCGTTCTGACGGCTGGCGACGTCGGGTCTGAATTGAGGGAGGGCAGGGTCATGGAACTCAGAATGGACGGTCGCGCCGCACTCATCACGGGCGGCAGCATGGGGCTGGGCCGCGCGATGGCGCTGCGCTTCGCGGAATGCGGCGCCGATGTCGCGATCGTCGCGCGGCGCCAGGATCAACTCGACGCCGCCAAGGCCGAGATCGAGCGCCACGCGCCCGGCCGGCGCATCGTCGCGCATGCCTGCGACGTCCGCGACGCGGGCCAGGTCGCGGCGCTCTTCGACAGCGTCGTGCGCGATCTCGGCAAGGTGGATATCCTCGTCAACACTGCCGGCACCTCGCAGAC
>JBKBLL010000196.1:0-7126 GCA_046296375.1 Alphaproteobacteria bacterium | reverse complement strand
AGCTCGGGCGCGCCGGAGGCCGCGCCGAGCGCGGAGGCGGAGCGGATCGCCTCGGCGAGCTCGACGCGCGCGGCGCGTTCCTTTTCCGCCATCATCGCCTTCAGCTGCTCCGGCGTCATGCGCACGATGTCCTCGTTCTGGTGCGCATAGAGGTCGTAGCCCTCCGTCGACAGCTCCTCCAGCACGATACGCTCGGCCAGAACCTCCTGCTTCCAGGCCTGATGTGCGGGCTCCATCGCGTGGAACTCCGGCATCACTTCCTCGGCGAACATGGTGAGGCTGTCGCAGATGTCCTTGTGGCTGGTCTTGCCGGCCTGATTGAGCAGGATCACCTGATCCACATGGGCGTCGGCGAACATGCGCAGCCGTTTGCGGATCGTCTCGGGCGAGCCGATCAGCCCGTTGCGCAGCGCCTGCTGGGCCTTCTCGGTGTGGCGCCACTCCTGGTATTCGGCCCAGAGATCGCTCTGGCCCGGTGCGTCGATGCCCTTCCGCCCGTAGCGCGAGAGGGCGAAGATGAAGAAGGTCCAGCCGGACGCCTTCTCCAGCGCCTCCTCGTCCGTCTCCGCGCACATGAAGCCGTTGACGATGGCGATGTTCGGATTGGCGGGATAGTCGGCCAGCCGGTTCGAACGGTGCAGCAGCGTGTTGTAGTAGCGGTGCACCCAGGCCTTCGCCGCCTCGGGCGACACGAAGCTGAACCCCAGCGCCCCCATGCCCCACGCACCGGCCTGGCCGATCGTCTGTATGTTGGAGCAGGCCACCCAGAGCGGCGGGTGCGGCTTCTGGAAGGGCTTCGGCACGACGTTGCGCGCCGGGAAATCGTAATACTGGCCGTGGAATTCCCAGCTGTCCCTGCTGAACATCGGGATGATCGCCTTGACGGCCTCTTCCCAGCGGTCCCGCTTGTCCCGCACGCGAATGTTGAAGGGGTGGAGTTCGGCGGGCCCCGCGCCCTCGCCCATGCCGAACTCGACCCGGCCGCCCGACAGCAAGTCCAGCGTGGCCACGCGCTCCGCCACCCGGTGCGGCTGGTTGGTGGTCAACTGGATGATGCCGTGGCCGAGACGGATGTTCCGGGTCCGCTGGCTCGCCGCGCCGAGGAAGACCTCGGGGGCCGAGGAGTGGGAGTACTCCTCCAGGAAATGGTGCTCCACCTCCCAGGCGTAGTCGTAGCCGAGCTTGTCCGCGAGCTCGATCTGCGCGAGCGAATCCTGGAACAGCTGGTATTCGCTGCGCTCCTCCCAGGGCCGCGGCAGCTGGTGCTCGTAGAAGATGCCGAACTTCATGGGCGTCCGCCTCGTCGCAGTGTCCGTTACCGCTTTCCCGGGCACTCTACGCCCCCGCGGATGTGCGGACAATTGCAGCAGCGTTCGATCCGTAAGACAATTCGCAAGATCGAAACGATTGATAGGCTCAGGTGATCAATTTCAGCCTGCCGCAGATCGCAGCGTTTCTGGCCGTGGCCGAGACCGCCAGCTTCCGCGCCGCCGCGGAGCGCCTCCACCTGTCCCAGCCGGCGGTCAGCGCCCGGGTCCGCCAGCTCGAGGAACGGCTGGGCGCCGACCTTTTCCATCGCACCACCCGATCGGTGGCGCTCACGCCGGCCGGCGAACGGCTGCTGGGGGCCGCGGCACGCGCACTCGGCGAGCTCGAGCATCTGGCCGACGAACTGCGCGAGGAGGCCGCCCTGGCGCGGGGCCGCGTCGCGGTGGCGGCGATTCCCTCGCTCGCCGGTACGATCCTGCCGCCGGTGATGGCGGCCTTCCGCGCCGCGCATCCGGGCATCGCGGTCGAACTGATCGAGACGTTGACGCGCCGTACCTTCGAGGCGGTCGAGCAGGGCGCCGCGCCGCTCGGCCTCATGTCCGGCCCCATGCCTCGCGAGCCCTTCGACTTCGAGCCGCTGTTCGAGGAGCCGTGCATGGCGGTGGTGCCGTGCAGCCACCCCCTCGCCACGACCGGGACCGTTACCCTCGCCGAGCTCGCGGCCTGGCCGCTCCTCTGCTCGCCCAGGGGTGCGGGGTTGCGCGACACGGTGGAAGCGGCGTTCCGTGCCGAGGGCCTGACGCCTGAAGTCGTGCACGAAGCCAACACGTTCGCGACCCTCGTGGCGCTGGCGCAAGCAGGCTTCGGCGCGACCTTCGTCCCGCGCGTGCTGGAGCGCAAGCTCGACCTGCAGGGCTGCGCCGTGCTCGCGATCGCCGACGACGCCCTGCGGCGCGAGATCGGCATCGTCTCCCTGCACGGTCGTGCCGACTCGCCGGCCACCGCCGCCTTCCGCACCTTCCTGCGGGCGCGCGTATCCGGCGGCGGAGCCGCTCAGTCGCAGGCTTCGATGCGACAGCGCTGACGCACGTGGAGCGCTGCGGCCGCCGACGCCGTCGGTCCGCGCCACGGCAGGGAGAGCCCGTGTCGCGCGAGCGCGGCGGCCGAATGGGCGAGCGCGCGTACCGGCAGGTCGGCATGACCCGGCCGGAAGATCCAGACCAGATGAGCATGGGCCGCATCCGACCGTCCGCACTGGGTCGCGGCGAAAAGCTGGAGAAGGCGCAGTTCGTCGGCCGTGACGGCGGGCCAGCCGGGCGGCGCCAGCCGCAGCGAACGCCGGCCGTAAAGCGCGATCAGCGCCAGGATCGACCAGATCGCGACCGCGGCGGCCTCGCCGGCCTCGCGTCCGCAACGGCGTACCAGATCCCGCTCGATGCTGCGCCCGGCCTGATGCGCGAACGCTCGGCAGCGAAAGACCCAGACGACGAGCTGTTCGGCGCCGGAAAGACATGCGATGGGCAGTGCACCCTCGGCAGGGCCGGGCGCGGAAAGACTATGCGCAGAGTGCATGGAATGCCTCCGGGGATGACGCGCCGGAGTTTAATGCGATCCGTTCTCAATCTCAAAGGCCGGCGCGCCGATCCAAACCGGCCGTACCGCGCGTTCAGGAGCGCTGGATCGCCGGGACGTCGGCCAGCGGCGCCGCATCGACGGCGTCGGCCCCCTGCCCGGGCCGGGAGCGTGCGATCGTGCGCGACAGCAGGAGAACGGGCAGCAGCCCCACGGCGACGATCGCCAGAGCGGCCGTCGAGGCTTCGGCGAGCCGCTCGTCCTGGGCGAGGTGATAGGCCTGCACCGCGAGCGTGTCGAAGTTGAACGGCCGCAGCAGCAGCGTCGCGGGAAGCTCCTTCATCGTGTCGACGAACACGATCAGCCAGGCCGTCAGAAGACTGCCACCCATGATCGGCGCGTGGACCGTCGCCGCGGTGCGCAGCGAGCCGGCACCCAGCGTACGGGCCGCAGCGTCGATCGAGGGGGATATCTTGGCGAGGCTCGCCTCGACCGTATGGAGCGAGACCGCGAGGAAACGCACCAGACAGGCGAATACCACCCCGGCGATCGTGCCGGTCAGCAGCAGCCCGGTCGAGACACCGAAGGATGCGCGCATCCACGCATCCAGGCTGTTGTCGAACAGGGCGAAGGGAATGAGGACGCCGACGGCGATCACCGAGCCCGGAACGGCATAGCCGAGACCGGCCACCCGTACCGCGGCGCGCACCGCGGGCGTGCCCTGGCGGCGCACGCCGTAGGCCAGCAGCAGGGAAAGCGGCACGGCGAGGCAGGCCGTGGTCGCCGCCAGCGTGACGCTGTTGCCGACGAGCGCCAGGTAGCGCGGCCCGAACTGCGCGTCGCCCTCGAAGACCGCCATGTTCAGGAGCAGGGCGCCCGGCAGGAGAAAACCCAGCAGGACGGGAAGCGCGCAGGCTGTCGTGGCCGCCCAGCCCCGTACCCCGCGCAGTTCGTAGGACGGCAGCGGCCGGTAGCGGATGCCGGTCTGGTGGAAACGCGCCTGGCCTCGATTGAGTCGCTCGAACAGCAGGACGAGGACGACGAACCCGAGCAGCGCGGTGGAGAGCTGCGCCGCTGCGACCGGATCGCCCAGGGAGTACCAGGTCCGGTAGATGCCCGTGGTGAACGTGTGGACCCCGAAATAGGAGACGGTGCCGAAATCGGCCAGCGTCTCCATCAGCGCCAGGGCCGTGCCCGCGGCGATCGCCGGCCGCGCCAGCGGCAGGGCCACCCGGCGCATGCTCTCCCACCCGCTGCATCCCAGCGTGCGGCTGACCTCCAGGACGCAGACGCACTGCTCCAGGAAGGCCGCGCGGGCGATCAGGTAGACGTAGGGGTAGTAGACGAGCATCAGCATCGCCACGGCGCCGCCGAGCGAACGGATCTCCGGAAACCAGTATTCCCGCGTCCGCAGGCCGGTCAGGTCGCGGATCAGCGACTGGACCGGACCGGCGGCCTGGAGGAAGTCGGTGTAGACGTAGGCGAGGACATAGGCCGGCACGGCGAGAGGGAGGATCAGCGCCCATTCCAACAGGCCCCGGCCCGGGAAACGGCACATCGTCACCAGCCATGCCGTCGCGGTACCGATGACCGCGACGCCGATGCCGGTCGCAACCGCCAGAATGGCGGTGTTGCGGATGTACTCGGCGAGCAGCGTCTCGGCCAGATGCGCCCACGTTCCCTGCCCGGGCAGGAAGACGTTGACGATCACGGCCAGGATGGGCAGGGAGAACAGGCCGGCCAGGGCGAACACGGCCCATCGCAGGGCGCGCCCCTCGGGACGCGCCCACAGGCCGATGCTACGCAGACGTGCGATCATGGCGAAGGTCTAAGGCCGCCGCCCGGCCGCCGCAAGATGCGATCTGGTCGCAGCGACGACGACGCCTGCCGGACTCAGACCTGGAGCTGCTGATAGTTCTCGAACCCGATCCGCCCGATCAGGTCGAGCTGCGTCTCCAGGAAGTCGACATGGTGTTCCTCGTCGGTGAGGATCTCCTGGAACAACTCCCGGCTGACGTAATCGGAGGCCTGCTCGCAGTAGGCGATCGCGGCGCGGAGGTCCGGGATCGCCTTCTGCTCGATCTTGAGATCGCACTCCAGGACCTCGCGGACGTTCTCGCCGATCATCAACTTGTGCAGGTCCTGGAGATTCGGCAGGCCGTCGAGGAAGAGGATGCGCGCGATCAGCTTGTCCGCGTGCTTCATCTCGTCGATGGATTCCTCGTAGGTCTTCTTGCCGAGCTTCTCGAAGCCCCAATGCTCGAGCATCCGGGCATGCAGGAAATACTGGTTGATCGCCGTGAGCTCGTTGGTCAGCACAGCATTGAGGTGCTTGATGACCTGGGGATCGCCCTTCATGTCGCCGCCTTCCCGTCGGGTACCGCGCAGACCAGCGCCTGCCGGTCAGTCTTAGTGCCCGAAGGAAGCGGTTTCAACCGCGACGGCGGCGCGAGGCGCGCCCCGTCCCGCCGTTCCGCGCCCAGCGGTCAGTGCGCCTGTTCGACGATACCGTGCTCGCGGGCCCATAGGGCAGCCTGGGTCCGGTTCTCCACCCCGATCTTGCGCAGCAGGTGACGCAGCTGCGCCTTCACCGTCGCATCGGTCGTGCCGAGCGTGCGGGCGATGAGCTTGTTGGACTTTCCTTCCAGCAGACCGTGCAGAATGTCGATCTCGCGTGGCGTCAGTCCGACCTTGCGCGAGCCGGCCGGCCCGCCCCGCCCGACGCCGGACAGGGCGCAAAACAGGCGCGTCGGAAACACGTTCTCGCCCAGCGCGACCAGACCGATCGCCTGGGCCAGCGCAGCCGGCGACATGTCGGTCAGCAGATAGCCCGCCACGCCTGCGTCCAGGGCCAGGGCCATGTCGCCGGCATCCGCGCGGCCCGACAGGACGACGGCGCTGGTGCCGGGCCAGCGCCGCGACACCTCGTCCATCCACTGCCAGGCCCGGGTGGCGGCACCCGGCAGGTCGAGCAGGACGATCACCTGCGGCGGCGGTCCGAACCGGCCGAGCGTCGGCACGGGGGCCGCGGCGTCGGCGACGACTTCGACGCTCGTGTCGGCGAACAGGCGCTTCAGCCCTTCGCGGAAAAGGCCGTCGCCGCCCACCAGAGCGACCGCGACCGGTTCGGCGGCGGCGTGACGCATGGCGACGGGCATGGGGACGACGGGGCTGGCGGAGTGTTCGACGGCGGCCGGCATGATGACCCTCGCTTCCTGCGGTGTATGGTTCCGCCTGTCGGATCGCAACCGGCGTGCCATGCCTAATACCAAAGCGTCGCGCGCGGGATCGGCCGGCTGAATCGCAGAAAGCCGCCATTCGCCGAGAATTCTAGGCATGTGCGGCAAGCGCGCGGGACGCTTCCGCCCGCGAACTGCATTGCAATCTGCAACGCGCCGTCGGAATCGGACACGATCCCGCCCCCTGGCAACACGACCCCGGATGGCCGACACTGATGCGGCCGGAGCGGCCAGAAGGGCTCCCGGCCACCGAGGACGACCGAGGGACGCCCGCCATGAAACTGTTCGACCTAACCGGCCGCGTGGCCATCGTCACCGGAGGGAACGGGGGCATCGGCCTCGGGATGGCGCGCGGCATGGCGGAGGCGGGCGCGACGATCGTGGTCGCCGGACGCAACCAGGACAAGAGTGCCGCCGCCGTCAAGGAACTGCAGGCCACGGGCGCGGAGGCGATCTCGGTCGCGGTCGACGTGCTGGAGCCCGACTCCTGCAAGGCGATGATCGAGGCGACGACGGCCCGGTTCGGCCGCCTCGACATCCTGGTCAACAATGCCGGCACCAACATCCGCAAGCAGCCGCAGGACTACAGCCTGGAGGAGTGGCACACCGTCATCCAGACCAACCTGACGAGCGCCTTCGTGTGCGCCCAGGCGGCCTATCCGGCGATGGTGGCCGCCGGCGGCGGCAAGATCGTGAACATCGGCTCGATGCTGTCGCTCTTCGGCGCGTCCTTCGCCGCACCCTACGCCTCCAGCAAGGGCGGCATCGTCCAGCTGTCGAAGGCGCTCGCCACCGCCTGGGCGAAGGACAACATACAGGTGAACACCGTGCTGCCCGGCTGGATCGACACCGCCCTCACCCGCCAGGCCCGGCAGGACGTGGACGGCCTCTACCAGCGGGTCCTGGACCGCACGCCCGCCGGCCGCTGGGGCCTGCCGGAGGACCATGCCGGGGTCGCGGTATTCCTCGCGTCGCGCGCCTCCGACTTCGTCACCGGCGCTTCGATCCCCGTCGACGGTGGCTTTTCGATCCAGGGCTGACGCCCG
>JBKBLL010000195.1:0-7164 GCA_046296375.1 Alphaproteobacteria bacterium | reverse complement strand
GTCGCGCCCGGTGTCCTACATGACGGGGCAGGGAAAGAGCGGCGGGTTCGCTTCCGCCACCGCGAGCCGCTTGCTATAACCCCGGCCTTATAGCATCGCCGCCGAGCGGCGGCAGCCGCCCACCCGAGGGTCCGCACGATGTTCCTGCTGATCGATAACTACGACAGCTTCGTCTACAATCTCATGCACTTTCTGGGCGAACTCGGGGCGGAGATCGAGGTGCGCCGGAACGACGCGCTGAGCGTCGGCGAGGCGATGGCGATGCGGCCGGAAGGCATCATCATATCGCCCGGTCCGTGCGACCCCGACAAGGCCGGCATCTGTCTCGATCTCATCCACGCGGCGGCGGGCAGCGTCCCCATTCTCGGCGTCTGCCTCGGACATCAGGCGATCGGCCAGGCCTTCGGCGGCAAGGTCGTGCGCGCGTCGGCGCCGATGCACGGCAAGCTCAGTCACGTCTCCCATGCGGATCGTGGCCTGTTCGCCGGCCTGCCGGATCGGTTCGAGGCGACGCGCTACCACTCGTTGCTGGTCGAACGAGAGAGCCTTCCCGACGCGCTGGAGATCACTGCGCAGACGGACGACGGCCTGATCATGGGGCTCGCCCACCGCGAGCACACGATCCACGGCGTCCAGTTCCATCCGGAGAGCATCGCTTCCGAGCACGGTCACCGTCTGCTCGGCAATTTCCTGGCGATGACCACCCAGGGCCGGCTGCCGAACCGGACGCCGGCGCCCCTGCCCGAGCGCCGGGTGCGGGCATGAGCGCAGCCGCGGCCGACTTCAAGGCGATCCTGGCTCAGGTTGCGGCCGGCGGTGGACTGTCGCGGGGCCAGGCCGAGGCCGCGTTCACCGTCATGATGTCGGGCGAGGCGACGCCGGCGCAGATCGGCGCCTTCCTGATGGGATTGCGCGTGCGCGGGGAGACCGTCGAGGAGATCACCGGCGCCGCCGCCGTGATGCGCGCCAAGGCGGTGCGGATCGAGGCGCCGGGCGGCACGATCGACACCTGCGGGACGGGCGGCGACGCGTCCGGCACCTTCAACGTCTCCACCGCCGCCGCCCTGGTGGTCGCGGCCTGCGGCGTCCCGGTCGCCAAGCACGGAAATCGTGCCGCCTCGTCCCGGTCGGGCAGTTCGGACGTTCTCGCTGCCCTCGGCGTCAACATCGACGCCGACATGGGACTTGTCGCCCGCGCGCTCGGCGAAGTGGGCATCTGCTTTATGATGGCGCCGCGCCACCATGGCGCGATGCGCCATGTCGCGGGGCCGCGCGTCGAACTCGGCACGCGCACCATCTTCAATCTGCTCGGTCCCCTGTCGAACCCCGCCGGGGCGCGCCGCCAGCTGCTCGGGGTCTTCTCGCGTCACTGGCTGGAGCCGATGGCGCGTGTCCTGGCAAACCTGGGCTCGGAGCGGGCCTGGCTCGTTCACGGCGCCGACGGGCTGGACGAACTGACGACGACCGGCCCGTCCTTCGTCGCCGAACTGCGCGACGGCGCCGTGCACACCTTCGAGGTGACGCCGGAGGCGGCAGGGCTCCGGACCGCGCGCGCCGACGATCTGAAGGGTGGCGACGCGGCGACCAATGCGGCCGCCATGCGCGCGATGCTGGACGGCGAATGCAGCCCCTATCGGGACATCGTGCTGCTGAACAGCGCGGCGGCATTGATGGTGGCGGACCGGGCCGGCGATCTGCGCGAAGGGGTGGAGATGGCGCGAGCCGCCGTCGACGGGGGGGCGGCCCGGACAGTGCTGGAGCGGCTGATCCGCATCACAAACGAGACGGGGCCCTCGGCATGAGCGACACGCTGCGGCGCATTCTGGACGACAAGCGCGCGCTGGTGGCACGCCGCAGGGCCGAGCGGTCGATCGAGGATTTGCGCCGGGAAGCCATCGGGATGGAGCCGCCGCGCGGCTTCGCCGCGGCCCTGCGGGCCGGGGCCGCGAGCGGCTTCGGGCTGATCGCGGAGATCAAGAAGGCGTCGCCCAGCAAGGGCCTGATCCGCGCCGACTTCGATCCGCCGTCGCTCGCGCGGGCCTACCGCGCCGGCGGCGCCAACTGCCTCTCCGTACTCACGGACGAACCCTACTTCCGGGGCTGCGACGACTTCCTGATCGCGGCGCGCGCCGCCGTGGACCTTCCGGCACTGCGTAAGGATTTCATGATAGATCCTTGGCAGATAACGGAATCGCGGGCCATCGGGGCCGACTGCATCCTGCTCATCATGGCCGCCGTCGACGACACGCTCGCGGCCGAGATCGAGGCGGCGGCGTTCGAACTCGGGATGGATGTGCTGATCGAGGTGCACGACGAGGCGGAACTCGATCGTGCGCTGCACCTCCGCTCGCCGCTGCTCGGCGTCAACAACCGCAACCTGCGCACGCTGGCCGTCGACCTGGCCACGACCGAGCGGCTGGCGCCGCGGGTGGGCCGCGACCGCCTGCTGGTCTGCGAGAGCGGCATCCGCACCCATGCCGACCTGGAGCGCATGGCCCGCGTGGGCGCGCGCTGCTTCCTGGTCGGCGAGCACCTGATGAGCCAGCCGGACGTGGCCTCGGCGACGCGCGTGTTGCTGGGTACCGCACCGGCCGAGGCGGGATGACGGCCATGTCGGACCTGACGCATTTCGATGCCGAAGGCCGCGCCGTCATGGTCGACGTGTCCGCCAAGCCCATGACGGAGCGCACGGCCACGGCATTCGCCCGCATCCGCATGCAGCCCGCGACGCTCGCGCGGATCGAGGCGGGGTCGATCGGCAAGGGCGACGTGCTCGGCGTCGCGCGGCTCGCCGGCATCATGGCGGCCAAGCGTACCCCCGACCTCATCCCGCTCTGCCATCCACTGCCGCTCGCCTCGGTGACCGTCGATCTCGTCTGCAACGGCGCCGAGTCGTCCGTCGACATCACCGCGACCTGCCGGGTCACCGGCCGCACCGGCGTCGAGATGGAGGCGCTGACCGCCGCCACGGTGGCGGCTCTCACTGTCTATGACATGTGCAAGGCGATCGACCGGGGGATGACGATCGGCGAAGCGCGCCTGTTGCACAAGGCGGGCGGCAAGTCGGGGGAATATCGCGGATGATCCCCGTCGCCGAAGCCCTGGAGCGGATTCTCGCCGACGTGGAGCCGCTGCCCGTCGAGCAGGTGGCGCTGCTCGACGGCCTCGGCCGCATTCTGGCCCGGGACGTCGCAGCACGGCGGACGCAGCCACCGATGGCGGTGTCGGCGATGGACGGCTATGCCGTACGCAGCGACGACGTGGCGCACGTCCCCGTGGAATTGCGGCGCATCGGCAGCATCCCCGCCGGAAGCCTTTTCGAGGGGCGGCTCGGGCCCGGGGAGACGGTGCGGATCTTCACCGGCGCGGCGCTGCCGGAGGGTGCGGATGCCGTCGTCATCCAGGAGGACACGACGACCGACGGGGAGCGGATCACCGCGCTGGAATCGGTCGGCCCGGGGCGGCATGTGCGCGCCGCGGGCATCGATTTTCGCGAGGGCGATGTCGGCCTGTCGGCCGGCCGGCGCCTGACCGCGCGCGACATCGGCTTCGCCGCGGCGATGAACGTGCCCTGGCTGACCGTCCGCCAGCGCCCGCGGGTCGCGATCCTCGCGACCGGCGACGAAATCGCGCTGCCGGGCGATCCTCTGGCGCCCGGCCAGATCGTCAGTTCCAACGGACCGGCGCTGCACGCCCTGGTCCGCGCGTGCGGCGGCGAGCCGGTCGATCTCGGCGTCGCCGCGGACAGCGAAGCCGCGATCGCCGAGCGCGTCGCCGGCGCGGCGGGCGCGCATGTGCTGGTCACCACGGGCGGCGCCTCGGTCGGCGATCACGACCTGGTCCAGCCCGCCCTGAAGCGCATCGGGATGACCGTAGACTTCTGGAAGATCGCGATGCGCCCCGGCAAGCCGCTGATGTACGGCCGGCTCGGTCCGGCACGCGTCCTGGGGCTGCCGGGCAATCCGGTGTCCTCGATGGTCTGCGCGCTGCTCTTTCTGCGACCGTTGCTGGCGCGCCTCGCGGGAGCCGCCGATCCGGCCGGCGAGGGGCGCGGCACCGCGCGTCTGGGCCGCGCACTGCCCGAGAACGACCGGCGCGAGGACTATCTGCGCGCCACGCTCGAACGCGACGCCGATGGCGGCCTCGTCGCGCATCCGTTCGCGGTGCAGGACAGTTCGCTGCTGGGTGCGCTCGCCCGCGCGGACGCCCTGGTGCTGCGCCCGGCGCATGCGCCCGCGGCGGCGGCGGGCGAGACGGTACCGATCCTCCGCCTGACGTGAGCGCCGTACCGGAGGTGCCCGACCGTCGGCGGGACGGTGAGCGCGACGGGCGGGACCGACTCGTGACGCTCTACGCCGCGCTCGCCGCGCACACGGAGCCCGAGTGCATGGCCGCCTGCCCACGGCCGATGACCTGTTGCGCGGCGCGCTACTGCGCCATCGCCATCGACTTCGCGGCCGAGCACTGGGACGTCGATCTGGAGCCGACCTGGCATCGCACGCTGCCCTTGATGGGACCGCGCGGCTGTGTCGCCGAGCCGCATCTGCGCCCGATCTGCACCGCGCATACCTGCGCCGTCTGTACCTTCGGCGAGAAGCCGGGGGACCCTGCCTGGACCGAACGCTACAACGATCTGCGCGACGCCATCGCCGCGCTGGAGACGGAGCTGCTGGGCCAGGCGTTCGTCTGACGCCGCTCGCGTGTTGTTTGCCGTTACCGCGGCGGTTTCTGCTATAGTCGGCGGCCCGGTGCGGCAGGACCGCCGCGCCGGCGGAGCGAGGTCATTCGGGACGGACATGAAGCTCACGATCGAACGCAGCGCTCTCCTCAAGTCGCTGGCGCATGCCCAGAGCGTGGTCGAGCGCCGAAACACCATTCCGATCCTGGCCAACGTCATGCTCCAGGTCGACAAGGGCCGACTCAGCCTCGCCGCCACCGACATGGACATCGGCATCATCGAGACACTGGAGGTGGAGGGCGGCGTATCCGGCGCGACGACGGCTCCGGCGCACACGCTCTACGAGATCGCGCGCAAGCTGCCCGACGGTGCCCAGGTCCAGGTGGATTCGACCGGCGAGAACGGCCAGATCAAGCTGCGCTCGGGCCGATCCACCTTCACCCTCTCGACGCTGCCGACCGAGGATTTTCCGGTCATCGCCGGCGGCGACCTGCCCTACCGTTTCCGAATCGCGGCCAAGGAACTGCGCGGCCTGATCGACCGTACGCGCTTCGCCATCTCGACCGAGGAGACGCGCTACTATCTGAACGGCGTCTATCTCCATCCAGCGGAGACCGACGGTGTGCCGCTGCTGCGCGCGGTCGCGACGGACGGGCACCGGCTGGCGCGCTGCGAGATTCCTCTGCCGGACGGCGCGGCCGGCATGCCCGGCGTCATCGTGCCGCGCAAGGCCGTCGCGGAGATCCGCAAGCTGCTGGAGGAGGAGGCGGGCGAGGTCGAGGTCGCCCTGTCGGAATCGAAAATCCGCTTCGTCGTCGGCGACCTGGTGCTGATCTCCAAGCTGATCGACGGCACCTTTCCCGACTATGAGCGCGTCATCCCGACCGGCAACGACAAGCAGCTCGACATCGATTGCAAGGCGTTCCGCGAGGCCGTCGACCGCGTGTCCACCATTTCCTCGGAGAAGTCGCGCGCGGTCAAACTCAGCCTGCGCGACGGCTCGCTGACCCTCTCCGCGACGAGCGCCGACAACGGCGTGGCGACTGAGGAACTGGAGGTTCGCTACGACGGGCCGCCGATGGATATCGGCTTCAATTCGCGCTACCTGCTCGACATCGCAGGGCAGATCGACGGCGACACGATCGAACTTCTCCTCGCCGACTCGACGGCGCCGACGGTGCTGCGCGACCTCGCCGATGGCAGTGCGCTCTACGTCCTCATGCCGATGCGCGTGTGATCGCGGCGGAGCGACAGTTCCTGGGGAGGCCAGCGGCGGCGGGCCGGCTGGCGGTGACGCGCCTGACGCTGACCGCGTTCCGCAGCTACGCGGCCGCGCGGATCGAGGCCGACACGCGTCCGGTGGCGCTGCTCGGACCGAACGGCGCCGGAAAGACGAACCTGCTCGAGGCGATCTCCTTCCTGGTGCCGGGCCGCGGTCTGCGTGGCGCGAAGCTGGCGGAGGTGGCGCGGCTCGCGCCGGGTGAGCCGGCGGATCCGCAACCCTGGGCCGTGTCGGCGGCGCTGAACACGCCGCTCGGGCCGGTCGAGATCGGCACCGGCCGCGATCCCGCCGCGGGAACGGAGAGCGAGCGGCGGCTGGTGCGTATCGACGGCGTCCAGGTGCGCAGCCAGGCCGCCCTCGCGGAACACGTCGCCGCGGTCTGGCTGACGCCCCAGATGGACCGTCTCTTCACGGAGGGCGCATCGTCGCGCCGCCGCTTCCTGGACCGCCTCGTGTTCGGTTTCGATCCGGGTCATGCCGGGCGCGTCGGCGGCTACGAGAACGCGATGCGGCAGCGCGCCCGGCTGCTCCGCGACGGACGGCGCGACGCGGCCTGGCTCGGGGCGCTGGAGGAGGCCATGGCGGCGCGCGGCATCGCCATCGCGGCGGCGCGGCGCGATCTCGTCCGGCGCCTCAACGCGGCCGCGGACGAGGCGCCGGGACCCTTTCCCCGGGCGCGAGCCGCGATCGCGGGGGAGGTCGAGGACTGGCTCGCAGACATGCCGGCGCTCGCCGCGGAAGATCTGCTGCGCGACAGGCTGGCAGCGATGCGCGGCCGCGACGCGGACGCCGGCGGAGCGGGGCTCGGAACGCATCGCAGCGACCTCGTCGTTGTCGATGCCGCACGCGACTTGCCGGCCGCGCGATGCTCGACCGGCGAACAGAAGGCGCTGCTCGTGTCCATCGTCCTGGCGCATGCGCGCCTCGTCGCCGCCTCGCACGGCACGCCGCCGCTGCTGCTGCTCGACGAGATCGCCGCGCATCTGGACGCGGCCCGCCGCGCGGCTCTGTTCGACGCCGTCTGCGCCGTCGGCGCCCAGGCCTGGATGACCGGGACGGACCGCGAGCCGTTTCGCACTCTGGGCGACCGCGCGCAGTTTCTCGACGTGCAGAACTCGGTCGTAACCCCCATATAAAAGCGCGATTTCCGCGCCGGATCACGCAGCTGTCGGCAGTCCCCAGCATGAACGAACCGCTCCAGTCC
>JBKBLL010000194.1:0-7176 GCA_046296375.1 Alphaproteobacteria bacterium | reverse complement strand
CCGCAGGAGAGAGGGCGGGCGGGACGCCCGCGCTCCGCAAACCGGCGGGACGCCCGCGCTCCGCCAACCGGGCCCGCTACTCCGCCGCCGCGGCCCGGCGCATGGGGTTGCGGAAGCGCTCGAGCAGCTCGGCTTCGCGCTGCTTCGCCTTCTCCAGGTTCGCCAGCTTCACATGGCCGAAGCCGCGGATCTGGTCCGGCACGCGGGCGACCTCCACCGCGGCGGGGTGGTTCTCGGCCGTCAGGCCCTGCAGCAACTCGCCGACCGTCGCCTCGTATTCCTTGACGAGGCGCCGTTCGGTGCGGCGCTCGGCGGTCTTGCCGAAGGGATCGAGCGGGGTGCCGCGCAGGAACTTGAAGCGCGACAGCACGCCGAACGCCTTCATCATCCACGGGCCGTAGACGATCTTGCGCGGTTCGCCGGTCTCCTTGTTGGTCTTGGAGATCATCGGCGGGGCGAGATTGAACTCGATCCGGTAGTCGCCCTCGAACTGCTTCTCCAGCGCCTTGCGGAACTGGCCGCCGGCCCTGGCATAGAGGCGCGCCACCTCGTATTCGTCCTTGTAGGCGAGCAGCTTGAAATAGTTGCGCGCGACCGCCTCGGCGAGGCCGGTGCGGCCCATGGCGCGGTCCTTCTCGGCCGCCTCGGCCTTGCGCACCAGCGCCTCGAAGCGCCGGGCGTAGCGGCCGCTCTGATAGTCCTTCAGGAAGTCCTTCCGGACCGCGACGATCTCGTCGAGGCTCGATGCGAGCGTCGCTTTCTCGGGTGCTGCGACCGGCGACACGGCGCGCTCCACGGCGGCCGGATCGGCTGCGGCGCGGCGGCCCCACTCGAAGGCGCGCTTGTTCGCCTCGATCGCGACGCCGTTCAGGTCGATCGCCTGCTCGATCGCCTCCAGCGAGATCGGGATCAGCCCCCGCTGCCAGGCGAAGCCGGTCATGAAGAGGTTGGTCGCGATCGAATCGCCGAGCAGGGCGGTGGCGAGGCGGGTCGCCTCCAGGAAGTCGGCGCCCTCCTCGCCGACGGCGGCCGAGATCCGCGAGCGCAGGGCGTCGTCAGGGAAGGCCATGTCGGGATTGCGGGTGAACTCGCCGGTGAAGGTGCGGTGGGTGTTCACCACCGCCCGGCTGACGCCGCGCTCCAGCTTCGAGACGGAGTCGGGCTGGCTGGAAACGACGAGGTCGCAGCCGAGCAGCAGCCGGGCACCGCCGGCGGCGATGCGCACGGCGTGCAGGTCTTCGGGAGAATTGGCGAGGCGCAGATGGCTCCACACTGCGCCGCCCTTCTGGGCGAGGCCGGTCATGTCCATGATCGTCGCGGCCTTGCCCTCGATGTGGGCGGCGGTCGCCAGCAGGGCGCCGATGGTGATGACGCCCGTGCCGCCGATGCCGGTGATCAGGATGCCGTAGGGCTGGTCCAGAGTCGGCAGGTCCGGTTCGGGCAGAACGAGCTGCGGGCCTTCGGCGGCGGCGCCCTTGCCCACGCCCTTCTGCTTGCGCGGCTTGCCGCCGCGCACCGTGACGAAGGACGGGCAGAAGCCGTTCAGGCAGGAAAAGTCTTTGTTGCACGACGACTGGTCGATCATGCGCTTGCGGCCGAACTCGGTCTCGACCGGCTGGACGGAGACGCAGTTCGACTTCACGCCGCAGTCGCCGCAGCCCTCGCAGACGAGTTCGTTGATGAAGACGCGCTTGTCCGGGTCCGGAAAGGTGCCGCGCTTGCGGCGACGGCGCTTTTCGGCCGCACAGGTCTGGTCGTAGATCAGGACGGTGGTGCCGGTCATCTCGCGCAACTCGCGCTGCACCCGGTCGAGCGCCTCGCGGTGCTCGACCTTGGTGCCGGCCGGGAAGCCGACATCCTTCGGGTACTTCTCCGGCTCGTCGGTGACGACGACGACGCGGTTCACCCCTTCGGAGGCGACCTGGTTGGCGATCATCGAGACCGACAGCGGGCCGTCGACATGCTGGCCGCCGGTCATCGCGACGGCGTCGTTGTAGAGAATCTTGTAGGTGATGTTGACGCCCGACGCGACGGCGGCGCGGATCGCCAGCAGGCCGGAGTGGAAATAGGTGCCGTCGCCGAGATTCTGGAAGATGTGCTTCGTCTCGACGAAGTGCGCCTGACCGGTCCAGTTGGCGCCCTCCGCCCCCATGTGGGTGAAGCTTGCCGTCTTGCGGTCCATCCACTGCGCCATGTAGTGGCAGCCGATGCCGGCCCCGGCGCGGCTGCCCTCGGGCACGCGGGTCGAGGTGTTGTGCGGGCAGCCGGAACAGAAATAGGGCGTGCGCGCCATCGGCGCCGGCTGGTTGCCGGCGCCCTGCACGACCATCCGGTCGCGCTCGGCCAGGCGCTCCCTCATCCGCTCGCGCAGACCTTCGGGGAGCGACAGGCCGTCCAGCCGCTCCACGAGGGCGCGCGCGATCAGGCCAGGCGTCAACTCGCCGTTGGACGGGAAGAGCGGCTGCCCCCGTTCGTCCGTCTTGCCGATGATGGTCGGCCGGCGATCCGCCGGCAGGCCGTAGAGCGCTTCCTTCGCCTGCCACTCCATCAGGGCACGCTTTTCCTCGACCATCATCATCAGGTCGAGGCCGGCGGCGAAGGCACGCAGGCCTTCCTGCTCCAGCGGCCAGGTCATCGCGACCTTGTAGATCGACAGGCCGATCTCCTGCGCGGTCCGTTCGTCCAGGCCGAGATCGTCGAGCGCCTGCCGCACGTCCAGGTAGGATTTGCCCGCCGCGACGATGCCGACGCGCCGGCGCGGACTGCCGAGCGCCACCCGGTCCAGGCGGTTGGTTCGCGCGTAGGCCAGCGCCGCGGGGATCTTGTAGCGGTGCAGCAGTTCCTCGAGCAGCAGGAACTCCGCCACGATGATGCGGCTGTTCAGGCCACCCTCGGGCATCTCGAAATCCTGCGGCGCCAGGGTCTGTACGCGATCGGGGTCGACCAGCACGGTGGCGGCGCTGTCGACCGTCTCGCCGATGCATTTGAACCCCACCCAGAGGCCGGCGAAGCGAGACATCGCCCAGCCGTGCAGGCCGAAGTCGAGGAACTCCTGCACGCCGGCCGGGACGATCACCGGAATCATCGCGTCGACGAAGGCGTACTCGCTCTGGTGGGCGGTCGTCGACGACTTCGCCATGTGGTCGTCGCCGGCCAGGGCCAGGACGCCTCCGTGCCGGGCGGTACCGGCATTGTTGGCGTGCTTGAAGGCGTCGCCGGACCGGTCGACTCCCGGTCCCTTGCCGTACCAGATGCCGAACACGCCGTCATAGCGCGCGTCCCCGAACGCGCCCGCCTGCTGCGTGCCCCAGACCGCCGTCGCGGCCAGATCCTCGTTCACGCCCGGCTGAAAGCGGATGTGATGCTCGTCGAGGAACCTCTTGGCGGCCCAGAGCTGCTGGTCGTAGCCGCCGAGGGGTGAGCCGCGATAGCCCGAGATGAAGCCGGCCGTGTTCAAGCCGGCGGCGATGTCGCGCCGTCGCTGGACCAGGGGCAGGCGGACGAGCGCCTGCGATCCGGTCAGGAAGACGCGCCCCCTTTCGGCCGTGTACTTGTCGTCGAGGCTGAGCTTGGCCGGCTGCATGGCGCCACCCTGGCTGGCGTGTCCCTTGGCCGACTAGTCTATTGCAAGGGCGATCTGTGGCAATGCAGCGCGGCCGAAGGACGGAAATGTGCGGACAAAGCGTCGCGCACGACCGTTTGATGCCGCCGAGGACGCGACCGGCGCAACTTCCGGAACCGGTCCGCAGCCTCGGCCGAAGCGGGCATTATCTAGGCCTCGGCGACGCCCGCCTCCAGGCGGGCTTCGGAAGGGATCAGGAAGACGTTGTCGGCGTAGGGTCCACGGTGCACGAGGCGATCGCCGGAGCGCACGAAGCGGCGATAGCCCAGTTCGGCCATGAAGCGCATGACCGGGCTGTCCTCGTCGACCGCTTCGGCCAGCACGATCGGGCGCGCGGCCGCCAGCGTTTCGCGGCCGCCGCGCAGCACCTGCAGTTCGGCGCCCTGCACGTCGATCTTCACGAAGCGCGGCCGCAGATCGTAGGAATCGAGCCGCCGGATCGGAACCGCGATCTCTCGGATCTCTAGGCGCCGCCGGTCGAATCGGTAGACCGTGTCGGCGCTGATCCAGTTCGCTGCCGCCTCGCGGTCCAGCGAGGCGAGGCCATCATACTCGTAGCCGCGATAGACGGGGACATAAAGCGTGAGTTCGCCCTCCGCCTCGCCGAGCGCCACCTGGTGCAGCGTCAGCCCGCCCTGCCCGGCGAACCGGCGCCGGACGCGTGCGGCGAGGCCGGGGTTGGGCTCGAACGCGACGATCGCGGCCCCGGGCAGCATCAGGCCGATCGAGTCGATGCTCTGGCCGTAGTTCGTGCCGATGTCGAGGCAGGCGGGTGCTGCGCCCAGGCCGAGCCGGGGCAACAGCAGGAAGTCGTCCTCGTGCGGGCGGCGGCGCAGGCGGCGCAGCGCGATCTGCACCCGCTCCTTCACCGGCTTCAGCGCGGGGACGTAGGACTGCAGCGTGCGCAGGGCCTTGTAGGGGTCGAGGCCGGTCATCGTCTCAGCGGCTCCGCTCGAAGGTGACGTTGGATGGACGGTAGTGATTCTTGCCCCAATAGCCGCGCAGGATCGGCTCGTACGGGCTGTCCGGGACGTCCGCCTTGCTCTCGGGATCGGTGCCGAACAGGTAGTTGTGGTGATTGACGACACGCTCGTAGGGCTCGTGGCTCGTCGGCCAGTGCCAGATGAAGCCGTTCATGCGGCGCGCCTCGATGATGTCGATCTGGTCGGCGAGGTAAGCCGGGCCGCCCGGCGCGAAGCGCTTCAGGCCGAATTCGGAGACGGCGACCCGCACACCGTGGCGTTCCCGAAACCGGTCTATCGTGGCGTAGACGCCTTCCAGGTAGGCCTTGTCGATCCGGAAAGGCGGTGCGCCGTGGCCGGGATCGACCATGCCCGGATAGACGATGCGCTCGTGCGGTTCCTGATGCGTGAACTGCCACGGCTCGTACTGGTGGACGGCGTAGACGGCCGCAGGGTCGTCGATCACTTGGACATAAGGCAGAAACCGCATGTTGGCGTAGCCGTTGCCGCTGATCAGCACCGGCGTGTCGGTGTCGACCTCGCGGACGGCCGCGACGATACGCGGATAGAGTTCGTTCCAGTCGTAGCTCGTGCCGCCGTAGCGCCGGTGGAACTCGGCTGGGTCGTAGATCTCGAGCCGGTCGTCGATGCCGCTGCCGACGAGATGCGAATTGGGCTCCGACATCGGGTCGTAGGCGATGACGGAGGTGCGGTCGCGATAGCGTTGGGCGACGTGCCGCCACATCTCCACCCACGCCTCCTGCGCGGCGGGGTCCTTCCAGACGCTGTCGTTGAAAAGCTCCTTCGGAAACCAGGTATCGCCGGAGAAGGGGTGGAAGGTGTACTCGCTCCGTCCAGGGCCCGCACGGAACGAGATGACCACGAACAGGTCTGCCCGTTCAGCCAAGTCGATCAGCCGGTCGAGATTGGCCTGCGCCACCTCGTCCAGCGCGAAGGGCGGCTCCTCGGCGAAGGGGCCCGGATGGGAAAGTGTCACGACGTTGGCACCGAACGCGGCCAGCCGGTCGAAGTCGTGCTGCCGATAGGGCTTGCCCATCGGGTCGGGCCCGAGGAAATAGGGCTCCATGTCGCCCGGCACGCGCGGATCGCGCCGCCGCTGGGCGATGGCCGAGCCGCGCAGGTGCGGCCCGGTCTCGTTGCTCCAGAGGTCGATCTTGCGGACGACGGGTCGTTCTCCGCCGGCGGACGCCTGGGCCGTGGTTGGGCTGGCAGAAACTCCCGATCCGGGGGCCAGCAGGAGGCACAGCACCGCGAGGCAGGCGGCCAGGGTTCCGTTCGGTGTCGCGGAGGGGTGGCTCATGGCGATCCACGCGGTTGCGGTTGCGGTTGCGGACGTCGCGGTCGTGTCGCGGCGCGCCGGACTGTAACGGCCGCGCTGCGACGGGGCAAAGTCGGCGCATCCTGCCCGATGCGACATTAAGCTCGCCTAAACCCGGTACCCGGACTATGGCCCCGCGGGCGGATCGGCGCACGTCGCGGCGATTGACCCGCCGGGGCGCGAGGCTCTATCCCGGTGCGACACACGCGCCCCCGCTCCCACCGTCTCCCGCGCGCGCCCGTGCCTCCGATGATCGGCAGTCCGCATGTTCTGGCGTCATATCCTCGGCTACCTGCCGGTCAACGTCGTCCAGGGCGTCGTCGCGTTTGCCACGATCATGCTTTTCACGCGGCTGCTGCTGCCGGAGGAATACGGGCGGTACGCGCTGGTGCTGGCCACGACCCAACTCGTCCAGATGGCCTTCTTCACCTGGGTGCATGCGGGCATGGCCCGCTTCTACGAGACGGCCCGCCGGGAGGAGCGGCTGGGGCAGCATTTCGCCACGGGCTATCTTGCCGTGCTGGTCCTGTGCGTCGTGGTGGGTGCCGCCTATGTGGGTCTGGTCCGGGTCCTGGTGCTGCCGGACGAAATCCGCACCGTGCTGCTGTTCGGCCTTGCCGCGCTGCTGCTGCGCTCGCTGCTGATGCTGGGTCTGGAGACGCACCGCGCGGCGCGCAACGTCCGCCTTTTCGGTGCGCTCGAATCGGCCTTCGTGCTGATCGGGCTGGCTGTCGCGGTGGCGCTGATCCTGACGACCGGCCTGCGCGAAGCGGCGCCGTTCGTGGGCCTCGCCGTCGCCGCCCTGGTCTGCCTCGCCTTCGATCTGCCGGCCGTGGCCCGGCTGGCGCACCGCGCGCCGCCCTCGCGCCGCGAACTCACGCGCTTCTTCGTCTATGGCCTGCCTGTCTCGCTCTCGCTGGCGCTCGAGTTCGCCCTGGGTGCCGCTGACCGCTATCTGATCGGCTGGTTCCTGGGCGACGCCGCGGTCGGGGTCTACGCGGCCAGCTACGCCCTGGCCAGCCGCATCATCGGCATCATCTTCATCTGGCTGGCCATGGCCGGCCTGCCGCTGATGATCGCGGCGCTGGAGCGCGAGGGGCGCGACGCCGCGGTCGAGGTATCGCGCCGCAATGCCGAGATGATCGTCCTCGTCGCCTTCCCGGCGGCCGCGGGTCTGGCCGCCGTGGCCGCGCCGCTGGCAAGCGTGATGGTCGGTCCGGCGTTCCGCGAGGCGGCGGCCGCGCTCGTGCCGT
>JBKBLL010000193.1:0-7183 GCA_046296375.1 Alphaproteobacteria bacterium | reverse complement strand
AAGGGGATCGTCTGACCTGAGGCGGCGGGACCGCCGGCGAAGGCGCAGGTCCCCGCGCCGGGGAGAGCCGCGCCCGGCGTCCGCGCGGGCCGATCGCGGCGGGCCGATCGCGTGGGCGCGTAGCGCTTGCATTCCGCGGTCCGCGACCTTTTTTAGGTGCCGCCCC
Organism: Alphaproteobacteria bacterium; assembly: GCA_046296375.1. Lineage (GTDB taxonomy): Bacteria > Pseudomonadota > Alphaproteobacteria > JAJUGE01 > JAJUGE01 > Constrictibacter. The sequence continues at coordinate 7,017 of JBKBLL010000193.1, read as the reverse complement.
AGACGATCGCCAGAACGAGACGAGGACCGGCGTTGGACGCGAGCCCATCCGATACCAAGACAGCGCCTTCCCCGGCGGCGCAGGCCGGCCGGGAACCGGCATCGACCGAGGCCGCGCCCGGCGGCCTGCGCGCGCGGATCGGCGCCTGGGTGGATTCGCCGCTGGTGCAGCGGGTGGTGATCGGCCTCATCGTCCTGAACGCGGTGACCCTGGGGCTGGAGACTTCGCCCACCGTGATGGGCGCGATCGGCGGCTTCATCGGCGTGCTCGACGTCGCCATCATCGTCGTCTTCACGGTGGAGGTCGGTCTGCGGCTGTTCGCGCGCGGAACGCGCTTCTTCCGCGACGGCTGGAACCTGTTCGACTTCGTCATCGTGGCGATCACGCTGGCGCCGGCGACCGAGAATCTCAGCGTCCTGCGCACCTTCCGCATCCTGCGCGTGCTGCGCATCATCTCGGTCGTGCCGCGCCTGCGCGCCGTGGTCGAGGCGCTGATCCGTTCGATTCCCGGCCTCGGCGCCATCGCCGGCCTGCTGATGGTGCTCTTCTACGTCGCGGGCGTGATGACGACCAAGCTGTTCGGGGCGAGCTTCCCGGACTGGTTCGGCACCATCGGCGCCTCGATGTACTCGCTCTTCCAGATCATGACCCTGGAAAGCTGGTCGATGGGAATCGTCCGGCCGGTGATGGAGGTATATCCCTACGCCTGGATATTCTTCGTGCCCTTCATCCTGATGGCGAGCTTCACCGTCCTCAACCTGTTCATCGCGATCATCGTGAATTCGCTGCAGCATCTGCAGCACGAGGAGAACGAGCAGGCGCTGGAGGTAGCGCGCAAGATCGCCCACGACGAGGCGGCGGCCCTGTCGCGCGACATCGCCGGGCTGCGCGACGAGATCCGCACCCTGCGCTCCGAACTGGGCCGGGAACGGGAGAGCGGCTGACGGCGTTCGCGAGGGAACGGCGCCGGAGGGCGCACCGACAGGACGGCCATGAGAAGGGCCGCGAGGAGGGCCGATGGCCGACAGATCAGGTGGGAGCAATCCCGCGCCCGGCTTCCGCCGCGACCCGCACTATGCCATGCGGATCGTCGCGAGCGAAAAACGTGTGCGGGTGCAGCTGGCCGGCGTGACCGTGGCCGACAGCACGCATACGGCACTGCTGCTCGAGGCGAACAGGGCGCCCGTCTACTATTTCCCGCGCGCCGACGTGGCCGCGGCCCTATTGCGGCCGAGCACGCGCGTGACGCACTGCCCCTTCAAGGGGGATGCGCGCTACTGGCATCTCGCGATCGGCGACCGGACGGTCGAGGACGCGGTCTGGAGCTACGAGACGCCGTTCGACGAGGCGGCGCCGGTCGCCGGGCACATGGCCTTCTATTGGGAGCGGGTCGATCGCTGGCTGGAGGAGGACGAGGAGATCTTCGTCCATCCGCGCGATCCGTTCGTGCGGATCGACATCCGCGAGACCAGCCGGCCGGTCCGCGTCGAGTGGGAAGGCCGACTGATCGCCGAGACGCGCCGCGCGCGCGGGCTCTTCGAGACCGGCCAGCCGGCGCGCTGGTACATCCCGCCCGAGGATGTCCATACCGAGCATCTCGCCGGCGACGAGGAGGCCCGCAGCGCCTGCCCGTACAAGGGCACGGCCCGGCATTTCGGCGTGACGGTCGACGGGCGCACGCTTCCCGACGCCGCCTGGGTCTATGCCATGCCCACGCCCGAGGCGCGACGCATCGTGGACTATGTCTGCTTCGATCCGGAGAAGGTGACGGTCAGCGTCGGCGACGGCGCCGAGTGAGCCGCGGCTTCCGCGCGCCGTCCGGCCGCGGGAAGCGTCAGAGCGGGCGGCGCGCCTTGAAGGCCGCCGTCAGCGTGCCATCGTCGAGATAGCCCAGGGCCCCGCCCATCGGCACGCCGTGCGCCAGCCGCGTCACGGCGACGCCGCTGGGGGCGAGCCGCTCCGCGATGTAGTGCGCGGTCGTCTGACCCTCGACCGTCGCGTTGGTCGCGAGGACGACCTCGCGCACGCCGCCCGCCTCGATCCGCGCCAGCAGGCTCGGGATGCGGAGCTGATCCGGCCCCACCCCGTCCAGGGCGGACAGCGCCCCGCCCAGGACGTGATAGCGCCCGGCGAAGCCCGCCGTCCGCTCCAGCGCCCACAGGTCCCCGACGCTTTCCACGACGCAGAGGATCGCGCCGTCACGCGCGGTCTCGCCGCAGATGCCGCAGGGATCGGTCGTGTCGATGTTGCCGCAGACGGAGCAGGTGCGCACCGTGGCCGCGACCTCCGCCAGGCTGCGGGCCAGCGGCTCCAGCAGACCGTCGCGGCGCGCCACCAGATGCAGCGCCGCGCGCCGCGCGGAGCGCGGTCCCAGGCCCGGCAGACGCGCCAGCAGGCGGATCAGCCGCTCCAGTTCCGACAGAGCCAAGAGGCCGATCCCCCGCGGGCGGTCCTACTCAGAACGGCAGCTTGAAGCCGGGCGGCAGCGGCAGGCCGCCGGTGAGCTTGCCCATCTCCTCCGACATACGGGCCTCGACCTTGGCGCGCGCGTCGTTGAAGGCCGCCAGGATCAGGTCTTCCAGCACCTCGACCTCGTTCGGGTCCACGATGGCGGGATCGATCTTCAGCCGGCGCAGCTCGCCCTTGCCGTTCATGGCGACGGTCACCATGCCGGCGCCGGAGGAGCCGCCCACTTCGGCGGCGGCGAGCTGCTCCTGCATCTCGCTCATCTTCTGCTGCATCTCCTGCGCCTGGCGCATGAGGTTCCCGAGATTCTTCATGTGTCGTCCTCGTCCATGGCGTCGCTGAAATCGAGTTCGGCGAGATCGTCGTCCAGCACGGCGGCCGGCGGTGCCGGATCCTGCGCGGGGGCCGCCACCGCCTCGCGCCGCCGCACGGCCGCGATGGTGGCGCCGGGAAACGCCGACAACACCGCCTGGACCAGCGGATGTTCCGCCGCCTCCTGTCGTGCCCGCTCCAGCCGCGCCGCCTCCTCCTCGGCGAGGGTCGGCGCCCCCGCCTCGCCCGAGACGGACACGACCCAGCGCGTCCCGGTCCAGTCGGAAAGCTTGGCCGCGACGAGACCCGCCAGATTCTGAGGCGCCTGCGCCGACGGCCTGATCTCGAGCCGGCCGGGCCGGAAATCGACCGGATGGACGTTCCGCCACAGGTTCGCGTGCAACAGCATCTCGCCGCGCCGCGCGAACAGGTCGGCCACCTCGGCGAAGGAGCGCGGCTGGTCCGTGCCCTGCGTGGCCGCGGGCATCTCGGCCTGCGCCGCGCCGGCCTGAACCGATCCGACCTGGGGCGGCACGGATCGAAGTGCCGCCGTCGCGGCCTCTCCGTCGGGCGGCATAAGATCCGGCTCGGGCCGCGGCGCGAGAGCGGCGCGCGGCGCGGCCGGCCCGCCCCCCGGCGACCTGACCGCGATCCCCGGCGCGCTCGCCGATGTCGTACCCGTCGGCGATTCCTGCGCCGGCCGCCCGACCTGGGGCCGCTCGACCTGGAGCCGCTCGACCTGGGGTGGCTCGACCTGGGGCGGCAGCGGGCGGGCGGCGGCCACGGGCCGGGCGACTTCGGCGGGGGATACCGCCCCGGCAGCCGCGCCCGCGGACGATGCGGCCGAACCGGCGGAGGCCGTGTCGGGGCCGTCGGCCTCGATTCGCGCCACCAGCTCGGCCGGCGTCGGCAGGGTCGCGGCATAGGCGATGCGCACCAGCAGCATCTCCGCCGCCAGGCGGGGCGACGGCGCATGCTGGACCTCGCCCAGGCCCTTCAGCAGCATCTGCCACAGGCGCGTGAGGACCGGCATGCCGAGCTGCGTCGCCATGGCACGCCCGCGCACCCGTTCAGCCTCGGGCACCGTGACGTCGTCGGCCTCGTCCGGGGCGACGCGGATGCGCGTCAGCCAGTGCGTGAGTTCCAGCAGGTCCTGAATTACGGCGACCGCATCGGCGCCGGTGGCGTGCATCTCGGCGAACAGGCCCAGCGCGCCGCGCACCTCGCCGCGCAGGAGCGCCTCGGCGAGGTCGATCACGAGCGAGCGGTCGGCGAGGCCCAGCATCTCGCGCACCGTCCCGGCATGGGCGATCGCCTGGTCGAGGATCGACAGGCCGTCGCGCACCGACCCGTCGGCCGCGCGCGCCACCAGCGCCAGCGCCTCGGGCTCGAGCACCGCTCCCTCCGCCCGCGCGACGCGGTCGAAATGGTGCATCAGCACCTCGGAGTCGACGCGGCGCAGGTCGAAGCGCTGGCAGCGCGACAGGACCGTGACGGGGACCTTGCGGATCTCGGTCGTCGCGAAGATGAACTTCACATGCTCCGGCGGTTCTTCCAGCGTCTTCAGCAGGCCGTTGAAGGCCTGCGTGGAGAGCATGTGGACCTCGTCGATGATGTAGACCTTGTAGCGAGCGGAGACGGGACGGTAGCGCACGCCCTCGATCAGTTCGCGCACGTCGCCGATGCCGGTCCGGCTGGCGGCGTCCATCTCCAGCACGTCGACGTGCCGGTCCTGGCCGATCGCGACGCAGTTTTCGCAGACGCCGCACGGCTCGATCGTGGGGCCGCCCGTGCCGTCGGGTCCGGTACAGTTGAGCGCGCGCGCGATGATCCGGGCCGTCGTGGTCTTGCCCACCCCACGCACGCCGGTGAGCACGAAGGCGTGTGCCAGGCGGCCCGAGGCGAGCGCGTTCGACAGGGTCCGGACCAGGGCGTCCTGCCCGATCAGTTCGGCGAAGGTTCGGGGCCGGTACTTGCGCGCGAGCACGCGATAGGCCTGCGCCGCCTCCGCGGGCGACGCGTCCGGTGCATGGGGCCCACCCGGCTGACCGAGCGAACCCTGTGCCGACTGGTCGTCCATCGTGACCCGTGGCTACGCGGGATGAGAGGCAGGAGACTGGACGGCGACCCGAGCCGAAACTCGTTACGGCTGCTTCCTTCCGGACCTGACCGGGTTGGCGAGGGACTCGTCCACCGCCAGCCTCCCAGCGCAATATATCAGGACGCCGGGCGGTGGCCGCAAGCTTTACGGATGCGTCCGGGACGGGGACATCCGGCGCCCGACGCCACCGTGCCCGGTAGCGATTATTTGAGGATGCGGCCGACTTTTTCTTTCGTTATGAGGTAGATCGGCCGCCGGTTCGCGGTTCGTCATCCTCACCGGAGAAAAACCAATGCTACGTCGGTTCGTCGTCGCCGGCCTGATCATGCTCGGTATTTTGAGTGCGTCGAACGCCTACGCCCAGGGCAGACAGAACTTCATCCTCATAAACAAGACCGGCTACACGATAGAAGAAGTCTATGTCGGCCCGACGAAATCGGATGACTGGGGTGATGACATTCTCGGACCGAACCTGCTGGAGACCAACAGGTCCCTGACCGTGACGTTTCCGAAACGCGCCGGTACCTGTCGATGGGACATCAAGGTCGTCTATGACGACGCCGAGGAGGCCGAATGGTACGATTTCGATCTCTGCAGGATCTCCCGCATAACGATCTTCTACAATCAGAAGTCCGGCGAAACCTGGGCCGAATACGATTGATCGAGTAGGCCCGCGCGCAGCCGGCGGCGCGACGCACGTCGTCGGCGGCAGACCTCCCGCCCCAGGCGGATGCGGGGGCAATGATCGGGCCATGGGGACGGACGACGATGCGCATCCCGGTTCCGCTGAACGCGCTGCGTGCCTTCGAGGCGGCGGCGCGCCACGGATCGATCAAGGCGGCAGCGGATGAACTGGGCGTGACCCCGTCCGCCGTCAGCCACCGGGTGCGCGCGCTGGAGGAAGCCGTCGGCCTCGACCTGCTGCGCCGCGCCGGTGCCGGCGTGGAGGCGACCGCCGCCGGCCGGGCGCTGGCGCCGGCGCTGACGGCGGGACTCGGACGCATCGCCGCCGGTGTCGCGGCGCTGACGGAGGACCGGAAGGCGGGACCGCTGCGGCTCAGCATGCTGCCGACCTTCGCCGTGCACTGGCTGTCGCCGCGGCTCGCGGCCTATCCGTTCGAGAAGGCCGACAGCGCGCTGCTGATCTCTGCGACGCAGGAAGCGGTGGACCTGGCGGCGGGCATCGCCGATGCGGCCGTTCGGCACGGAAGCGGCGACTGGCCGGGCCTCGATGCGGATCTTCTGTTCGAGGAGACGGTGACGCTGTTCGCCGCTCCCGGCTTCGTGTCCGGCGCCGAGGGCGTCGGTGCCGACGCCTCGGGCCTCCGCAGGGCCGTGGCTGGTGCCAACCTCTTCCTGTCGCAGCACCGCCGGGGCGACTTCGAGGCCTGGAACGCATCGCTGTCGGGCGGCCCGTTGCGGCCCGCGGCGGTGACCATCGTCGATTCGGCCGGCCTCGGCCTGCGCGCCGCGATCGACGGTGCGGGCGTCACGCTCGCCGGGGTGGAGATCGCCGCCGCCGACCTGGATGCCGGACGCCTCGTCGCACCCTTCGCGCACCGCACCGCCACGGCCGGCGCCTACCACCTCGTCTACCGCCCGGCGCTGCGGCGCGACCCGCGCCTGAAGCGGCTGCGCGACTGGCTGCTCGACCAGGTTCAGCGCTCACCTTCCCAGTAGTCCACCGCCGCGGCGGCCGGCACGTTCATCGCCACCCGCCGCGTCGCCTTGTCGCCACCGGGCGGCGAGCCGGCGAACACGGTCAGCTTGCCGGAATCCGGGTATTCCATGACGTCCGGCTCGTTCATCGTGCTGACCGCGAGATAGCGCAGCGGCTCGGCACCCGCGATCAGCTGATGCGCCGTCTCCGGCCCGCCGCTCGGGCAGACGACGACGTCGCCCGCCGCGACGGCATGGCGCTCGTCGCCGAAGCGCAGCTCGCCGCGGCCGGACAGGATGACGAACATCTCGTCGTTGGCGTGATGGCAGTGGAACGGCCATGCCTTCCGGCCGGCCGGCACCTCGACCCGCTGTCCGTCAGGGGTGGTGGTCCAGGCGCGGTAACTCTTGACCAGGGTGGGGGCGCCGGCCTCGACCTGGGTGATCAGGTCGCGGGTGGTGTTGCTGGTGCCGCGCTC
>JBKBLL010000192.1:0-7211 GCA_046296375.1 Alphaproteobacteria bacterium | reverse complement strand
GTCTTGAGCTGCGTCGGCTTGGGCTTCAGCAGCTTGGGCACCAGGATATGCGTCTCGCCGAAGCTCACGCCCATCTTGCGCAACGGATGCCGTTCGGCCTGGCCCATATGGCGCACCAGGTCGGATACGTCGTCGCGGCGCAGCGCGCCCAGGTTTTCGGCCAGCTGGAAGGCCAGGCCGCGCGCCGCGGCGCCCATGTCCGGATCGTGGTCGGCCGCCGCGCGCAGCGCCAGCAGGCTGCCCAGTCGGCGCTGCAGATGGGCCGCGAACCATGCCTCGCAGCGCTGCCGGATCTGTGCGCGATGATGCGCTTCCAGCAGGTCCTCGGGGAGCGCCTCGATGTGTGGCGCGAGCGGCATCGGGCCGGGCAGGAGCCGTGCGACCGGGGCTCCCTGCCAGAGAAGCCTGCCCTCGCCGTCGAGGCCGATCGCGCCGTCGTCGGTTGCGGCGAAACGGGTCACGCGGGCGCCGATCTCCGTGCGCAGGATGCGCTGAGCGGCCGCCATCAGCGGCTTTGCGTCCTCGCCGACGCCGACGGCGTCCGGCTCGAACCGGAAGCCGGCCATGCGACCGACCTGCTCGCCCTCCACCAGCACAGTGCCGGCGAGCGTCACCGCACCCATGAGTTCGCCTCCGTCGCGCAGCCGCCGCACCAGGACGGCCGCGCGCTTGTCGACGAAACGGTGCGTCAGCCGCTCGTGCAATGCGTCCGACAGCCGATCCTCGATGGCGCGGCTCCGCTCCTGCCATTCGGCCGGGTTCTCGAGCCACCGCGAGCGGTGCGAGACGTAGGTCCAGGTCCGCGTCGCGGCGATCCGTGCCGTCAGGGCGTCGATGTCGCCTTCGCTGCGGTCCAGGCGAGCGATCTGGGCGGCCACCCAGTCGGCCGGAAGCCGTCCTGCCGGAGAGACGAGATGCTTGTAGATCTGCGCGAGCAGTCGCGCATGGCCGTCGGTCAGCGTCTTGCGGAAGTCGGGGACCTGGCAGACGTCCCACAGCAGGCCGATCCGGTCGCGTGTCGTCGCCGCCCGCGCGATGTCCACGTCCCGCGACAGCGTCGCCAGCACCTCCTGGTCCTCGCCTTCGCGGGCGCGGATCAGGCCGGGATGCGGCGGCTTCCGCTCCAGGCTGTTGGCAAGCGCCTTCAGGCTGGAAAAGTCGAGGTGGGAATTGCGCCAGAAGAAGGAGGTCAGGGGATCGAAGCTGTGCTCCTCGATCGCCTGCACCAGATCGGCGTCCATCCCGGGGATCTCGGCGGTCGTGCCGAAGGTTCCGTCGTTCATGTGCCGGCCCGCGCGACCGGCGATCTGCGCGACCTCGCCGGGGGTGAGGGGACGCGGGTTGCGGCCGTCGAACTTGCGCAGGCTGGAGAAGGCGACGTGGCGCACGTCCATGTTCAGGCCCATCCCGATCGCGTCGGTCGCGACCAGATAGTCGACCTCGCCCTCCTGATACATCGCGACCTGCGCGTTGCGGGCCCGGGGGCTGAGGGCGCCCAGCACTACCGAGGTACCGCCCCGCTGGCGCCGCACCAGTTCGGCGATGCGGTAGACCTCGGCGACCGAGAACGCCACGACCGCCGAGCGCGGCGGCAGGCGCGTGACCTTCTGAAGGCCCGTGTAGGTGAGACTGGAGAAGCGCGGCCGGGCGATGAACTCGACCCCCGGCACAAGGGCGCGGATCAGCGGGCGGGCCGTGTCCGCTCCCAGAAACATCGTCTCGTCGAGGCCGCGCGCGTGCAGCAGCCGGTCGGTGAAGACGTGGCCGCGCTCCGGATCCGCCGCCATCTGGATCTCGTCGACCGCGAGGAAGCCGACCCGGCGGTCGAGCGGCATGGATTCGACCGTACAGACGAACCAGGACGGGTTCGGCGGCACGATCTTCTCCTCGCCCGTGACCAGGGCCACCTTCGCCGCACCCTTCAGCGCCACGATGCGGTCGTAGTTCTCGCGCGCCAGCAGGCGCAGCGGAAAACCGATCATGCCCGAACGGTGCCCCAGCATCCGCTCGACGGCGAGATAGGTCTTGCCGGTATTGGTCGGCCCCAGAACGGCCGTCACCCGGGATCGGGCAGGAGACCCGTGCATGGCAGGAAAGTCGCGGTTCGACCTCCGGGATGCAAGTGCGCTTATCGCTAACTTCCTGCGGCGAAACGCGTGTAGACTTTGTCGAGACATTCGCGGGAGGTCGCGATGACAGTGGCCGCTATTCTCCGTTCGAAGGGGCGCGACGTCGCGACGATAGCCCCGGACGCGACCGTCGAGACGGCGGTCGCCGCCCTCGCCGCAAAACGCATCGGCGCCCTGGTCGTCAGCCTGGATGGCAGGACCGGCATCGGCATCCTCTCGGAACGCGATGTGGTGCGGGTCCTGTCGGAGCGTGGCGCCCGCGCTCTGGCGATGCCGGTGTCCGCCGCGATGACGGCGCCGATCCGCACCTGCTGCGTGGAGGACGGCGTCCCCGCGATCATGGTCGAGATGACCCGCCATCGCGTGCGACACCTGCCGGTGATCGAGAACGGCCAACTCGCCGGCATCGTCAGCATAGGCGACGTGGTCAAGCGCCGCCTCGACGACCTGGAAAGCGAAAGTTCGGCCATGCGGGAGTATATCGCGGGCCGATAGGAGCCGGGACGTGCGGCAGTATATAGGCGCGGTTGGCGCGGCCGGCTAACCTGAGGGCCCGTCCCGCCGCTTCCGGCAGTTCCGCATTTCCCCCGGTATCCATGCCGCCCGTCCGACTTCTCGTCCTGGCGTGCGCCTTCCTGGCGTTCACGCTCATGGGGCTGCACGCCTTCGCCGCGCTGCTGCCGCACTTCATCGTGGAGTGGGGCTTGACCAACACCGAGGCCGGCTGGCTGAACGGCATGCCGAACCTCGCCTACATGATCGCCGTGCCGTTCCTGGCGATCACCGACCGGATGGATGCCCGACGGCTGCTGATCTGGGGGGCGCTCGTCAACGCCGTCGGCTATATCGGCTTCGGTCTGTTCGCGGACGGCTTCTGGAGCGCGTCGGTCTATCGGTCGCTGCAGGGGCTGGGTCTCGCCGCGACCTACGTCCCGGGCCTCAAGGCGCTGGGCGACCGCATCGACGGGCCGTTCCAGGCGCGGGCCGCCTCGCTCTACGTCTCCAGCTTCGCCATCGGCTCCAGCCTCTCCGTGCTGATCGCGATCGGCCTGGCCCAGGTGCTCGACTGGCGCTGGGCCTTTCTCGTGCCCGGAATGCTGAACCTGGCGGCGGCTGCGCTGGCGGTGATGATCCCGCCCAAGGCGCCGCAGCCCGCGGCCGGCCGGACGCGGATCTTCAACTATGGCCCCGTGCTGCGGAACCGGCGGGCGATGGGCTGCATCGTCGGCTACCTCGCGCACAGCGTCGAACTGATCGGCGTGCGCGGCTGGACCGTCGCCTTCCTCACCTTCGCCGGCGGGCTCAGCCTGTATGACGGTTCCGTCTGGACGCTGGCGCTGATCGTCACCGGCCTGAACTTCGTCGGCGTCCCGGCCAGCATGATCGCGGGCGAGGTGGGCGCACGCTTCGGCATGGCCCGCACCGCCGCGATCGCCATGGGCGCGTCGGGGGTCGCGGCGGTCCTGGTGGCGCTGGCGGTGGGACAGCCGCTGCTGCTTTTGCTGATCCCCGTGGTGCTGCACAATATGCTGCTGCTGGCGGATTCCGGCCCGCTCAGCGGCGGCGCCGTGGCCGCGTCCGATGCGGCGACCCGTGGCGCCACCATGGGCCTGTTCGCCCTCGGTGGCGCGATCGGTGGGTTCGTTGGGCCGGTGCTGTTCGGGGTGGTGCTCGACCTGTTCGGCCGCGACGGGCTGACCGGCTGGAGCATCGCCTTCGCGACGATGGGCGCGGTCGCCGCGGCCGGCGGGGCGGTGCTGTGGCTGATGACGGCCGAGCGCCGGCGATGAAGCGAGACGAAGGGAGCAGTCGCATGGTCCAGACGGGCGTCTTCAACTTCCCTGCCATGGAGCGGGTGATCTACGGACGCCCCGCGGCCGCGGCCGTCGCCGAGGAGGCGGCGCGCCTGGGGGCGGAGCGCGTCTTCCTGCTGGTCAGCGGCACGCTGAACCGCGAGACGGGCGAGATCGCGAAGGTTCGCGACGCTCTGGGATCGCGCTACGCCGCCGAGTTCGACCGCATGCCGTCGCATACCCCGCGCGATGCGGTGATCGCGGCGGCGGATGTCGCGCGCGACGCGGGCGCCGACCTGATCGTCACCTTCGGCGGCGGATCGGTGACGGATGCCGCCAAGGTCGTGCAGATCTGCCTGCGCCACGATATCCGCGACATGGACGGGCTGGAGCCCTACCGCGCCGTGGTCGACGCCGACGGGACCCGCCGCTATCCCAGCTTCGACGGCCCGAAGGTGCGGCAGATATCGGTGCCGACCACCCTGTCGGGCGGCGAGTTCGGCATGACCGCCGGCTGCACCGACCCGCGCACCAAGGTAAAGCAGGCCTGGATCCATCCGCTGCTGATGCCGCGCTCGGTCGTTCTCGATCCGGCCCCGGCCGTGCACACGCCGGAATGGCTGTGGCTGTCGACAGGCATCCGCGCCGTCGACCATTGCGTCGAAGGCATCTGCTCCGTGCAGCCGGACGCCTTCTGCGACGGGGCCTATCTGCACGGCCTTCGCCTGCTGGGCCGCGGGCTGAAGGGCGTGAAGGCCGATCCCCACGACCTCGACGCGCGCCTCGACTGCCAACTCGGCGCGTGGCTGTCGATGACGGGCGTCGGCTCCGGCGTGCCCAAGGGGGCCAGCCATGCCATCGGGCATGTGCTGGGCGGCACCTGCGGCGTGCCGCACGGCTATACGTCCTGCGTCATGCTGCCGGCGGTGCTGCGCTGGAACGAGAGCGTCAACCCCGAGCGCCAGAAGCTGGTGGCCGAGGCGCTGGGGCGGCCGGGCGAGCGGGCGGCCGACGTGGTTCACGACTTCATCGCCGGCCTGGGCCTGCCGCGCAGCCTCGCCGCGGTCGGCGTCGGCTCGGACCAGTTCGATCTCGTGGCGAAGAACGCCATGCACGACCGCTGGACCCACACCAACCCGCGGAGGATCGACAGTCCCGCGCAGGTGCGGGAGATTCTCGACATGGCCGCCTGACGGGGCGTGGCGCGGGGGCGTAACCACCGCACCGCCGCCATGCTAGGCTCGCGGGAAAATCCGCAGGAGGGCGCCATGACCACCCGCTTCGCCGTCGACGACCTCGTCATCCACCGCATCGTCGAGCAGGAGACGCCGTCCGACGAGGAGGCCTATCGCCCACGCGTCTTCTTTCCGGGCCTGACCGAGGAGGTGCTGGAAGCCAACCGCCACTGGCTGGTCGGCAACGGGCTCGACACGGTCTACGGCAACGTCCTGCTCTGCTACCAGACCTACATCGTGCGCACGCCACACCATACGGTGCTGATCGACACCTGCATCGGCAACGAGAAGAACCATCCGACGCGGCCGCACTGGCACGGCAAGACCGACGACACCTATATGCGGGCGCTGGCGGCCGCCGGCCTGTCGGTCGACGACATCGACTTCGTCATGTGCACACATCTGCACGCCGACCATGTGGGCTGGAACACGCGCCTCCTGGACGGCCGCTGGGTCCCGACCTTCCCGAACGCGCGCTACCTGTTCTCCGCGAAGGAACTGGCGCACTGGGAGGCGCGGCACGCCCAGACGCCGATCCCCTATATGGCGGACAGCGTGCTGCCGGTCGTCGCCGCGGGGCAGGTCGAACTGGTACGCAGCGACCATGCGCTCGACGACCATGTCAGGCTGGAGCCGGCGCCCGGTCACACCCCCGACCATTTCGCCGTGCGGGTCGGGCGAGCGGGCGGCGGCGCCGTCTTCGGCGGCGACCTGATCCATTCGCCGCTACAGGCGCGTTATCCGGAACTGTCGATGCGCTCGGACTTCGATCCGGCGCTGGCCGGCCGCACCCGGCGCGGCTTCCTCGAACGCTATTGCGATACGGATACGCTGGTCTGCACCGCGCACTTCCCGGGCCAGTCGGTCGGCCGGTTCTCCCGCTGGGACGAGGGGTTCCTTTTCCACCCGGCCGCGTGACCGCAGGCCCCGGACGCGTTGTCGGACGGCCACCGCTTGCGGCATAACGCCACCCGCGCTTGCCGGAGCCGTTCCGCCCCGGCAGGTAGAGACGGCGGCGAGCGGCGCGAGCGGGAAGCGGCGATATGACGGGCATGGCGACGGTCGGATCGGCGGCGGAAGCGAGGCCGACGGCGCGCGACCGGCGGACGGTGGCGGCGTGGCTCTTCGCCTGCTGCGCGGCGGTCCTCGCGATGGTGGTAATCGGCGGCATCACGCGCCTCACCGAATCGGGGCTCTCCATCACCCAGTGGCAGCCGCTGGTCGGCGCCATCCCGCCGCTGTCCGAGCGGGAATGGAACCGCCTGTTCACCCTCTACCAGGAGACGAGCGAGTACCGCCTGCAGAACTTCTGGATGACGCTCGACGACTTCAGGACGATCTTTTGGTGGGAGTACATTCACCGTCTCTGGGGGCGGCTGATCGGGGTGCTGTTCATCGTGCCGCTCGCCGTCTTCGCCTGGCGCGGCATGCTCGACCGGCGCCTCACCCTGAAGCTGCTCGCCGTCTTCGCCCTGGGCGGTCTGCAGGGGGCGATCGGCTGGTGGATGGTGAAGAGCGGCCTGGTCGACCGCACCACGGTCAGCCCCTACCGTCTCGCCGTGCATCTCGGGCTGGCCTTCGTGCTGTTCGGCCTCATGCTGTGGATGGCCCTCGACCTGCGTCTCGGCCGCGTGGTCCGGCCCGAAATTCCCGCAGCGCTGCGCCGCCTGCTCTGGACCGTGTTCGGGCTGGTCACGGTGACGATCCTCGCCGGCGCGTTCGTCGCCGGCAACCGCGCCGGCCTGATCTACAACACCTTCCCGCTCATGGAGGGCGGGCTGGTGCCGCCCGACTATGCGGCGCTGCCCTCGCTCCTCCAGAACACGTTCGAGAATCCCGCCGCGGTGCAGTTCCACCACCGCGTCCTGGCGGTGGCGACTCTGGCGACGACGCTGGTCTTGTGGTGGCGTGCGCGGGCCGCGGCCCTGCCGGCCGAGGTGATGACGCCGATCCATGCGCTCGCGGCGATGGTGCTGATCCAGCTGGCGACCGGCATCGCCACGCTGCTGCTGGTGGTGCCGATCTCGCTGGCGGCGGTGCATCAGGGCGGTTCG
>JBKBLL010000191.1:0-7213 GCA_046296375.1 Alphaproteobacteria bacterium | reverse complement strand
TCGCCGTCACCGTTACTGGTCCCGGCCGTCACAAGGGGCCGCTATCGGCGCTCCCGAGGCTGGCTTTCTCTCGCCGGCGCATCGGGGACACACACCATGACCAGAACCACGTTCAGCGCCGGATTGCGCATCGGCGCTTCGGCGCTCGCCTGCGGCGCGGCCGGCGGAGGTTGAACCGGGACGGCCGGCGGGACGGGCGGTGGGACGGTCGCCCCGACGTCCGCTCCGGAGCGGTTTTCGTCACCGGGGCCGACTGCGTCCACCCGCAGCGCGGTTTCGGTCAGGGTCGTGATGGCGCGCTCGGCTTTGCGCGTCCCGCGCGCGGCGGTCGTGTCCTGCGGTCGGCCGCCGGTTTCGGAGTCCACGGCCGAAGTCTCCTGATGATCGGTCCCGCGCAGGCCGGACAGTATGCCCGCGAAGGAGCCGGCCGCGCCGCGGGCGGTGCCGGCGGGGCGTGTCGGCCCGCTATCGGGCGCTGAGGCGCTGGTGACGATGGCTGCGAGCATGGGGCGTGGGCCGTGCCGTGATTGATGTCGGGATGTGGGGTTCGCCGAACGGAGGGCGGCCGCTGCGGGAGGGGCGGTCTCGGCCGCTCCCTCCGCCGCATCCGGTGGGCCCCGTTCGTCCGTCGCGGAGGCGTCAGGCGGCGGACGCCAGCGCTTCCTCGCGGTCGACGGCCTTCCAGGCGTCGAGGAGCGGCTCCAGCAGGGCGATCGCCTCGCGGCCGGGCCGGCCGCTGCGTCCGGCGTTCAACTGGACGAGGCGTCCCAGCACGGTGCGGTAGAGGGCGGCGAGGTTGGCCGCGATCTCGCCGCCGCGCGACCGGTCGAGGCAGCCGTCGAGCAGGTCGACGATGTCGGCCGCCCGACGCGCGTGGCGGTTGCGCGTCGGAAGGTCGCCGCGCTCGGTCGCGACCACTGCGCGATCGAGCGAAGCGAGCATTTCCTCGTAGAGCATCACTACCATCTGCGACGGCCGCTCCGAACGGATCGTCGTGCCGGCGTCGAAGTCCTTGTCGTTCATCGGATGTCTCCGTCTGCGAAGGTCGGTCCGGCGGCGTCAGCCGAGCAGCTTGAGCAGGTTCTGCGGCATCTGGTTCGCCTGGGCGAGCATCGACACGCCGGCCTGCATCAGGATCTGCTTGCTGGTGAAAGTCGTCATCTCGGCCGCCACGTCGAGGTCGAGCAGGTTGGAGCGGGCCGACTCCTGGTTCTCGATCGTCGAGGCGAGGTTCGAGGAGGCGAACTCCAGCCGGTTCTGCGAGGCGCCGATGCCGGCCCGTGAGGTGTTCAGGGCGTCGATGGCGAGGTTGATCGCGTCGAGCGCCAGGTTGGCGCCGGTACCCGTGGCGATGCTTGTCGTGTCGAGGCCGAGGGCGTTGGTGGTGGCCGCACCGATCGTGATCGTCAGCGTGTCGACGTTCGCCGTCGTGCCCGTGCCGATCTTGAAGTCGAAGCTGGTGTTGGCGTTCGGGTCGACCATGGTGTCGATGACATTGCCGGCGCCGGAGTCGGCGAGCTTGTTGAAGGCCGCGTTGAGGGTGATCTTCACGCCCAGCTGGGTGAAGTTCACCGTCTCGGTCTCGTTCGCGGCGATCGGGTCGGGGGTCGGCAGCACGATGCCTTGGCTCTCGCCGGTCGTCGTGTTGGTGACTGTCAGGACGTTATCGGCGGTCGTGTAGTCGACCGTGAAGCTCGCCGCGCCCACGCCGGGGCCGAAGTCGAACCGGGCGAAGCCGTCCGCGGCCGTCAGATCCGCGCCGATCGTGTCGATCGCGGTGGCGGCGGAGCCGGCGATCAGCGTCTTGCCGTTGAAGGTCGTCGCCTGGGCGATCCGGTCGATCTCCTCGATGAGCTGCGCGTACTCCGTTTGGAGCATGCCGCGCTCGACGTCGCCCAACTGGTCCGAACCCGCCTGCACGGCGAGGCTCTTCATGCGGGTCAGGATGTCGGACGTCCGTGCCATGGCGCCGTCGGCGATCTGCATCATCGCGGCGGCCTGGCCGGCGTTGACGGTCGCCTGGCGCAGGGCCTGGATCTCGGCGTTCAGCCGCGAGCCGATGGCCATGGACGCGGCGTCGTCCTTAGCGGAGACGACCCGTGTACCGGACGACAGCTTGGCGAGCGATGCCGTCGCCTGCATGTCGGTTGCCGCCAGGTTGCGATGTGCAACGTTGGCAGCGTAGTTGCTGACCATGTTGAGTGCCATTGGATCCTACTCCTGCAAACGCTTCCCGGCGGGATTGCCGAGCCGTTCCTGCTCTGCACGGCAGGCCGTGCGGTGGGCATGGAACAGTCGCAGCCTGGGGAGCAAGGGGTGGGCCAGACGGCGCGTTCGACGTATCCTATTGAAATAAAATATAAAATCACGATGGAATGATGTACGGACCGGGGCGAGGCGGTAATATCTGCGCGGCTGGTTCGGCAAAGACTGCCGAGCGCAGAGGGCTTACCCGACGTTTCCTGCCGGGCTGAGCCGGCATACCGAAGACCGTGTGCGCCTCCGGCCGCAGGTGGCGCCCCCCGCCGGTCTTCCCCGTGGATCGACCCCTGTCCGGTTGCCGGAACGCCAAAAACGCGAGAACCCCCCGGATCTTGCGATCCGGGGGGTTCTGGACGGTCGGAACTGCGGGAGTGGTGCGGCTCAGGCCGAAACGGCTATGCCTCGGGGAGCTGCGGTGACGGTAGCGGGAGGTGCGGCGCTTGCGCCGCCGCCGCTGGCGGTGCGGGCAAGCTCCCGCCACGACTCGGCCAGGGGCTCGAGGAGGCCGATCACATCGCGTGCCGCCTGGGCGTCGTTGCGAAGGTTCACGTCGGAGAGGCGGCGCAGCATGAACACGTAGAGGCGCGAGAGATTGGCCGCCACCTCGCCGCCGCGCTCGGTGTCGAGCGTTCCGGCCAGATGGACGACGATCTCGGACGCGCGTTCTACGTTCTCGAAGCGCGTCTGGACCTCGCCCGCATCGATGGCGCGGATCGCGTCGCGCAGAGCGCGGAGGGCGCGCTCGTAGAGCATGGCAACGAGCCGGACGGGCGGCGCCGTCATGATCTGCTGTGTCTGGTAGGCCACCGATGCCTGATGCTGCACGTCCCGTCTCCCAAGCGATGCCTGCCCCGACTATGAACGGGCCTGGTTAATCTTTCCTGAACATCGACTCGGTCATCTGCTTCAGGCTTTCGATGGTCTGGTTCATCGAGGTCAGCGCGGTTTCCATCGCGATGTACTTCGCGAGCAGCCTCTCGCGCTGAAGGTCGAGGCGTACCGTCATCTCCTCGATGCGCGCCCGCGACTTTTCGTTGTTGGTGGTCAGCGCCCCGATCTCGGTCTCGATCAGTCCGGTCTTGGGGTCGAGCAGGTTGCCCAGATCGAAGAACATCGAGGCGCCGAGGCCGACGCTGAAGTCGAGCGCGATGCCGTTCGCGTCGGCGCCGCCATTGTAGTAGAGGATCAGGCCCTTTGCCGGACCGTTCTCCACCGTGATGCGGCGGCCGTTTACCGTCGCCGGCTCGCCGTCGATGGTTGCCCCGGCGAGCCGCCCGTTCACCGCGTCCCAGGTCACGTCGAGGGTGTAGCCGTCCGCCTTGTAGGCGGCACGGCCATCGAAGCCCAGCAGCGTGATCTGCGGGGTCGACGGGGCGAAGTCGAAGGCGAACATCTTCTTCACGCCGTCGATATTGCCGATCAGCGCCTGCTCCAGCTTCTCGTTGTCGATGGTCAGCGTGCCGTTCAGCAGCGGATCGGCGAGTGCGGCACCGCCGGTGAAGTTGACGCCGATCTGCGGAAGAACCGTAAAGCCGGCGTTCGCGCCCTGCGCGCCGGTGCCGACCAGCCGCGAGAGCCGCGTCTCTATGTCGACCAGCGCCGACGAGCCGAACAGCGCGGCATCCTCGCGCGGCTTGCCCGTCGCCGGGTCCGGGCGGAGGTGGAAGTTCAGCAGGCCGCGCAGCTCGTTGTAGGCATCGGCGAATCCGGTGATCGCCGTCTTCGCCTGCGACAGGTTGCGGTCGATGTCGATCGTGACGGTGGTCCCGGGCTCGGCCTGATAGAGGCTGAGCGTGACGCCGGCGAACAGGTCGCTGATCGTGTTGCTGTCGCGCTCGATCAGGAGCGGCTCCTTGTTGACCGGATCGATGATGCCGTCGGCATAGAACCGGGCCTTGCGGGCGGCCTGGAACTCGTTGGCGAAGTCACCGCCGTCCAGGAAGCCGAGCTGGGCCAGGACCCCGTCCGGGTCGGCCACGGCGACGTCGGTGCCTAGCGACCGCCCCGCCTTGTCGACGGTCAGGGCCATGTAGCTCTCGGTCGCGGAGACGCGCACGATGCTGGCCGTGACGCCGGTCGCGGTCGGTCCCCTGTTCGCGTTGTTGACCCGGTCCACCAGGCTCTGGAGGGTGTCGGTCCCCATGACGTCGATCGGCGCGCCGGCAATCTCGATCGTGCCGGAGACGCTGTTCGGGCCGAGGCCGAGTGCGGTCCCGAGGTCGGTGTTCACGCTGGTGAAGGCGCCGCTGCCTACCCGGTGCGAGGCCGCGGTCTGGACCACCTCGATCGTGTGCTTGCCGACCGTCGCCTGGTTGGTGACGGTGACGCCGAGCAGATTGGCGGGGTTCGACGCGCCCTGGCCGTCCGTACGGCTGGCGCTGGCGAAGGCCTGCTTCGCCTCGAAGATGTCGCGCGACCTGTCGACGGTGACTGCGCCGTAGAGGTTCTTCAGGGAGTCCTGGAGCCTGGCCACGCCGGCGCGGACGTCCTGGAAGGCGGCGATCTTCGACTGGTTGGCCGAAACCTTCGTTTCCAGCCGGTCGACCGGAATGCGTTTGGCGGCAATCAGCGCGTCGACCGTCGTCTGGAAATCGATTCCGGAGCCGAGACCCGAGAACGACACGCGTCCCGAGTTGCTGACGACGAGGCTGTTGAGCGTCGTGCTGGCCATGCGCCTGTCCCCATTCCGCGCAGCCGGGCGATCCCGGCGGCGGTTCCGTCCGCGATCGCACCGCGGCTCGATACTCCTGGATAGCGCCCTTGCGTAAATCCTTCCTTACCGCGCCGCCGTCGTGGTGGCGGTCCGGAATGGAAGGGAGGAAGTGGCATGCCGCTTCCTCCCGGTCCGGATCAGCCGAACAGACGCATCAGGTTCTGCGGCATCTGGTTCGCCTGGGCCAGCATGGACACGCCGGCCTGCATCAGGATCTGCTTGCTGGTGAACCGCGTCATCTCGGCCGCGACGTCGAGGTCGAGCAGCGAGCTGCGGGCCGCTTCCTGGTTCTCGATGGTCGAGGACAGGTTGGCGGCCGCGAACTCGAGCCGATTCTGCGACGCGCCCACGTTGGCACGCGAGGTGTTCAGGCTGTCGATGGCGGAGTTGATTGCGGTTAGCGCGGTATCGGCGTTCGCGGCCGATGTGATATCGGTTGTATCTAGGCCCAGGGCATTCGCGGTCGTCGAGCCGATTTCGATGGTCAACGTGTTGATCTGATCGGTGGGGGCGGCATCCACGCCGGTGCCGATCTTGAAGTTGAAGCTGGAAGTGTTGCTGCCACCGGCGACGGACGTGAGGGCGGTAGATGCGACAGCGACACCCTTTTGGAACGCAGAATTGAGAGTGATCTGCATGCCGAGCTGGTTGAAGTTGACGGTCTGCGTCTCGTTCCCAGTGATGGGGTCCGCATCGAGGGCGATACCCTGACTTTCGCCCGTGTCGGTGTTCGTTACAGTTACCACTCGGTCCGCAACGGTGTACCCGACAGTGAAGTTGGCGTTCCCGACGTCGGACGCGAAGTCGAACCGAGCGAATCCTACGTCGGCGCCGAGCGCCGCCGGCACTGTGCCGACCGACGTCGCGTTGGATCCACCCACGAGCTGCTTACCGTTGAACTGGGTCGACTGCGCGATGCGGTCGATTTCGCTCACAAGCGCCTGATACTCGGTGTCGAGCATTACACGCTCGGTAATGCCCAGCTGATCCGAACCGGCCTGCACCGCGAGGGTCTTCATCCGGGTTAGGATGTCCGACGTCTTGCCCATCGCGCCGTCGGCGATCTGGAGCATGGACGCGGCCTGGCCGGCATTGACGGCGGCCTGCTTCAGGCCGGCGACTTCGGAGCTGATCCGCGAGCCGATGGCCATGGCCGCCGCGTCGTCCTTCGCCGACACGACGCGCGTGCCGGAGGAGAGCTTGGCGAGGGACGAGGTCGCCTGAGCATCGGTCGTCGTCAGGTTGCGGTGGGCGACGTTCGCGGCGTAGTTGGAGACGATATTGAGGCCCATGGTGTGGATTCCTTCCTGGAATGCGGTTCGGCATCCTGCCGGGTGGGGCTATCTGCCCCTGTCCGCCGGATATCCGGGGACGACCAGAGGGGAGCAATGGGCGTGCCAGACGCCGGCTCCAGGGTTTCCGCCATTCCCGGAATCTACTGCCCGGCAGATTCTGCCGGGAGGCGGGGGAGAGCCGGCAGATCTTGCCGATCGGCAGGCGTTTCCTGCCTAGCGGCCCGCCTCCTGCGGGTTCTCGCCGACCCGTCGTGGCATGCGTCGGCCGCATATCCGCGAGCGGGCCGTTTAAGATGGCGCTCGCCGCGCCTATTTCTTGAAGGGATGTGCATGACAAAGGCGAGAGGTCTTCGAGGATGAGGGGGAAGGAACCCAGCGTACAGGATCGGCTGGGCGAGCAGGCGAAGGCCAAGCGGGCTCTGCTGGAGAAGGCGCGTGCCAATGCGCCGCAGAACGATCCGGCGTTTGCGGCTCGCCAGGAAGAGCGTCGGCGCACCGCAGAGGCGCGGGAGGCGCGGCTCGCCGAGCGCGAGGAGGCGAAGCGGGCCGAAGCGGAGCGCCTCGCCGAGGAGCGTGCGGCGAACGAAGCCGCGAAGCAGGTCGCGGTCGAGGCCGAAAAGCACGCCAAGGAACTGGAGAAACTGCGCGAACAGTCGCAGGACGCCGAGCGCAAGGCTGCGCGCGATGCGCGCTATGCCGCGCGCAAGGCGCGCCAGCGGCGATGACGCGTTGAATCCAGGGCGGCCGGGCACGGCGGATGAACCGTCGCGCCCGGCCGTCGTCGGCGTCCCCGTCAGCGCGCTCCGGCGCGCTTGCGCAGAAGGTCCCGCATCAGGTCGAGCCGGTCGTTGCCGAAAAACATGTCGGTGCCGTCGACGAACATGGTCGGCGACCCGAACCCGCCGCGTGCGATCAGTTCGTCCGTCACGGCGCGCAGATGGTC
>JBKBLL010000190.1:0-7246 GCA_046296375.1 Alphaproteobacteria bacterium | reverse complement strand
CGTCTGGGACGCGATGTGCCGCGCGATCATGAGCGCCGGGTCGCGGCGCGGCGCCATGATGGCGACCCTGCGCTGCGACCACCCGGACATAGAGGAGTTCATCGACGCCAAGCGCGAGCCGTCGCGCCTGCGCAACTTCAACCTGTCCGTCCTGGTGACCGACCCCTTCATGGCCGCGGTCGCCGACGACGCGCCCTGGGACCTCGTCTTCGGCGATCGGGTGTACCGTACCGTCCCGGCGCGCGCCCTGTGGGAGCGCATCATGCGCGCCACCTACGCCTATGCCGAACCGGGCGTGATCTTCATCGACCGGATAAACCGGGCCAACAACCTCCACTACTGCGAGTCCATCCAGGCGACCAATCCCTGCGGCGAGCAGCCGCTGCCGCCCTACGGCGCCTGCCTGCTGGGATCGATCAACCTCGCCCCGCTGATCCTGCGGCCGTTCGAGCCGGAGGCGCGCCTGGACACGGAACGGCTGCGCCGGCTGGTCGCGACCGCCGTGCGCATGATGGACAATGTCGTCGACGTGTCGCGCTTCCCCCTGCCGCAGCAGGCGGCCGAGGCCCGGGCGAAGCGGCGCATCGGCCTGGGCGTGACCGGGCTCGCCGACGCGCTCGCCCTGTGCCGCCTGCGCTATGGCGGCCGCGCGGCACTGGCCGCGACCGAGGCATGGCTGGCGACGATCCGGCGCGAGGCCTATCTCGCGTCCGCCGAACTCGCCGCGGAGAAGGGTCCCTTCCCGCTGTTCGACCGCGATCGCTACCTCGCCGGCGAGACTGTGGCGGCTCTCGACGCCGACGTGCGCGAGGCGATCGCGCGGCACGGCATCCGCAACGCGCTCCTTACCTCCATCGCCCCAACCGGTACGATTTCGCTGTTCGCCGGCAACGTGTCGTCCGGGATCGAGCCGATTTTCGCCTACGGCTTCACCCGCACGGTGCTCATGCCGGACGGCAGCCGCCACGAGGAAGACGTGGTGGACCATGCCGTCGCAGCCTGGCGCGCGATGCACGGCGACGCCCCCCTGCCCGACTGGTTCGTCGACGCCCAGGCGCTGACCCCCGAGGAGCATGTCGCGATGCAGGCGGCGGCGCAGAAATACATCGACAGTTCCATCTCCAAGACGATCAACCTGCCCGAGGACATCGGCTTCGACGCCTTCAAGGACGTCTATCTCCAGGCCTGGGAGAGCGGCTGCAAGGGCTGCACGACCTACCGGCCGAACGCCGTCACCGGCGCCGTTCTGTCCACGGGGCAGCCGGCGTCCTCCCAGCCGCTTTCCGCCGGGCCGCCCGCATCCGTGCCGATGGCGCGGCCGGAGACGCTGCCCGGCGCCACCTACAAGATCAAATGGCCGGAGAGCGACCACGCCATCTACATCACCCTCAACGACATCGTCGAGGACGGACGCCGGCGGCCGTTCGAGGTGTTCATTAACTCGAAGAACATGGAGCACTATGCCTGGACGGTGGCGCTGACCCGCATGATCAGCGCCGTCTTCCGGCGCGGCGGCGACGTCGTCTTCGTGGTCGAAGAGCTGAAGGCGGTCTTCGACCCGCGCGGCGGGCAGTGGATGGGCGGGCGCTACGTCCCCTCGCTTCTCGCCGCTATCGGCGACGTGATCGAGCGCCACATGGTGGAGATCGGCTTCATGCCGGCCAGCGAGGCGCCGGCACGGCCGTCACCGCCGGCGGCGGGCACCGCGCCGCTCGGCCAATGCCCGAAATGCGGTGCGGCCGCACTGCTGCACCAGGAGGGCTGCGACCTGTGCACCGCCTGCGGCTACTCCAGATGCGCGTGAGATGAGCCTCGCCTTCCCGGACAAGGCGAGCGCGCGCGACCTCGCCTGGCGCCGGCTGGAAAAGGCCGGTGCGGCACGGCCGCCCCTGCCCGCGCGCGGGCGCATCCCGAACTTCGCGGGCGCCGAGGCGGCGGCGCAGAGGCTGTTCGACCTCGAACCCTGGCACGGCGCGCGGCGCATCAAGGTCAATCCCGACACGCCGCAGGCCTTCGTCCGGGCCGAAGCGCTGCGGCGCGGCATCGCCGTCTACATCGCCACGCCGCGGCTCGCCGGCGGCTTCATGCTGCTCGATCCCGCCCGCATCCCGCCCGAGCGGGCGGCGGAAGCGGCGGCGCGCGCCAACTGGCCGCGCTTCGCGGTCGAGATTCCTCTCGCGAAGCTGCCGCAGATGGACGCCATCGTCTGCGGCTCGGTCGCGGTGACCGTCGACGGGCGGCGCGCCGGCAAGGGTGCCGGCTACAGCGACCTGGAATCGGCGATCCTGGTCGAACTGGGGCATGCGCCGGCGCCGGTCGCGACCACCGTCCACGACCTGCAGGTCGTCGGCGCCTTCCCGGTCGAGGCGATCGACCAGCGGCTGAGTGCGATAGCCACGCCCACGCGCTGCGTCGCCGTACCGGACGCACCCGGCCGGGCCGTCGGTATCGACTGGGCGCGGCTGCCGCCCGATGCGCTCGCGGCGATGCCGGTGCTGGCGGCCGTCAGAAGGCTTCGCGGCGGGCCCTAGCCTCAGCTGCCGCCTCCTCGGCCTTCGCCTTGCGCCAGATCTCCTCGCCGGTGACGAGCGTCCATTCCACCGTGTGCTTCAGCACGCGGCCGAGCGCCTGGTCGAAGGCCTCGATGATGGAGGACAGCTGGTCGACGTCGCCGGGGGCCGTCGCGCGGAACTCGTTGGCGGCGACGATGGTGCGCTCGGGCATCTTCACCAGCTTCACGTCGATCCCGACCGTGGCGCCGCCGCGGAACGACTCGGCCTGGAACTCGCGCAGTTCGGTCTTCAGGATGAAGTCCGAGCGCAGTCCGATCGACGCCCGCCCGACTGCGACGATGCTGCGGGAGTTCTCAAACGACTCCACCATCAGCGTCTGAACCATCAGCGGGGCCACGTCGGTCCAGCTCGCGCGGGCATAGTAGTCGAAGCTCATCGGCGTCGGCTGGATCGCGACGCGCGTCGTGTTGAGGGCGGCCGACGCGAACGGCACCTCCAGCACGAGCTGCCAGTCCACCGTCGGCAGGCCGTCGGCGAAGGTGCTCTTCGGCGTCAGCGTGTAGAGCATCGGCGCCGGCCCCTGGCCGGGGACGATGCCCGTGCAGCCCGCGGAACCGAAGAGGATGGCGACGGCGGC
Source organism: Alphaproteobacteria bacterium (assembly GCA_046296375.1). Lineage (GTDB taxonomy): Bacteria > Pseudomonadota > Alphaproteobacteria > JAJUGE01 > JAJUGE01 > Constrictibacter. Next base: position 4,096 of record JBKBLL010000190.1, on the reverse strand, counting down.
GAAGGCCGCGACGATCCGACTACTGCCTGGCCTCATACCCATCCTGCTGGCTGCCGAAGATGAAGCGCGCTGGATCGCGCCGGATATCGGTGGTGACGCGGCTGAGCCCGCCCACCAGCTGGCGAAGCTCGTTGACGAAAGCCGACAGCTCGTAGAGGCCGGTGCTGGTGAAATCGCGCACGGGCCCGCGATTCTCCTCCACCATGCGCTGGACGTCGCGCGCCACGGCGGTGGCCGTAGCCGCGGTGCGCCGCAGTTCCTGCAGCACCTTCTGGCCGTCGGCGCCGAGATTGACCACCGCCCCGTCGATGCTGCGCGCCACGCGGTTGACGGTACCGATCGTCTGCACGAGGTCCTTCTCGACCTGGGCCGCGAGCCGTCCCATCGCCTCGCTCGACTGGCGCAACTCGGCGAGGGTCACCGACGCATCCTCGATCGTCTGCGCGATGTTGGGCGACTGCGCCGCCAGCATGCCGGAGAAGATCTGCAGGTTCTGCATGGTCTCGGCGAAGGCCTCGCGCGTCTCGGGGCGCAGGATGTCCTGGGCCTGCACGACCAGCGCGCCGATGCTCTCCACCAGGGCCGGCGCCCCGTCCATGAGGCGCTCGAGCTGGGACGGGGTCGAGGCGATGACCGGCAGGCGCTCGTCCGCGGTCCGGGTCAGCGGTCGCGCTTCGTTGGTGCCGCCGCTCAGCATCACCATCGAGCCGCCGGTCAGCCCCTGCATCTGGAGGCTCGCCTGCGTGTCGGTCTTGATCGGGGTATCGTCCCTGATGAGCACCGTGACGCGGATGCGCTCCACGTTCGCCGGGTCTATCCGGATGTCCTCCACCTCGCCGACCGTCACGCCGCGATAGCTCACCGGCCCGCCCTCGCGCAGTCCGCTGACCGAGCCGGTGAAATAGATATCGTAGCTGTTATAGGCGGTCTGCGTCCGGAACTCCGCGATCCAGAGTGTGAAGCCCACCAGACCGAAGAACAGCACCAGAACGAAGGCGCCGACGGCGATGTAGTTCGCGCGCGTCTCCATGGGCTATGCCCCTTCTCCGGCTGAGTTGTCCGCGACGGCCGTCGTCCGTTCGGCGGCCACTGCCGCCGCACGGCCGCGCGGGCCGCGGAAATAGTCCTTGATCCAGGGATGGTCGTCCCGTTCGAGTTCAGCAATGGTGCCGATCCTGGTGCGCTTATCGATCAGGACCGCGATCCGGTCACAGATCGCATATAGGCTGTCCAGGTCGTGCGTCACCATCACCACGGTGAGACCCAGCGAGCGCTGCAGGTCGCGGATCAACTCGTCGAACTTGCCGGCGCCGATCGGATCGAGGCCGGCCGTGGGCTCGTCGAGGAAAAGCAGGTCGGGGTCCAGCGCCAGCGCCCGCGCCAGGCCGGCACGCTTGCGCATGCCGCCGGAGAGTTCGGCCGGCTTCTTGTACGCCGCGTCCGGCGGCAGGCCGGCCAGCGCCACCTTCAGGCGCACGATTTCCGCGCGCAGCGACGCGCCGATGCGGGTGTGCTCCTTGAGCGGCACCTCGATGTTCTCCGCCACGGTCAGCGAACTGAACAACGCACCATCCTGGAACAGCACGCCCCAGCGCCGCCGCAGGAGCCGTGCCTCCGCTCCGCGCAGTTCGCGCACCTTGTGCCCCAGCACCTCGATATCGCCGGCGGCGGGGTCGATCAGGCCGATGATCTCCTTCAGCAGCACCGACTTGCCGGTGCCCGACCCGCCGACGAGCCCGAGCACCTCGCCGCGTTCCACGTCGAGGTCGAGACCGTCATGGATCACGGCGCTGCCGAACTGCGTGCGCAGGCCGCGGATGCGGATGGCCGCCCCGGCCTCGTGCTGGTTCTGCAGGATCGCGCTCATACGCCGATGACCGAGAAGAGGATCGACAGCATCGCGTCCAGCACGATGACGAGAAAGATCGATTCCACCACCGAGCGCGTCGTGCGCTGGCCGACCGATTCCGCGCTCTGGGAGACCTGCATCCCCTCGAAACAACCGACGACGGCGATGATCCCCGCGAACAGCGGCGCCTTGACGAGGCCGACGAAGAGCGTCGACGCGTCGACCGCACCCTGCAGCTGGACCAGGAACTGGTTGAAGCCGATGTCGAGCGACATCATCGACATGACCGCGCCGCCGAGCAGGCCCATCAGGTTGGCGTAGAACGTCAGCAGCGGCATGACCAGGATGAGGCCGAGGACGCGCGGCACGACGAGCACGTCCACCGGGCTCATGCCCAGCGTCTCCAGTGCGTCGATCTCCTGGTTGACCTTCATCGTGCCGATCTGGGCGGTGAAGGCGCTGCCCGAGCGGCCGGCGACGATGATCGCCGTGATCAGCACGCCCATCTCCCGCAGCACACCGACCGCGACGATGTTGACGGTGAAGATCTGCGCGCCGAACCGCGCGAGCTGGTCGGCGCTCTGGTAGGCGAGGACGATGCCGATCAGGAAGCTGAGCAGCCCGACGATCGGCACGGCGTAGAGGCCGGTCTGCTCCATCTGCGCTATCAGGGCGCGCCAGCGGATGCGGTGCGGTCGCGCCAGCGAAGCGAGCAGCGCCAGCGTCACCGCGCCGAGGAAGCTGAGAAGGTCGCGCCCGGTCGCCAGGATGCCGAGGGTGTTGCGGCCCGTCCGCTCCAGCAGGACGACCAGGGGGTTCGGTTCGCGCGGGATTTCGCCGGCCTCGTCCGGCGCTCGCGCCGCCGCGTCCAGCAGCGTGCGGTGGTGCGGGTCCGCCACGTCGAGGTCGACCGGTCGGCCGCCGGCGGCGAGGGCCTGGGCGGTCCGGTGGACGAGCAGCGCGCCGTTGGTGTCGAGCGCGTCGACGGCACGCAGGTCCAGCGTGACCGGACCGGGGCCCGGATCGCCGACGCGGTCGAGCTGCGTCGACGCCGGCGCCAGATGGTCCGTGTCCCAGTCGCCGGCGAACACGACGATGGTGCGCTCGCCGACGCTGCGCACCGTCACCGTACCGGACTCGCTCCTGGACCGACCGTCCGCCGCCTGCACCCTCACCGCCCTGTCAACCCTGCCGGTTTAAGCCCGGCGCGCCCTGCAGCGCGGCATAGCACGAGAGGCGCGCGGCGACCAATCACCTGAAGACGGAACTGTGACGCCCGCATCCCGTCAGCCCCCGTCCGGCCGATCCGGGGCGAGCAGAGCGCAGGCGGCCGCGGCGACCGCATCGGGCGTACCGTCGCCGGACAGGTGCGGCCATTCGGGTGCCGCGAAGCGGGCCTCGAGCTGGCGCGCGACGATCGCCGGGGTGGCGTCGGAGGCATCGCCGCGGCGTGCCGCCACGCGCGCCATCAGAGCCTCCTGCCGTGCCTCCAGCCAGATCGGCCGGAAGGGCACACCCGCGCGGCGTGCCACGGCCGCCGCGTCCTCGCGCTGCCGGAGATCGCCGAAGACGGCGTCAACGACGACGGCGTGGCCTGCGGCGAGCACTTCGGCGGCCCGCTCGAACAGCCGCTCGAACACGCGCCGGCCGACCTCGGGTGCGTATGCCGCCTCGGGCAGACGATCCGTATCGGCGACGCCGAACAGGCGCTTGCGCTCCACGTCGCTGCGCAGGTGTACCGCCCCCGGCGCGGGCCCGACGCCCGGCGCCAGCCGCGCCGCCAGCGTCGACTTGCCGGAGCCGGACACCCCGCCCACCGCGACGAGACAGGGTGCCGCCGGCCGCAGATAGGCCTGGGCGGCGGCAAGATAGGCCGCTCCCTCGCGGCGCAGTTCCGCCACGCGCTCCGGCGCGGGCGGCGGTTCCGCCGCAGCCGTCGTCGCCGCCACCTTGGCGCGGACCATCGCCCGGTCAGCGAGGAAGACCGGCAGCGCGGCGAGCCCCTCGTCCTGCGGCGCCTGCGCGAGATAGCCGTTGAAGACGATGTTGGCGAGGCCTCGCATATCCCGGTGCTCCATATCCATCAGCAGGAAGGCTAGGTCGTGGAGCACGTCGATCCAGGCGAAGGCGTCGTTGAACTCGATCGCGTCGAACAGGGTGGGCTCGCCGTCCAGCAGGCAGATGTTGCCGAGATGCAGGTCGCCGTGGCAGCGCCGCACCAGACCGGCGCGCTCGCGTTCGATAAGC
>JBKBLL010000189.1:0-7270 GCA_046296375.1 Alphaproteobacteria bacterium | reverse complement strand
GTTCCCTCCAGAACGGGTACGCCGGCGCGTTCGGCCAGCGCACGCGCCTTGGTCTTGTCGCCGAACAGGTCGAGGGTCGACGTGTCCGGCCCGACGAAGGTCAGGCCCGCCTCGCGGCAGCGCTCGGCGAAGGTCGCGTTCTCTGCGAGGAAGCCATAGCCCGGATGGATCGCGTCGCAGTCGGCTTCTCGGGCGAGGGCGATGATGCGCTCGCCGTCGAGGTAGGCGGGAACCCCCGTCGCGCCGAGCGGGAGGGTCGCGTCCGCCTTGCGCGTGTGCAGCGAGGTCGCGTCGTCGTCCGAATGGACCGCGACGCTGCGGATGCCGAGGTCGGCGGCGGCGCGGGCGATACGGATAGCGATCTCGCCCCTGTTGGCGATCAGGAGCGAGCGGATCGGCGACGATCGAAGGGACACGGGCGGCGGCTCTCTCGGCTGTGCGGGCGTTTGTCCGTACAGGCTAGCAGGCGTGGCGCGGAGCGTGCCAGCCCCTGCCGCGACGGCCCCTGCGCGACAGGACCGGCCTCGCCGGTGGCTGCGGTCAGTCCTCGTCGCCGTTATCGGTGCCGACGTTTCGCGCGCCCAGGAACTCGCCGAGGCCGTTCAGCCCGTCGACATGGTCGGAGAAGACCTTGGCGACCACGAGCATCGGCACGGCGATGATCGCGCCCACGATGCCCCACAGCCATCCCCAGAAGGCGACGGCCAGGAACACCGCCACGGCGTTCATCTCGAGCCGCCGGCCCACCAGCAGCGGCGTGATGATCTGCCCCTCGATCATGGTGGCTGCGGCATAGACCGCCGGCGGCAGCAGCATCTGTCCCGGGGTGTCGAACGTCACGAGGCCGATGACCCCGACCAGCGCGATGCCGATCGCCGATCCGATGTAGGGGATGAAGTTCAGGACGGTAGCGGCGATGCCCCAGAGGACGGGGTTGGGCAGGCCGACGACCCACATGCCGACACCGACCACGGTGCCGAGGGCGACATTGATGAGCGTTATCGTAAAGAGGTAGCGTGAGACCTCCCGCTGGACTTTCCGCGCGATGCGCAGGCCGCGCTTCTTGTCCGACATGGTCGGCAGTACGCGCACCAGCTTCTCGAAGAACATGTCGCCGGAAGCCAGCAGGAAGAGCAGCAGTACCAGGGTCAGGCCGATCTTCGCCAGAACCTCGGGGGCACCGGTCGCGGCGCGTGTCAGCAGGCCGGGCTCGGCCAGCACGACCCGCTGCACCGTCGGGTCGCTGCTTTCGGCCATCTTCTCGACCTGGCTGGACGCTTCGACGACGGCGTCGACCGGTCGCCGCAGGGCTGCGACCTTGTGCTGGACCTGGCTCGCCAGCAGCGGTGCGTCCGCCACCCATTTCGATACCGGGCCGCTCAGCCCGTAGACTGCGCCGCCGATCCCGGCGAGCAGGATCACGACGAGGGCGACTGCGGTGATGCCTTCCGGCACGCCGCGCCGTTCCAGGGCCCGGACGATCGGACTCAGCACCAGCGCGAGGAGAAAGGCGAGGCAGACCGGCAGGAGGAGTTCCTTGCCGAAGAACAGGGCCGCGAGCAGCAGGATGAGGAAGCTCCCCACGACCGCGCCACGCAGCACCTTGTCCACGCCCGGACCGGGGGGCACCGCGGCCGCCGTCCCCGTAGCTTCGCTGTCGTCGCGCATTTTGGTCGATCTCCCGTCGCATGGTCACTAACTGCCCGGCCGCGACGGCGTTCCCGCGGGCATGGGGTATGCACGGTTATTGCTTGCGCCAGTCGATGCGCAGGGCGGCGGCCGAGGCGGTCTTGTGTCCGGAGGCGTCCCGCAAGATGATCGCGGCGGGAGCCGCCAGTTCAGGAGCCATGCCCATGTCCAGACTCGCTCGTAGCGACGAAGAGCGCGACCTGATCGAGAGCGCGCGCCGCGTCCTTCCCGGCGGCACTTTCGGCAACTTTCCCGGCGACATCGTCATCGACCGCGGCCGCGCCGGCCGCGTCTGGGACGTGAGCGGCAACGAGTATGTCGACTATCTCCTGGGGTCGGGGCCGATGTTCGTCGGCCACTGTCATCCCGAGGTGGTCGAGGCGGTGCAGGAACAGCTCGGCCGGGGGTCGACCTTCTTCGCCAACAACGCTCACGGCATCCGTCTCGCCGAGGCGATCGTCGACGCCATGGCGTGCGCCGAGCAGGTCCGCTTCGGCAGTAGCGGCACCGACGCCGACTTGTACGCCATGCGCCTGGTGCGCGCCTATCGCGGCCGCGAGAAGATCCTCAAGTTCGAGGGCGGGTATCACGGGATGAGCGACTACGGGCTGATGAGCCTGTGGCCGAAGCGTCCGGGCAACTTCCCGGTCGCGGCGCCCGACTCGGCGGGGATTCCCGATGGCGTCCGGCAGGAGATGATCGTCGCGCCCTACAACGACCTCGAGGCGGCCGTCGCGCTCATCCGCGAGCACCACGACGAACTGGCCGGCGTCATCATGGAGCCGTTCCAGCGTCTCATCCCACCCCGGCCCGGCTTCCTCGAGGGCATGCGCGCTATCACCGCGGAATACGGGATCCCGCTGATTTTCGACGAGGTCGTCACGGGCTTCCGCTTCGCCTATGGCGGCGCGCAGGAACTCTATGGCGTCGTGCCGGACGTCTGCACTTTGGGCAAGATCATCGGAGGCGGCTACCCCTTGTCCGCGGTCGCCGGCAGGGCCGAGATCATGAAGCATTTCGACAAGGCGGCCGTCGGCGACGAGGGCTTCATGCCGCAGATCGGGACGCTGAGCGGCAATCCGGTCGCGGCGGTAGCGGGACTGAAGACGCTCGAGATCCTGCGCCGACCGGGAATGTACGAGAAGGTCTATGCGACGGGCCGAACACTGATGGAAGGCCTCCAGGCCGCTCTCGACAAGGCCGGGGTGACCGCGAAGGTCGTGGGCGCACCCGTCATGTTCGATGTGATCTTCACTGCGGGCGAGGTGCAGGACTATCGCGGAATGGCATCCGGCGACGCGGCCAAGCCGCGCATCTTCAACCAGGCGATGCGCGAGAACGGGGTCTTCAAGGGCGAGGGCAAGACCTATCTCGCCGTCGCCCACGACGAGGCGGACGTCGCGATCACCCTCGCGGCCTACGACGCTGCGGCGAAGGCGGTGGCGGCGGCCGGGTGAGGCTCCCGCCGGAGCGGGGGGGGGCCGCCCCCCCCCCCCGGTGCCCGCGGGGACGGGGCCAGACGCCCCGCTCCGGGGGGTCAGGTCAGCCGGTAGAAACGGGAGGCGGTGCCGCTGAACAGTGCCGTCTTCTCCGCCGCACTCGCACCCTTCGCCAGGAGCTTGCAGGCGTTCCAGAAGACGCCGTAGCCGTAGGAGCCCTTGTCGACGGGGAAGTTGCTCTCGAACATGCAGCGCTCGGCGCCGAACGCTTCGATGCAGGTCTCGATGTAGGGCCGCCAGGCGTCGGCGAGCCGCTCGGAGGAGGGCGGGTCCGGGTGCTCGTGGAAGTCGAAGCCGTTGATGCGCATGCCGAGCCCGCCCAGCTTCACATGCATGTTCGGCTGCTGTGCGAGGCGGCGGATGGCGGCCGACCAGTCGGCGAAGACGGCGTCGCGCCGGCCGGCATAGGCGCCGATGCCGACGGGGCCCCCGACATGGTCCAGCACGATGCCGGTGTCCGGGAAGGCGGTGGCGAGGTCGGTCAGGTCGTCGATCTGCGGGTGATAGAGCCAGGCGTCGAAGGTGAGGCCCAGCCTGCCGAGTTCTGCGAAGCCCTCGCGGAACGCAGGGTCGGCGAGCAGGTGCCGGGGCGGGCTGTAACCGGGGTTCATCAGCGAGGCGTCGGCATCCCAGGCGGTGATGTGGCGGATGCCGCGGAAGCGGCCGCCGCCGGCCGCGATGTGTGCCTCCAGCACCGGCCGCACCGCCGCGCCGAGGCGCAGGTCCGCATGGCCGACAATGCCGGCACAGACCTTTGTCGGCCCATAGCTGCCGCTCTCGCTCATGGCGGCGACGCCCGCGACGAACGTGGTTTCGCCGACCGGTCGCATCGCCTCGGGACCGCCGGCGCGGTGGAACGCCCGGCACTGCACGAAAACGGTCGCGACGACATTGTGGCCCTGGTTGGTGTCCGCCAGCAGGTCGTCGAGCATGTAGCGCCAGTGCGGCCGGTCCCAAAGGTGGTGGTGCGGGTCGACGATCGGCAGGTCCGGCTCCAGCGCCGGTTCCGTACGGTGGGCGAGCCACTCGTCTCGGACCGCGAGATAGGGGCTTGGGGTGCTGCTGCTCATGCGGGTTCCTCCATCTCGCGTTTCCGCCTCAGGCGACCATCGCCTGCTCCACCGTCGGCCGGTCGTCGGCGACGGTGGTGCGGCGCATGTCGCGGGCTTCCGCCGCATCGAAGGGGCGGGCGCGGTGGAGCGTGCAGCGATTGTCCCAGATGACCAGATCGCCCTTGCGCCATCGGTGCGCGTGCACGAACTGGGGCCGGGTCGCATGGTCCATCAGGTCGAGCAGCATCATCCTGCCCTCCGGTACGGGCATGCCGACGATCTCGCTCGCATGCGAGGCGATGTAGATCGACTTGCGGCCGGAACCCGGATGGGTGCGGACGAGGCGCTGCGGCACGGGCGGCAGGCCCGCGCGCTCCTCCGGCGAGAAGTCGGTGAAACCGGTGGTGGCGCGCGAGTGGAAGATCGAGTGGATCGCGACCAGGTCCTCGATCTCGGCCCTGGCCTTCTCCGGCAACGCGTCGTAGGCCGCACGCATGTCGGCGAACTCCGTGTCGCCCCCGGAGCCGGGCACGACCCGGGCGGACAGCATCGAGTACTTCGCCGGAGTCCGCTTGAACGAACTGTCCGTGTGCCAGAGCCGGTTGGCGAGGCCGCTCATGCGGCGATAGTCGTTCGCCTCCATGATGCGGTTGTTCTCGTCCAGATTGGAGATGTCGGACATCTGCTGGCTGATGCGCAGCTTGGCGCCCGGCCTGAGCGTGGCGCGTGAAATCTCGAGCGGGCCGAACAGGCTGGAAAAGGCGATCTGCTGCTCGTCGTCGATCGTCTGGTCGTGGAAGACCACGACGCCGTAGCGGTCGAGCGCGGAGACGATCTCGGCCAGGACTTCCGGCGGCACGGGCTGGCGCAGATCGACCCCCTCGATCTCGGCGACGAAATCCGGGCTCAGTGGCTTGACGGCGATCATGGCGGTGTCCCTCGCTGTCCGTACTTGGTTCCAATATGGCGCTCCCTAGCGCTGGAGGGCAACGGGGGGCCGATGCCCCGTATTTCAGGGAGAGATGCGATGTTCTTCGACGGCTGGTCCGACCTGGTGCGGGTGCTGGTGGTCGGCACGATCGCCTACGCGGCGCTCGTCCTGTTCCTGCGGCTTACCGGAAAGCGCACTCTGTCGAAGCTCAACGCCTTCGACCTCGTGGTCACGGTGGCGCTGGGCTCGACGCTTGCGACGGTGCTCCTCGACGGCGCCGTGACGCTTTCGGAGGGCCTGCTGGCCTTTGCGCTGCTGATCGGTCTGCAGTATGCGATCACTTGGCTGTCGGTCCGCTCGGAGGCTTTCCAGCGTCTGATCAAGGCCGAACCGACGCTGCTCCTCTATCGCGGCCGCTTCCTTCCTGCCGCGATGCGCACCCAGCGGGTGACGCGCGACGAGATTCTCGCGGTGCTCCGTGCGCAGGGTGTGCCGCGGGCGGAGGACGCCGGGGCTGTCGTGCTCGAAACCGATGGTTCGATCAGCGTCGTCACGCAGATCGGCGACCCCCCGCACTCGGCACTCGCAACCGTCGCGACGGAAGATGCCCGAGAGCGGTCGGACCCGGCGTGAGGCTCGCGGCGTCTCACAGCAGGCCAAGGGTCCGGCAACGCGTCAGATCGGCTTCGTCGTCGACGTCCCAGAGAAGTTCGGGCTCCGCCCAACTCAGTTGCATCCTCCGCAGCCGCGTCCGCGTCTGCGCCATCACGCATGGGGTGCTCCAGGTCATGTCGTCGAACAGACCGGGCGCCGGGCGGCCGAGGCCGACCAGCACGTAGCCGCCGTCCTCGACCGGGAGGAAGACGGCATCGGCGCGCGTCAGGGCCGCGGCGCAGGCGCGCAGATGCTCCGGCGTCAGGACGGGACAGTCGGTGCCGACGAGCAGCGTCGGGCCGGCGGCCGCGGCGAACACCGCCGCCATTCTGATACCGAGATCGCCGTCCGGCTGTGGCACCAGGCCGACCGGTGACCGCGCCGCGATACGTCGGAAGGCCGGATGGCTGCAGTCCGGGGCGCACCAGAGGGTGACCGGGCCGACGTCGGCGGCAAGCGCCGTGCCGACCGTGCGTTCGATGAAGCGTGCCTGCAGTGCGGCCGCGCCGTCGGCCCCCAGAACGGGCGCGAGCCGTGTCTTGGCGAATCCGGGGATCGGCGCCTTGGCGAATACCGCGACGGCGACGGACCGGGTGTCCGGCTCAGCCGTCGCGCGGGGCATAGCCGTAGCGCCGGGCCAGGTCCGCCGGGTCGGCGCCGAGGAAGAAGGCGAGCCGCAGGCGCCACATCAGCAGGACCGTGCGCAGTGCGCCGTTCTTCTCCCAGCGTCTTCCGGATGTCGTTACGCGCGCGCGCAGGCAGCAGGGTCGCGCACGGCGCCGCAGCGCCGCCGAAAAGGCGACGTCCTCCATCAGCGCGATATCCGGGAATCCTCCGACCGCCTCGAATGCGTCCCGGCGGACGAAGATCGCCTGATCGCCCGTAGCGATCCCGCTGAGGCGCGAGCGCAGGTTCATCATGGTTGCGACCACCGGCAGCAGCGGATGCCGGCCGGCGATCGCGACGTCGAAGCGTCCCCAGACCGCGTCGTGCCGGGCGAGCGCGGCGGCGATCAGCCGGTCGGCATCGGGCGGGAGGTCCGTGTCGGCATGCAGGAAGAGGAGGACGCCGCCCCCGGCGACGGCGGCTCCGGCGTTCATCTGTGCGGCGCGTCCGCGCGGTGCCACCAGGACCCGGTCACAGAGGGCGCGGGACGTTTCCGGCGTGCCGTCGCGGCTTCCGCCATCGACGACGACGACCTCGGCGCTGCCGCCGTTGACGGCGCGCAGGCCTGCAAGCCGCTCGAGGCTGGCGGCGATCGTCGCGGAGATCATCGGGATCGAACCGATCGTCGGCGCCTTCCTCGCCGGCCTCGCGTTCAACCCGTTCGTGCCGCTCGGCACGATCATCTCCGACCGGGTGCGCGTCCTCGGCGAGAGCGTGTTCATTCCGGCGTTCCTCATCTCGACCGGGATGATCCTCGACCCGATCAGCCTGCTGACCGA